>JBFMHL010000154.1:0-23055 GCA_040753055.1 Thermodesulfobacteriota bacterium | reverse complement strand
GGCCAGCGAAAGCTTCCTCTCCATGATCAGCCTCAAGGCCCGTTCCCTTTTCGGAAACGAGAGCGACCCGGGCCGTTGCGAGGTCCTCTCCGGTATGCTTTTCGACTCGGCCATGGACCTTGTCCGGATGGGCTCCTACCCTTCCGCCGCCCTCATCCTGGGCGACATCACCCGGCGCAAGGAGGACGCCGCCCTCTCGGACTCGGCGGACAAGGATGCAATGGTTGCAGCCATGGACAAAGAGCTGCCTCCCGACGTTATTCAGCTTCTGACGGCGGACGCCGTGGGGCATGACCTCGAAAAGCAAGGGCATGCCGTGCAACTTCTGGCCAGCATCGGGGCCGACGCTACATCGGCCTTCACGTCCATCATCCGCAGTTCTGAGGACCTTCGTGCGCGGCAGCTGGCAGCGTCCTATATCACCCGCTCCGGCCCGGAAGCGATCGCCGCTTTCAAGGAGGGCTTCCTGGCGGACGCCAACGCCTTTGAGCGGTCCCGCATGCTGGAGGTCCTGGATACCGTGACCCGGGACGTGCGGGACGAGCTTGCCCTCATGCTGGCCGATGAAAACCCCAAGGTACGGGGCGCGGCCTTTGCCCTTGCCGAGCGTGTGAATACCCCGGATGCGCGCAAGCTGGTCCTGGAGCATGCCCAGCATAAGAACCCGGACGTTGCGGACTCGGCCATCCGGTCCATCGGCAGGATGAAAGAGCCCCTGGCGGTGCCCGTTCTCTCCGACATTCTGCGGAGCAGCAAGGAGCAGGCGGTTCTGGTTTCCGCCAGCCGCGCCATCGGCCAGATCCGGGACAACTCCGGAGTGGAGGTGCTGGGGGCGCTGCTCAAACCCAAAGGATTTTGGTTTTTCAAGAAGTGGAAACCGACGGAAGTAAGACTTGCTGCCGCGCTGGCCCTGCGCGCCATCGGAAGCCCGCAGGCTATAGCGGCTCTGGCGGTAGCGGAAAAGGACCCGGACGTCCGGGTCCGCGATACGGCCAAAAAAGCCATGGCCTCCAGCAAGGAGCCCCCGCCCGCTTGACAGGCGCTTCGGCAACTGTAATACAATCGCATCCGAACTAGGGGAAAACAAAGGTTTTCCCCTGCTTTTTTTCAAGTTCCGCCGACAAGTCGGCGGGCAAAGGAGAGCTTTCCCATGGATTTTTCGGAAATGAGCATAGACGAGCTGTTCTACCGAGTGGAAACCCTTCTCAAGAAAAAAGGTCTGCATTCGGTGTCGGAAACCTGGCGGGAAACCGCAGTCCGTATCAAGGACCAGGAACCGGAGCTAGCCGACTTCCTGCACCGCGCCATGGACCGCTGGGAAGAGATGAACTGATCGTGCCCTCCGAACTCTCACGGGACCGGCGGAGAGGCGAAACAACCAAAAAATCCGAAAAGGCACGGCACATGCCCACCGAGCAAGCCACGCACAAGCGAGTGCATGTTCGCAGGATCAACGAGAAGCTGGATACGCTCCAGCTTGCCGCCGACCTCGCGCAGCTCGTGAGCAAAGCCCGGGAGCTGGGCGCGGACGCGGCCTGCATTTTGAAAGGAAAGGACTTTGCCTACGTATCCGCGCCCATCGCGGCCGCCCCCCTTTCCAAGAACCTGGCTAGCGCCCACTGGCCACTCGCATTTCCCCATGACCCCGTGCCCGCTGCCGCAAAGGCCTTCAACCGTGCCGTTTTCTTTCGCGTCCCTACGCCCGCAGGTATGCCGGACTACGGTCATGAAATGATTACCGAGCCCGCCCACCGCGCGCCTTATGAGAAGTGCTACGAGATAACCCAAAAGCTCGAGTCCGAAGCCTTTTATTTAGGCTACCACCTGGCCGTGGGCTTTGCGGCGGGACACTGCAGGTTCGTTTACTGCGCCGCAGAAAAGCGATGTGCGGCGACCATCAAGGGACGGCCTTGCCGCCACCCATACAAGGCCCGGCCGTCGCTTCTGGCCGCCGGCCTTGATGCTGCGGCCATGGCTGGGAAGCTGCCCGATCAAAACAGGAAAGCGGACTGCGGGGAGCCCTTGTACGGAATCGTGTTCGTGGCATAGAAGCTGTTTCACCCCCCCGGATCACGTTTCAGGACAAGGCGCGGGAAAGACGAAAAAGTGGAGCATTCAGTTTTTGTAGGTGAGCATTTTGAGAAGACCCGGAACGCCGTCCTGGGACGTCAGATGGGGTTATGAAAGAGCTTCTTGTAACCTCTGAGTAGAGAATGTCTGAGAGGCGAAGTGACGCAATCCTCCACACCGCCGCAAGTCGAGATCATGCCCACGGACCTGGAGGAACTCAAGTTCCTGGCCGGGTACTGGGGCGCCAACGACGCCGCCATCATCAGCACATCGGAGATCCTGCTGGATCCCCGGGTCCGGATGAAATGCCTGGTTCCCCGCTGCTACATGTCCGGGGCCTGCAGCCATTGCCCGCCCAACGGAAGCTCTCTGGAGGAGATGGAGGATCTGGTTTCCCGGCATGCCGCCGCCGTTTTCTTCCGGGTGAAGGTGCAGAGCCGCATCATCGCGGCGAAAGGTCTCGCCCGCTACATCAACTCCGGCCGTCTGGACCACACTGGAAATCTGTTCAACCTGGGGGCTCACTACCTCCTGATCTTCTCCATCGTGAAGCTTCTGCAAAAAACCGTACGGGAGATGGGCTACGAGTCCGGCGGCGGATTTGCTGCGGGAAACTGCCGGGACGCCCTGTGCCATTTCCAGCCCAACTGCCAGCACCTGTCCAAGAAGATCTGCCGGCACCCCGATCTTTCCTCGCCCTCCATGGAGTCCTGCGGCATGAACGCCTTTGCCATGGCGGCGCATCAAGGTTGGGACGTCTACCCCATCGGCGGCACCTGCGAGCCGGAGTCCGTTGCCACGGGAAACCTCATGGGCCTGGTTCTCATCGGCCGCAGCGTGCGGAAAAGGGTCCGCGCCGGCGGGCGGGACGAAACCTCCGAACCCGTACGGGAAAGCGACCGGCATCCGGTTCGTGGCCTTCAGCGCCTTTCCAAAAGGCTTTCCGACAACATGGCGGCCATGCGCAAGGCCGACGCGGGCCTGTTTTTGGTGCCCGCCATGATACGGCAGCGAAAGGTGTGGTGGCGCCTCCAGAAAAACCTGCGCGACCTGACCGGTTCGTGGCCCGGCGTTCTTGCCATGAACGGGCGGCTCTTCGAAGGGCACCCCGGCAAGAAGGAGCAGGACGGATAAAGCCTTTCCCGGCTGCCTGCATGACGTGGCCGTTGATCACCCGAAACGCCAAGCCGTTCCGGGACTCAGACGATTCATGGAGGATCGCATGGCGGAGAGCATCAAGGCCATCATGGAGCCCAAGTCCATCGCCGTCATTGGAGCCACCGACCGCAGAGGCTCCGTGGGACGCGCCGTAGTCACCAACATCATCGAAGGCGGCTACACGGGCGTCTTGTACCCCATCAATCCCCGCGCCACGTCGGTGGTCTGCAACAAGACCTATCCCACCATCAGCGACGTCCCCGGCACCGTGGACATGGCCGTGGTCATCGTGCCGGCTCCCATGGTTTCCCGTGTGGTGGCCGAGGCCGCGCAAAAAGAGGTCAAGGCCGTGGTCATCATCACGGCAGGCTTCAAGGAGGTGGGCGGGCACGGCGTGGAGCTGGAAGACGAGCTCAAGGTCGTGGCCAAGGAAAACGGAATCCGTGTGGTGGGCCCCAACTGCCTGGGAATCATCAACACCGCGGAAGCCTTCAGCATGAACGCGAGCTTCGCCCAGTCCATGCCCAGGCGGGGAAACATCGGGTTCATCTCCCAGTCGGGCGCCCTCTGCACCGCTGTTCTGGACCTTGCCAAGGGCATGAACATCGGCTTCTCCAAGTTCATCAGCTTCGGAAACAAGGCCGACGTGAACGAAGTGGAGCTCCTCCAGTACCTGGCGGACGACCCCGAGACCGACGTCATCCTCATGTACCTGGAGGACATCTCGGACGGCCGGGCCTTTGCCCGGGTGGCCTCGGAGGTGACCTGGAAGGCCCGCAAGCCCATCCTGGCCATCAAGAGCGGACGATCCGAGGAAGGCGCCAAGGCCGCCTCCTCCCACACGGGATCGCTGGCCGGAAGCGACGCCGCCTACGACGCCATTTTCCTGCAGAGCGGCGTGCAGCGGGTGGAGGATGTGAACGAGATGTTCCACTACGCCGAAGCTTTCTCCCGCATGCCCCTGCCCGAAGGGAACCGCATCGCCATCGTGACCAACGCGGGAGGCCCCGGCATCATGGCTACGGACGCGGCCATCCGGCACGGTCTCGGGCTGGCCACCCTCTCCGTGGACACCCAGCAGGAGCTCGCGCGGCACCTGCCCCAGACCGCCAATATCCACAACCCCGTTGACGTCATCGGAGACGCGGACTACCAGCGTTACGAAGCGGCGCTCTCCGCCGTTTTGAAGGACCCCGGCGTGGACGGCGCCATCGTGGTTCTCACCCCGCAGAAGATGACCGATGTGCTGGAAACGGCCCAGATCGTTCCCAAGGTCCTCTCGGGAGTCCACAAGCCGGTGCTGTGCTCCTTCATGGGCATCGTGGACGTGTCCGCGGGCGTCAACTACCTGGTGCAGAACGGCGTGCCCAACTACAGCTTCCCCGAGGCGGCCGTGCGGGCTTTTGCCTCCATGTCTTCCTTCTCCCGGCAGTTCGGCCCGGACCGCAACCAGAAGCGGCGCAGCGTCACCTACGCCGTGGACTCGGAGAGCGTGAACCGCATCATCCGCCACAAGCTCTCCCGCAAGGACCGCGTGCACCTGCCCGAGTACGAGACCAATGAGATCCTGGCCATGTACGGTTTTCCCGTGATGCCTTCCATCCTGGTCAAGAAGGATGTCGAGGTGGAGTCCGCCTTCGCCCGCCTGGGCGGCCCGCTGGCCATGAAGATTTCGTCCCGGGACATCATCCACAAGTTCGACGTGGGCGGCGTGATGCTGAAGATCGAAACCCTGGCCCAGGCCCAGGCCGCCTTCACCTCCATCATGGAAAACGCCCGCAGGGCCAAGCCCGATGCGGAGATCGCCGGTGTGCTCATGGAGAAGATGGCCCGCTCCGGAACCGAGGTCATCATCGGCGCCCACCGGGACCCCAAGTTCGGCCCCATGTGCATGTTCGGCCTGGGCGGCACCTTTGTGGAGGCCCTGAAGGACGTGACCTTCCGGCTCGCCCCCATGATGGAGATCGCCGCCGAGGAGATGATCCGCTCCATCAAGGCCTTCCGGCTGCTCACCGGTGTGCGGGGAAAGCCCCCGGCGGACCTGGAGGCCATCAAGGACTGCATCCTCCGCGTGAGCCAGCTCGTGTCCGAGCACCCGGAGATCGCCGAGATGGACATCAACCCGCTCATCGTCCACGAGGAGGGAAAAGGCTGCACCGTGGCCGACAGCCGCATCATCCTTTCCAAGCAGGGAGCGTAAGGGCCATTCTTTAGACCGCCTTAGCCGCTTGACGGCCTGCGGCCCGAACCGGGACCTTATTTCCCTTGTTTTTTACAGGGGAATATGGCATAAGCGCCCCCGGAAAGGAGAAACACCATGCTCATCGCATTTCCCACGACCAAAGACATAGGCAAGCAAAGCCCGGTGTACGGCCATTTCGGCTCGGCACCCCTGTTCATGCTTCTCGACACCGAGAAGGACGAGATCCGGCCCCTGCAAAACAACGACGCGCACCACGTTCACGGCCAATGCCAACCCATGAAGGCGCTCCAGGGGACCCGGGTGGACGCGGTGGTGGTGGGCGGCATCGGGCGCGGAGCCCTCATCCGCCTCGCCGAGGCGGGCATCTCCGTCTACCGCGGCGTGGAAGGATCGGTAGCGGAAAACGCGGAATTACTGGCCTCGGGCCGGCTTCCCCTGTTCACTCCGGACCAGACCTGCGCCGGCCACCAGGGCGGCCACGGTTGCGCCCACTGAAAAAAGTCATAGAAGCTGTTTCATAACCCCGGATCACGTTTCAGGGCAAGGCGCGGGCCGACGAAAAAGCGGAGCATACAGCTTGTATGTGAGCATTTTGAGAAGGCACGGAACACCGCACTGGAGCGTCAGATGGGGTTATGAAACAGCTTCTAAAAAAGAATTGACGGATTTTACGGAAGAAGGGGTGAAAGCCCCTTTTTAAAAAACGGCTTTTCCCCCTCCCCCTTTCCGCAACACTTCCGGAACAAAACCTAAATAGTGGCACTCCATGCGATTAGCCTTTGGTGAGAGCAAAATCGTTTTCTACGGTTAAAAAGTTGCCTTCACCTTCTATTGGACGCTTCCTGCCGAAGGCGCCCTTTCCGTTCAGGCCCTGCGGATCAGCGCCAGAGGCCGCCTTCTGCGGGGCTCCGGCCATGCCCTTGACAGGCCCTTCACCCCCCTGCTAAGAGGTTCTCACATAGTTTCCGGGTGCCTGAAAGAGGCCCCAAGGGGGAAGACGGTGCAAAGCCGTCGCGGTCCCGCCGCTGTAAGTGGGGACGCCGGCCGCAACAACGCCACTGCCGATACGGCGGGAAGGCGCGGCACAGGCGGAATGATCCACGAGCCAGAACACCCGCCCGGAGACGCTTCAAACCACGGCGAGGCCACCGTGGACGGCGGCGGAGGATCCCCTGGGATACTTCCGCATGATCTTAAGGATGAAGAAGCAGGGTGCAATCCTTAAGCCTTGACCGGCTTAAGGATTTTTTTTTGCCCGGCGCTCTATGGGGAGCCCCCGGGTCGGGCTCACGGGAGAACACCACGAAGACGTCGCGCGCAATTAAACTAGGAGCCCTGCGGACGCCTACCCTTGCCCTTGCGGTGCTGCTCCTGTTCTCCGCACTTTCCTCCCATGCCCGGCCGGAGGGCCGCCCGCTCAGGATCATCAGCCTGGCGCCCTCCATCACCGAAGCCCTCTACGCCATCGGCGCGCAGGATCTCATCGTGGGCGTGGGGGACTTCTGCGACTACCCGCCCGAATCGAAAAAGCTTCCCCGAGTAGGCGGATACCTGGATCCCAACCTGGAGCGCTTCATCTCCCTCACTCCGGATCTGGTCATTGTTTCGGGCCGGCACGAGAAAGTGGACGCTTTCTGCCAGGAGCAGAACATCCGGGTACTTCATCTGGCCATAGACAACATCGCCGGAATCTACACCGGCATCCGCAAGCTGGGCGAGCTTACGGGCCGCCAAAGCCAGGCGGAATCCTTGTGTGAAAAGATCCGCACCGGGCTCTCCGAGGTCGCCCGAAAAAGCGCCGACGCTCCGCGACGCAAGGTCTTCGTCTGCATCAACCGCGCGCCCGGGAGCCTGGGCTCCGTCTACACAGCGGGACGGAAAAGCTTCCTCTCCGAGATCCTGGCCATGGCCGGCGGAGAGAACATCTTCGACGATGTCACCCTTCCCTACCCCGAGGCCTCCAAGGAAAGCATCCTGGTGCGCGCCCCGGACGTGATCCTGGACCTGCGGCCCGGAGAAGATCTTTCCGAAAACAAAAAAAAACGTCTCGCTTCCGACTGGGAGGTGCTCCGGAACGTTCCGGCCGTCCGCAACCACCGCGTGTTCGTGCTCACGGAAAACTTCCTCATGCTTCCCGGCCCGCGGGTCGTGAATGCCGCCCGGACCCTGGCGGATTACCTGAACCGCGATGGAGGAAAGCCATGAGCGCGCACCTCCTCCGGGCCGAATCGCTGGGCTTCTCCTATCCCGGCGGGAAGTTCTCCCTCTCCTGCCCCGCCTTCACCGTCGAATCCGGGGAGATAAAGGGGATCATCGGTCCCAACGGGTCGGGCAAGAGCACCCTCCTCTCCCTCCTTTCCGGGACCATGCGTCCCGGAAAGGGCAAGGTGACGGCCTTCGGCCGCGATCTCTATGCCTTGGAGCACCGGGAACGGGCTGCGCTGGTGGGGTTCCTCCCCCAGAGCGCCCAGGCGGACCGGGGCTTCTTCGTGGAGGAGGTGGTTTCCATGGGCCGCTACTGCCGCCTGTCCGGCTTCGGTTTTCTCTCCGACCAGGATCTTTCGGTGATGCAAAAAGTCATGGAAGCCACCGAAGTCTCCGGGCTCTCCGGCCGCCTCTTCGGAAGCCTCTCGGGCGGCGAACGCCAACGAGTGCTGCTTTCCTCCGTGCTGGCCCAGGAGCCCAAGTTCCTCCTTCTGGACGAGCCCACCAGCGCCCTGGACCTGCATCATCAAGCCGCCTTCTTCAACCTGCTCAAAAACCTGGCGCAGCAGGACATGGCCATCGCCGTGGTGACCCACGACCTCAACCTGGCTTCCTCTTTTTGCACCAGCCTCTGCCTTGTGGCCCGGGGAAAGATCGAAGCCGAAGGCCCGGCCGAAGAAATCCTCAGCTCCGCCCTCCTGGCGCGCGTGTACGGGCCGGGCGTGGAGGTGATCCGGCATCCTTCCACGGGAAGGCCCGTTGTGCTCCCCTCCACGGTCGTTTCCTTGCCGGCTGGCCATTCCCGGGGAGGGACGCCCCAGTGAACCGGACCCTGACCCGAAAACGCTTCCTCCTCCATCTGGCCGGCTATGCCGCCCTCTTCGCCCTGGCTTTGTTCTGGTGCCCGCTTTTCGGCGCGGAAAAGATATCCTGGGCAAAGGCCGTTTCCGGCTTTCTTTCGTCGTCCCGCGGCCCCGACGCCGAGATCCTGGTCTTTCACCGCCTGCCCCGGGTTCTGTTGGCCCTTCTCGTGGGAGGCGTGTTGTCCTCTTCCGGGGCCGCCCTGCAGGTGACGCTTAAAAACCCCCTGGCCGAGCCCTTTCTTCTCGGCATCGCTGGGGCCGGCGCAGTGGGTGCGGTGGCCGCCCTCTGCATACCGGGACTTCTCTTCTTCGCCGGGCCTTTCTCCTCAGTGGAGATCTTCGCCCTCGTAACCGCCGGAGCCTGCGTGGCCGGGATCTACCTGCTGGCCTCCCGCGGCCCGGGCGTCAACATGGGCACCATCCTTCTGGCCGGGGTCACCCTGAACATCCTCTGCGGGTCCGCCATCCTCCTCATCCGCTACCTCGTGAGCCCGCACCTCCTGGTGTCCATGGACCGCTGGATGATGGGAGGCCTGGATGTCGTGGGATACCGCGAGCTCCTGACCTCGCTTTTCCTCGCCGCGGTCGGGCTCGCCTTTGTCTTTCGCAACACCCACGCCCTGTACTTGGTATCCTTTGACGAACGCATGGCCCAAAGCCACGGGGTGAACATCGCCGCCACCGCGCGCAGCGTGCTGGCCGGCACCGGCATCGCCACCGCCGCCGCGGTCTCCGTGGCGGGCCCCATCGGCTTCGTGGGCCTCATCGTACCCCATGCGGTGCGACGTTTCTCGGGCCCGGACGCCCGCATGGTGCTGCCCGCCTCCTTTCTGGGCGGTGGCGCCTTCCTGGCCGTCTGCGACCTGGTGGCCCGCACCGTTGTGGCTCCCACGGAGATGCCGGTGGGAATCATCACCGCGCTCATCGGCGGCCCGGTTTTTTTGCGCATCCTGCTCACCGCAGGCAAACGCGGAGGATAGTGTAAAAAGAGAAAACTACAGAAAACGGCGCAACACCTTTTTTTAACGGGAGCAGAAACTATTTTTTTTAAGGGCTTTCCCGACGGCCGAAGGCTTTTCAAGTTGTGAGCCCCCTTGCGGGATGGCGCGAATGGAATTGGTTGTTGCTTCCCGTAATAAAATGAACGCTGAAGAGCGCTCTTTGGGAAAACATCAGGATCGGGCAACAAAAGATGCCGGAGATAAATCCGGCAAGGAGGGAAACCAAATGAAAAGCAACAAGGTCATGGTGTTCGCAGGGATTCTGGCAGTCATTGCAGTCGCGTTCTGCACACCTGCGCTGGCGGCCGTGACGCCCAGCCCGCCCTACGAGGCGGCTCAGTCCGCCGCGGCCAACCCGGCTCCCTACACCTGGACCGCGTCGGTGGCCAGCTACAAGGGTTACATCATCTATGCCGGATCGGACCGCAAGATCCACGCCCTCAATCCGGGCACCGGAGTGAACCTCCTGGTGTGCGACACCTCCGCTCTTTCCGACCCCTGGGCTTCGGTGTTCGGGTTCATGGTCACCTCCGACGGCATGCTCTACTTCCACGACAACACCTTTCCCTCCACCACGAAGATCTTCCGTGCCGACCTGACCAAGGCCTGGCCGGTGCAGTATCAGTCGCTCACCACCAACTGCCAGGGCAACATCTATGCCTTCACCCAGAACCCCTGGACCCAGGAGATCTGGTTCTGCTCTGCGGCGTTCATGGGCAACATGTATCTGTACAAGGTGGCAGCCAACTTCCAGTCCGTGACCCAGGTGGGCGCGGGATTCGCCCCGCCCCACGGCGGCGGCTCCGGCCCCGTCGCCTTCAATGCCCCGCAAAGCCTTTTGTACGGAGAGTCCGTCTGGGGAGGAAACGGCTACTTCCATGAGGTGGACGCGGCGACCGGCGCCATCACCGCAGCGGACTACCTGGTGCTGCCCGGCGGCCTGGCCGCCGCCGCCATCGGCTATGACAACGCCATCTACGCCGCCTCGGGCCCCGGAAAGGCCGTGTATCAGATCACCGACGCAGGAAGCGTGGCCGTGGCCCAAACCGGCGACGACGCCCAGGGGCTTTGCTTCGGCCAGAACGGCCTCGTCGTGGCCGAGCTTTCCGCAACCGGCCAATCCGTGTTCTCCACGCTTAAAAAGCCCGTATACGGTACGCTGACCGCGCCAGCACCGGGAGTTTACGTCCAGAGCTATGCGTTGGCCTGGTACCAGGGCGATCTGCTCTATGCCGGCACTGACGGCCGCATCTACGCCATGGACGTGAACACCGGGGCCACCGCCCTGGTTTCCGACACCAGCGCCCTCAAGGGCCCGGCCAGTTCGGTGTCTGCCTTTTGCGTAGTGCGGGGAGACCACCTCTACTTCTCCGACAACGGCCAGCACCCGAGCATTATCTACGGCCTGAACCTGACCGCAGGCTGGCCCGCGGCCTACACCGCCACCAACACCCTGTGCCAGGGCACCATCGCGGAGATCGCCCAGAACCCCTTCACCGGCACCCTGTGGTTCACCACCTTCGACGTCATGGGCCAGAAGATCCGGCTCTACGAGATCATCGCCGCGGGGCTAGCGGTCAAGCGCGTCGAGTTTGAGCCCCAGCATGGCGGAGCGGCCGGCCCCGTTGTCTTTACGGAGGCATCCACGGCCCTGGTGGGCGAGTCGGTGAACAACGGGAACGGCTACCTCCACATGGTGGACACCACGGACGGGACCGTGACCCGCTATAGCTTTTTCTCCTTTGCCGGCGGGATCGTCTCGGCCAAGCCGGGCTATGAAAACGCCGTTTACGTGACCACGGGCTGGGGCCGCTCCCTCTACCAGCTCCAGAACAATGCAGCCACCCTCATGCAGACAAGCACTGGAAGCATCTGGGGCCTTGCTTACAACGGCAACTCCGTGTTCACGAGCGAGCTCAACCCGATCTCCGGGCAGATGGTCTTGAAGGAGTACCACAACCCGCCCGCCGCTCCGGCCTATGCCGAGCTCGCGGCCGCAAACCCGGCCTTCTACACCTGGAACGCCAGCATTGGGTATGCCACGAGTTGCATCTTCTACGCGGGTACGGACGGAAAGGTATACGCCCGAAACAAGGATACGACGGCCACGGTGCTCTTCGCGGACACCTCCGCCTATGCCACCGGCTTTTCGGCCGTTTACGGCTTTATCTCGGGAAACGACGGCTACATGTACTTCCACGAGAACGTTTTCCCCACAACCCGGATATTCCGCACCTCCATCGCCGGCGGACTGCCCGCCACGGTCCAGACCCTCAACACGGGCTGCCAGGGCTCCATTTACGCCTTGATCAAAAACCCCTGGACCGACGTGTTGTACTTCGCTTCAGGCGACATCTTCGCTGGCCGTTTTTATCTTTACCAGGTTGCCGCCAACTTCTCCTCCGCAACCCTGGTGGCCGATTTCGCCGCGCCCCACCTGGGCGGAAACGGGCCCATCATCTTTGCCGGCCCCAACCTCTGCCTCTACGGCGAGTCCGTCTGGGGCGGCAACGGCTACTTCCACCTGCTGGACCTCAACACCGGAAAGCTGGTGCAGGACTTCTACGAGTTCGATGGGGGTCTGGTGGGAGCCAGCTACGGAAGGCTTCTTTCCGTATACGCGGTTTCCGGAAACGGCCAATCGGTCTATCAGCTTGCAGGAGGACAGAAGACGGAGATCATGCGGGTGAAAAACGCAGCCCAGGGCATCGTGTTCGACGGCGTGCGCTTCTTCGTCTCCCTCATGGACGGACAGGGTCACACCAGTATTGCCCGTCTGGGTGCAGGCCCGACTCCGGCTCCTCCCGCGCCGCCCGTGCCGGGTCCGGCGGAGTCCAGCTCAGGCTGTTTCGTCTCGGGCCTGACCGGAGCCCCGGCCTCTCCGGGCGCGCTTCTGGTCTTTATGGCCGCTATGGTTCTGCTGCTGGCCAACGCAGCACGTATCTTCAGCCGGCACTAGAATGAAAGAAGGAGGGTGGGCCAGACGGCCCACCCTCCTTCTCTTTCTCCCATCCCTCCTGCCCTCCGCTGTCCACCGCCACAAGCCCGTGGCTTCCCGGTGCATTTCGTGCTACCTAAGATGCGCAAACAAAACGGGGGAGGCATGGGCAGGACCCGAACACTCGGCATCATGGCAGCGGCCTGCGCGGTCCTGGGCGTTGCCGCGCGCATCGCATCGGCGCAGAACGCCTTCTGGCTCGACGAGCTGTGGTCCTATCTCCTGGTGCGTCTGACCGCTCCTTCGGTTCATCAGATATTCTTCAATCTTTCTCACGACAACAACCACATTCTAAACTCAGTGTTTCTGCTCCTTCTGGGGGACCGGCAAAGCTGGTTCTGGTACCGCGCGCCCTCGCTCGTGTTGGGAAGCCTGTCCATTTGGCTTTGCGCCCTGGCGGCCGGAAGAGGCAAGAGCCCGGCCCGCTCCGTCGCCGCGATATTGTGCTCGCTCTCCTTTGCCATGATCCTCTACTCGTCCGAGGCGCGCGGCTATGCAGGGGCCTTTTTCTTCGGGCTATGCGCCTTCCTTCTCTACGAGCGCATCCATACAAGGGCCGGGAAGGTTCCGGTCGGCCTGTTCTGGCTTTCCTGCTGCCTCGGCCTTTTGTCCCAGCTTTCCTTCGTGCACGTCTACCTGTCGCTGCTCGCCTGGGGGCTGTGGCTGCTCCGGAGAGAGGAGAATCGGAAAAGAGGCATGGTGCGGCTCGCCATCCTGCACCTTCCCGTGCTGGCCTTCATGGCCTTTCTCTATGTTGTCCACGTGCGGGGCATGTGGGTGGGGGGCGGGCCCGTCTACGGCCCCGGCCAGGTATTGGTGACCACCCTTTCGGTGGCTATGGGAGGGGAGAAGTTCGGTCTTCCGGCGGTTTTGGCAGCGCTGGCTGGAGCGTTCACCACCATCGCCGCCCTCGTGCATCTGCGGCGAACGCGCGACGAACGCTTCTTCTTTTTCTTGATGGTCCTCTTCGCGGTGCCTGTGGCGGTGCTCTTTATCGCCCGGCCCGGCAGGCTTTATTTTCGCTACTTCGTGGTCTGCTACCCCTTTCTCTATGCCGCGATGGCCCAGATGCTGGGGGACGGCACGGGTGGGGGCCGCGGCAGGGCCGCCCTTTCCTGGGCCTTTGTCGCGGTCTTCGCCCTTTCCAACCTCCTTTTGCTGGGCCGCTTCCTGGACACGGGCCGGGGCGGCTATCCCCAGGCCGTGCGCTTCCTGGCTCAGAACACCCCCGGCCCCGCAATCACGGTGGGGAGCGACGACGACTACCTGGGCCCCAAGATGCTGCTTTTCTACTCGCGGTTGCTTCCCCGGGGGAAGGAGTTCCTTTACGCCAACAAGGAAACCATACCCTCCGCCCCACCGAGATGGTTCATCATCCAGCCCCAGGACCAGAACGAGCACCCTTCGCCCAGGATCCAACTTCCCGGAGGGACCCGCTACGTCCTGGTGCAAACTTACCCTTACTCGGGCTTCTCGGGCTTTTCCTGGTACGTGTACAGAAGGCTTCCCGGGCCCGTGGGCCAGTGAAGGAAAAACCGCTTCCGGATTCGCGCCGCGGGTGAGCCTTCGGCCGGAGAGGAATCGAAACCTCGCTCCTCGAAAAGAACCCTGCCGCTCCTTTGCACGATCAAAACCGTCTGAGACCGCGTACCGTAACCGGGGCTCCGGACGAAAACCGGCGAGAGCATCCGTTCCAGCTCGATCCCCACTCCCGTGTCCGGAAGATCCTGGTCATCGGCCTGCCCGGTGTCCCCCAATACCTTGAAAAGCCTTTCCGCCAGTTCCTCGGCCCCTTCCGGCGGGCGCGCGCACAAACCCGCAAGCGCAGCCTTTCCCTTTTCCGCCTTGGGCCAGGGAGTGTTCAGAAGCGCATTGGACAGACCGTGGATCCCCGGAGGCAGCGCAGCCGGCCGATCCGCCCGGCTGGATACATAGAACATGCCCCGGCCGTCCGCCACCAGCAGGTTGAAGGGATTGTAGCTTTCCTGATGCCTTCCCACGCCTTCGGCATACTCCCGGGCCCCCGCCTCCCGGCAGAGGAAGTCCCGAACCAGCATCCCCCGCGAGGAAAGCCCGGGCCGCACCGCGGAAGGGTCCCGGAAGTTGGTGAGGAGCGCCAACCTGCCGCTCTCGGTCACTCCCATCCAGGTGCCTTTTTCCAACTCGTCCCTTCCCGCCAGAACACCCGGGCACTCTTCCCAAAATTGTGCGGAGCGCGTGGGGCGGGCATAGAACTCATCCCGGTTTCCCGCCAGGATCAGGGGGAAACGATCCATCCGCCCCAGGGCCAAAAACCAAACACACATGAAACCCTCCAAAAAACGGAAGGAAAAAATTTTTCGGGGGAAGGAGGAAAACTTCTTTTGAAAAAGCGGCTTTTCCTCCTTCCCCCTATCCGTAAAGCTTTTCGATACCTTTTCCAGAGATTGCTTTAATAGCGCTCTGCCGGGAGTATTCATGATGAACGTTAATTTCCCGCCGGAACAAAAAAATCCGCTCCTGCGGCGATGCCCTCGACCCGCCCGCGCACCGCTCCCCGCTCACTGGCTTTATAGCCGGAAAAGGCTTTACACGAAAGCGCTTATCTGCTTAATAGGGCTGTTTACGAGATTGTTTTCATCGCCAGACAGGAGGGTTTCATGAAAAACGCGGTGATCGTATCCGGAGCCAGGACCGCCATCGGCTCCTTCGGCGGAACGTTGAAGGATGTTTCCGTTGTGGATCTGGGTGCCCTGGTTTTGAAAAACGCCCTTTCCCGCGCCGGGCTGCGGCCCCAGGCAAGCGCCGATGCGCTGGCCATCGCGCCGGAAAAAATCAGCGACCCCGGCCTCATTCCCCTGGAAACGGCCAACGCCCCTTGGGACCAGAGCCTTGCCCCGGTCTTCGTGGACGAGGTCATCATGGGGAACGTGCTCACCGCGGCCCAGGGCCAGAACCCCGCCCGCCAGTCCGTGATCCGCGCGGGCCTTTCCCGCCAGACTCCGGCTTTCACCGTGAACAAGGTCTGCGCCTCCGGCCTCAAGGCCATCGCCCTGGCAGCCTCCTCCATCCAGTCGGGCCAAAACGAGATCGTCCTGGCCGGCGGCCAGGAGAGCATGTCCAACGTCCCCCTGTCGCTCCCCAAGGCCCGCTGGGGCTACCGCATGGAGCTCACGGGAACCGGCGCCATCAACGACCTCATGGTCTTCGACGGGCTTTACGAGATCTTCTACGGCTACCACATGGGCGTCACCGCGGAGAACATCGCCAAGCTTTATGAAATCTCCCGGAACGACCAGGACGCGCTGGGCGTGCTTTCCCATCAGCGGGCCCGGGCAGCCATGGAAACCGGCTTGTTCGACGCGGAAATCGTTCCCGTGGTGATCCCGGGCCGCAAGGGAGATGTGGTCGTGAACCGCGACGAGCGGCCCATGGACACCAACATGGAAAAGATGTCCAAGCTCAAGCCCGCCTTTGCCAAGGACGGCACCGTGACCGCGGGCAACGCCTCGGGCATCAACGACGGGGCCGCGGCCGTGCTGGTCATGAGCGAGGAAAAGGCCAAGGAGCTCGGGCTCGCGCCTATGGTTCGCATCCGCAGCTTCGCCTCGGCGGCCATTGATCCGGCCTACATGGGCCTGGGGCCCATCCCGGCCATCCGCAAGGCGCTTTCCCAGGCCGGCATGAAGATCTCCGACATCGAAACCATCGAGCTCAACGAGGCCTTCGCGTCCCAGGCCATCGCCTGCATGCGGGAGCTGTGCATCCCGGTGGAAAAGCCCAACGAGCTGGGATCGGGCATCTCCCTGGGCCACCCCATCGGCGCCACGGGAGCCCGGCAGATGGTCACCCTCATCCACCACATGAAGAGGAACAACACGGCCACGGGCCTGGTCTCCATGTGCATCGGCGGCGGCATGGGCATGGCCATGGTGGTGGAGAGGGCATAGCGAAACAAACCGGAAAACGGCAGCTTGCGGGCTCGCCATAGCCCCGCCGGTTTCCCGCCCTATGGAAAAGAACGAAAAAGGTTCCGAAAAAAAAGGAGAAGGACCATGATGATCCGCAGACTTGCCGTGCTCGTGTTCACGGGCGTGCCCGCCATCATCGGCGGTGGTATCGTCTACGCGATTTCCGATCACAGCTACACCATGGTGGCGGTGTACGAGGCCATTTTGTATGCCTGCGCCTTCGTGCTGGCCGCCGCGGGCCTGGAAAAGACGGAAAACTCGCATCACTGACACGATAGCGAAAAAGCCCCGCTCACAAGGAAAGCCCTGCTGCCCTCGGTCCGGCTTATCCCGGACCATGGCCGCAGGAACGGCATTCCGGCGATCCGGGGCTTTTTTGTAAAGGGTCTTCCAAGGGAAAGCTTTCGCGTTCATGGCACCGGCCAACTACGAAAAAAAAATCTACCAGCCCTTCTTTCCCCGCCTCTGGCATCTGGGGAGGGTGTACGCCCGCGGCTCCTTGGAAAACGGCCTGCGGGAAGGCTCGTGGACCTTCTTCTACCTCTCCGGGAAAGTCCAGATGGAAGGGGGTTTTTTACGCGGCAAAAAAGAAGGCCCCTGGGTCAAGTACTGGGAAAACGGAAACCCCCAGAGTCGGGGCGCATTCGTAGAAGGAAAGATGAACGGCGTCTGGACCGACTGGTACCCGGATGGCGGCAAAGCACAGGAAACCGAATGGGACATGGGCAAGCAGAAAGGCCCTGCCACGATCTTCGACCGCAAGACGGGGAAACCCCTCCCGGGTAAGAGCGTAAAAGCCGCCCCCCCTCCGGACTCCGGTTACACGCTCATGACCGACCGGGACGTTCTCCAGGCCATGCGCTACGCGGCGCGGGCCGGAATGATGCGCTCCTGGAAGGGCCTGGTGGGGAAAAGGATCGCCTCCCTGGTGGAGCCCTGGCAGGCGGCCTGCTGGCTTCTGCTGCTGCCGGTTTTCTACCGGCTCTTCGACATGGCGGGAATCCCCGGGATTTTGAACATTCCGCTGGACATCCTGGGGTCGAGCCTGGCCGGGGTGGGTCTTGCAGTGCTGGCCCTGGTCCACGACCACTTCACCCGGCCCGACTTCGGCACCCCGAAGCCGGCAGGGTAGACCAGGGCCGAGCAAGAGATCGGCCGAGCCCGGACCGGAGCAAAGATGGGGAAGCTTGATCCGGATAGATCCATGCCGTTCAAGAATCGAATACGCGAGTCTCCGGAGGACATATTTTCAAACGGGAGCGCCAGCGCATGGAAGGAAGGACTCCGCCCCATCTGATCTTCGGCTACTTCCTCATCCTGTTTATCGCCTCCATCGCCCTCCTGGGCCGCCTGCTGTGGCCTTTCCTTTCCATCATCATCCTGGCCTGCGTGGTTTCCGGCATCTTCCATCCCCTCTACCGGGCCATGGCGCGCCACATGCGCCCCTCGCTCGCCTCGCTGCTTACCTGCCTGCTCATCTTCCTGCTGTTGTTCATCCCCCTCACGCTCTGCGTGGGGGTCCTCTCCAGCGAGGCCGTGGGGCTGTATGCTTCCGGGAGGGATGCCGCCATTGACCGGCAGGTGAAGGACTTCCTCACGGAGAACCGCCTCATGGAGAAGGCGCTCACCGTCTTCCGGCGCTACGGGATCAAGCTCACCATCCAGGATCTCTACTCGGGTCTGGCCGAAGTGGTGCGCGTGGTGGGACTCTTCCTCGTGGATCAGGCACGCGCCATCGCCAACAACGTGCTCCGCTTCTTCGTGAACTTCGCGTTCATGCTCATGGTCTGCTACTTCCTGCTCATAGACGGGGAACGGCTCATCGCCTACATCACCGAGCTCTCCCCGCTTCCCCAGGAGCAGGACAATAAAATCATCGAGCGCTTCAAGCAGATCTCCGGATCGGTGCTCATCATGAACGGGCTTTCCGGCCTGATCCAGGGAACGCTGGGCGGAGTCGTGTTCATGCTCTTCGGAGTGCCCTCCTCCTTTTTATGGGGCGTGGTGATGGCCATCCTGGCATTCCTCCCCATCATCGGCATCGGCATCGTATTCGTACCGGCGGCGGTCATCTTCTTCATCATGGGCAAGTTTGTTCAGGGCACGCTCCTTTTCTGCATCTACATCCTGATCACCACCATGGTGGACTACGTTTTCAAGACCAAGTTCCTGGGAAACCGGGTGAACATGCATCCCCTGCTGGTGCTCCTCTCCATCTTCGGTGGGCTCAAGCTATTCGGAATTCTGGGCGTGATCTACGGTCCCTTGTCCGTGACCCTTTTCCTCACCATGGCCGACATCTACCACGCCAGCTACCAGCAGATGGTGGAGCGAGAGGCAAAGGAAAGCCTACCGGAATGGGACGAGCCGCCGACGCGGCCATAGAAGCTTTCGCACCGGCAATACGGAAGCCGGTTACCCATAGAAAGATTCAGTCCTCCCCCGCCGACCCCATGTCTCCATAGTGATGGCAGACCAGCGTACCTGCTGCCAGGGCCGCCGTCTCGGCGCGGAGAATGCGGGGGCCCAGGCCCGCCAGGACAAAGCCTGCACCGGCCAGCGTTCCGGCCTCTTCGGGCGTCAAACCGCCCTCGGGACCGATGACTGCCAGCACCGACCGCGGCCTTTTTTCCCCGGTGCCGGGAAGTGTTGCCGGCCCTCGTTTCCCTTCGTAGAAGGCAAGGCGGAGATCGTAGCCCCCGGCAAGGCTTATCAGATCTGAAAACGTGAGGACCGGCGAGATCTCCGGCGTATCCGGCCGGCCGCACTGCTTCACCGCCTCGCGGGCGATCTTTTCCCAGCGCAGCCTCTTTTCCCCGGCCCTTTTTTCATCCAGCCGGGAAACCGAGCGGCCCGCTGCAAAGGGAACGATTTTCCGCACTCCCAGCTCCACCAGAGAGCGCACCAGGTCGTCCATCTTTCCCGCTTTCAAAAGCCCGAGAGCCATATCGAAGAAGAACCGGGGCGGAGCCATGCCGGGAAGAACCTCCAGTATGCGCAAAATGGCGGCCTCGGGCCCCGGATGCACCACTTCGGCTTGCGCCTCGCCGCCGGCGGCCGCCACCAGCTCGATGCGGTCGCCGGGGCCGAGCCGGAGCACCTTGGACAGATGGCGGGTTTCCTCCGGCGATAGGCGTATCAAACCATCCCGCGCATCCAAACGGTCCACGAAAAAACGCCTCACGGCCCTTACCTCCCCGGAAATGGAAGCACAACGGCAATTGCTTTCCCGCTAGACAAAATCCGTTTTCTCACGCCACCGGTTTTCCTTGCCATTTCAAGATGCCCGGAAATCTTGACAGGAAAACCCAGGGTTTGTTAATAAGAAATATTACACTTGGCGAGAACTATAAAGCAAATAGGTGCGCCATGAGCGACGGGCAGGAAAAAAACGTACCACAAAGAAATGGCTATCGCGAGGAGGACAGCGTCGGCTTGGTTCAAACCACGGTCGCCGAGGACGATGACCTGATGGCCATCGGAATCGAAATCGAGCCCGGGGAAACCACGCCGGCCATGGGAGTACCCATATCCCCCGAGTTCGGCGTGACTTCCGGGCAGACGCAGCTTTCCGATGAAGAGATCGCGAAGATCGGCCAGAAAGTGGCCCAGAGCGTTCGCGACTTGGTTTGGGATCGAATTGACCACATTCTCACCCACGCCATCACCGAAGCCGTGAAGCAGGAGTTCAACAAGTTCAAGGAGTAGCCCGACCCCAGCCCTCCTTAAGGTTTGGGAGGTGATAGAAGGCCGCTCCCTTTTGTGCAGCAACCTTCCGTGCCCCGGAACGCACAGCGCGAACAGGCACTAATTCGCGCCCAGCGTGCCGGGGCCGTTTTTTGTGGAAACCACGGAGAAACATACATGAAGCCTTACGAAGAGCTGGCAAAAGCTTACGAACCCAAGGACGTGGAAAAACGCTGGTATGAATTCTGGGAGTCCGAAGGCCTTTTTTCGGCGCAGGAAAAATCCGGCAAGCCCTCTTACTCCATCGTGATCCCCCCGCCCAACGTCACGGGCATGCTCCACATGGGCCACGCCCTGAACGCAACTCTCCAGGACATCCTCTGCCGCTTCCACAAGCTGTCCGGGTACAACGTTTTATGGATGCCGGGCACGGACCACGCGGGCATCGCCACCCAGAACGTGGTGGAAAGAAAGCTGGCAGCCGAAGGGACCGACCGTCACGCCGTTGGCCGCGAGAAGTTCGTGGAGCGCGTCTGGGAGTGGCGCAAGGAATACGGCGGGATCATCATCAAGCAGCTCAAGCGCATGGGCGCCATGTGCGACTGGCCCCGGGAGCGCTTCACCATGGACGAGGGTCTTTCCCGGGCCGTGCGCAAGGTCTTCGTGGAGCTCTATCACCACGGTCTCATCTACCAGGGTGACTACATCATCAACTGGTGCCCCCGCTGCCGCACGGCGCTGGCCGACCTCGAGGTGGAGCACGAGCCCCTGGCCGGGCATCTCTACCAGATCACCTACCCGCTGGCCGAGGGCGAGGGAGGGCTCACCGTGGCCACCACCCGGCCGGAAACCATGCTGGGCGACACCGCCGTTGCCGTGAACCCGGAGGACCCGCGTTACTCCGGCTTCTCGGGAAAGCGCGTGAAGCTCCCCCTCACGGACCGGGTGATCCCCGTCATCGCCGACTCCTACGTGGATCTGAGCTTCGGCACCGGGGCCCTCAAGGTGACTCCGGCCCACGACCCCAACGACTTCACCCTGGGCCAGAAGCACGGGCTGCCCTCCGTGAAGGTGATCGGAGACGACGGCAGGATGACCGAGGAGGCCGGAGCCGCCTATGCGGGCATGGACCGCTTCGAAGCCCGGAAAAAGGTGGTGGCGGACTTGGAGGCCCTGGGCCTGCTGCAGAAAATTGACAAGCATGAGCACGCGGTGGGCCATTGCTACCGGTGCAAGACCATCGTGGAGCCGAACCTCTCCAAGCAGTGGTTCGTACGCACCAAGCCCCTGGCCGACCTGGCCATCGAGGCGGTTCGCGACGGACGCACCCGCATCGTGCCCGATACCTGGAACAAGACCTACTTCGACTGGCTGGAGAATATCCGCGACTGGTGCATCTCCCGCCAGATCTGGTGGGGCCACCGCATTCCGGCCTGGACCTGCGCCGCCTGCGGCCAGATCATCGTGGAGATGGAAGACCCGGTGAAATGCCCGCACTGCGAAGGCACCGAGCTCAGCCAGGACACCGACGTGCTGGACACCTGGTTCTCCAGCGCGTTGTGGCCTTTCTCCACCATGGGCTGGCCCGATCAGACCGACCTCCTGCACACCTTCTATCCCACGTCGGTGCTGGTCACCGCCTTCGACATCCTGTTCTTCTGGGTGGCCCGCATGATGATGATGGGCATCTGGTTTTTAAAGGACGTTCCTTTCCGCGACGTCTATATCCACGCGCTCGTGCGTGACGCGGAAGGGAAGAAGATGAGCAAGTCCAAGGGAAACGTCATTGACCCGCTGGAGGTCATTGACGTCCAGGGCACGGACGCTTTCCGCTTCACGCTCGCCGCCTTCGCAGCCCAGGGCCGCGACATCAAGCTTTCCATGGAGCGCATCGAGGGCTTCCGCCACTTCATCAACAAGCTCTGGAACGCGGCCCGCTTCGCCCTGCCCCACATCCACGCCCGTCCCGAAGCGGCCGCAAAAAAGCCGGCCAGCCGCTCGGTGCTGGACCGCTACATCCTCTCCCGCCTCTCCCGGGTCATCGCCAAAGTGGGCCCGGACATCAAGGAGTACCGTTTCAACGAGGCGGCCGGAGCCTTGTACCAGTTCACCTGGCATGAGTTCTGCGACTGGTACCTGGAGGCCGTGAAGCCGATCCTCTACCAGGACTGCACGGACGAGGAGAAGGACGCGGCCGTGAACACGCTGGCCACCGTCTTCCAGGGGGTTTTGACCTGCCTCCACCCCTTTACGCCATTCGTGACGGAAGAGCTCTGGCAGAAGCTGCCCCAGACCGAGGGCTCCATCATGAAGGCATCCTGGCCGTCCAGCGACGACCCGGAAACCGGAATCGTAGCGGACCAGGAAGCCGAGGACACCATTGCCCTGGTGGTGGGCGTTGTCACCGCAGTCCGCAACATCCGGGGCGAGATGAACATCTCCCCGTCCGCCGTCCTGTCGGCCTCCGTGCGGCCCTCCGGCGAGAAGGACGCGGCCGGCCTCTCCCGGATGGCCGGCATGATCAAGAACCTGGCCCGACTGTCGGAGCTCTCCGTGGACGGCGCCGCGCACAGGCCCAAGGGATCGGCCACCGCCGTGTTTGCCGGAAACGAGATATTCGTGTCTCTTTCCGGCGTCCTCGATCTTGCCAAGGAAACCGAGCGTCTGCAAAAAGAGATCGGAAAGCTGGACAAGGATCTCTCCAAGACCTCGGCCAAGCTCAACAACGAGGACTTCCTGGCCAAGGCGCCGGAGGAGGTCCGGCAGAAGGTGGTGGCCCAGCAGGAGGAGCTCGCGGAGAAACGCGACAAGCTGACGGCCACCCTGGACCGGATCAAGGAGATTCAGGCCGTCCAATAAACGAATCGGGCGGGGGGGGGGGCGGCCGCCGCCGCGACGGGCCCCGCGCCCCCCACCACCA
>JBFMHL010000153.1:0-32951 GCA_040753055.1 Thermodesulfobacteriota bacterium | reverse complement strand
CTTCTCGGCGGCCTTCTCGGGTGCCTTGAGCGGGGCCGGCTTTGCCTTGGGCTTGCTCTCCGGCTCGGGCTCCTTGGCCGCGGCCGGCTTGGCCGCCTTCTCCTCCGCGCCGGCCTTGAAACGGGCCACCACCACGCCGCAGGAAGGGCATTCGCCCTGGCCTCCGGCCCCCCGGACCAGGGGGTCGTCCTCGGAGGCGGCCATATAGCCGCAGGAGGGGCACTGCATGGCCTGGTCCCGCGGTTCCTGCAGCTCCATGCGGGCCAAGGCTCCGGCCTGGGTCAGCGTGCTCAGCATACCTTGGGCCGTTTTTTCGTCCGCGTTCCACTTGATGACGTCGGGGGAACGGTTGAAAAGCTTCTGGACCTCGGCCGGCTCTATTCCGAAAAGCTCCGATAAATTTTCCCGGACCTGGTCGGGGTCGGCTCCGGGAACCACTTTTCCTTCGAACACGATCTTGTATAGGTTCTTGCTCCGCGCGCCGTTTGCTGGATCGCTTTGCATGGGATGGTTCTTTCTCGCGGTGGGTTGTTGGGTTGGAAGATTCCTGAATCCGTGAACAGCCTCAGGTGGCCCGGCGGAAAAAAGGGTTTCACCTCGGGGGAAACATCGTTCTTGGTAAAAATGCCCGAGCGATGGGCTTTTGCCCCTTTGAGAAAAACCTCCGTCACGGATTCGGGAGATGTTTATAATCTGCCATTTTATAATAGCTGCGGCCGGCCGCACAATAGCAGAATCGGCCGCCGAAGCAAAGGCGCTGTGACGGGAAAAACGCCAAAACGGGCGTCACTTGAGCTGGAAGGAGACGACACGGACGGTGGTATACTCGATGGCGATCCCGTTTCGGCTATAAACGGGAAACTTCCAGGTGCGGACGCAGGCGAGCGCGCTTTCCTCGAACAAGCCTCTCGGGCTGGCGGAAAGAACGCGGGCTCCGGTAACGATCCCGCTGGTGGAGACGAGCATCTCCACCTCCACCCGGCCTTCGATGCCCAGCTTGCGCGCCCTGCGCGGATAGGCGGGCTCGGATTCCTCGAGGGCTTCGGTCACTTCCCGGGGGAGCGGCGCCGGGTGCCTTCCGGCCAGGCCGGAAGAGCCCAGGGAAGCATAGAGAGGGCCTTCTCCGGGCCCGGAAGGTCCTTCCTCCCCGGCGACCGGGAGGCCGGACGTTTCGGCGCCGGCCCCGGCCGAAGACTCGGCGGGAGACGAAGGCGAAGCCTGGGAGGCCGTTCCGGCCAGCGGCTCGTCTGGCGCGGGCCGGGCCTGCTCCTTTTCCGGTGCGGGTTTCTCCGGGGGTGCCACGGGCTTCTTCTCGGCCAGCATGGGCTGGAGCGCAGCCGGCTTCGGCTTGGCCGCGGGTTTGGGGGAAGCCGGGGCGGCCTTCGGGGCAGCAGGCGCCGGTGCGGATGGAGCGGCGGAAAGGGCGGCGCCCGGAGCGTGTGGGCTCACCAGCGAAACCATCACGGCCCGAGGGCCGGCAAAGGCCTCCTGCCCGGCCGGTTTCCCGTAACCCGACAGGGCCGCGAAGCCGGCCGCGTGAAAGGCCAGCGAGACGGCGATAAATGCAATCCATCCCCAGGGCGTACCCGGATTTTCGAGCTCTTCGCGTTCCATGGCCGTCCGGCGCTTCGCCGCCCACGGAGGCCGGGGAATAAAAAAATCCCCGGACCGCTTTTCGATCCGGGGATCACCCGCAACATCACCGAGATCAACAGATGCGACTGCGGACGGGCGCACCCTCGGCGCGTTCCGCAGAGATCGCCGGGCAGGTCTTCTGGCTCTCGGATCGTCCTACTCGCCGCGCCTTCCCGCAACGGTCGCAGTGGCATGGTACGGCTTTCGTCCCCGATCACAGCGGCGGGCCCGTCCCCGAGTTCCACGGGGTTCCCTCTTGCCGCCCTTCCGGGCACCCGGCTATTTCTTCTACCATTTAGAAAATCCAACGCTTTGTCAAGAGGGACACGCCCGGGGAGGCATCCCTTGAAAAGAGGGGGAAAAACGTCTATGACCCTGCCGGCGAAGCCGGTCCCGAGGAGGCATTGTTGAACGCGCACAAGCAAATCACCGCACTGGTGCACGACGCGAAAGACGGCTGGTGGCTGCGCTTTGCGGAGCCGGAGTGCGTGGTGGAGGCGAGGCGGACCGAAGAGGTCCTTCCCGCCGTCGCCAGGGTGGAGGAGCTGGTGCGCGGAGGCCTCTTCGCCGCCGGATGCCTGAGCTACGAGGCATCCCCCGCCTTCGATCCGGCGCTGCGGGTCAGGCCGCCGGGGGAGTTTCCCTTGTGCTGGTTCGGCCTGTTCCGCAAGGTCGAACGGCTGGCGGCCCTGCCCGCGCCGGAGGTTCCCGCGGAGGCGCCCGAGTCGTGGCAACACTCCGTCACGCGGGAGCAGTTCACGGACGCCATCGCCCGCATCAAGGAGCACATCTTCGCGGGCGACACCTACCAGGTGAACTACACCTTCCGGATGCAGGCCCCTTTTGCCGGCGACGCCTACGGCCTGTTCGCCACGCTGTCCGCCCGGCAAAAGAGTAAATACGCGGCCTTTCTGGACTTGGGCCGCTTTGCCGTGTGCTCGGCCTCGCCCGAGCTTTTCTTCACGCTGGACCAGGGCGCCCTCGCCTCTTTGCCCATGAAGGGAACCGCCGGAAGGGGCCGCTGGCCCGAGGAGGACAGGCTCCAGGCCTTGTGGCTCCACAACTCGTCCAAGAACCGCGCCGAAAACGTGATGATCGTGGACATGATCCGCAACGACATGGGCCGCGTGGCGGAGCGAGGCACGGTGGAGGTGCCGGAGCTTTTCACCGTGGAGCGCTACCCCACGGTGCTGCAGATGACCTCACGGGTGACCGCGCGCACGGGCAGGGGATTGTCCCAGGTCCTGGCCGCCCTCTTCCCCTGCGCCTCCATCACGGGCGCGCCCAAGGTCTCCACCATGGAGATCATCTCCGAGCTGGAAACCACGCCCCGCGGGCTCTACACCGGAGCCGTGGGCTTCGCCCTGCCCGAGGGCCGGGTCCAGTTCAACGTGGCCATCCGGACGGTGACGGTGGACCGGCGGTGCGGATCCGCCGAGTACGGCGTGGGCGGGGGGATCCTCTGGTACTCGGACGCAGACGACGAGTACGAGGAGTGCAGGATCAAGGCCGGGGTGCTGCGGAGGCGCGCGCCCCAGTTCCGGCTGCTGGAATCGCTCCTCTGGACGCCCTATGGGGGCTTTTGGCTCCTCTCCCGGCACCTGGACCGCCTGGGCTCCTCGGCGGGTTACTTCGGCTTTCCCCTGGACCGGGACGAGGCGGAGAAGAGGCTGGCCGGCTTCGCCGCCGGGCTTCCGCCCCGGCCGCACAAGGTGCGGCTGACCCTTGCCGAGTCCGGGGAGATGGAGATCACGGCCGGTCCCGCTCCCGAGCCTTCCTCCGGGCCGGTGCGCGTCCGCCTGGCACCGAACGCGGTCCATTCCTCGGACTGCTTCTTGTTCCACAAGACCACCCGCCGGGAGGTCTACGAAAAAGCCAAGGCCCGGGTACCGGACGCAGACGACGTGATCCTGGTCAACGAAAAGGGCCAGGCCACCGAGTCCGCCATCGCCAACCTGGCCGCACGCATCCGGGGCCGCCTGGTCACCCCTCCCCTTTCCTGCGGGCTCCTGGCCGGAACCCTGCGGGAGGAGATGATCCAAAGCGGCGAGCTTTCAGAAAGGGTGCTGACCCCGGACGACCTGCGCACGGCCGATGCCTTGTTCCTGCTGAACTCGGTCCGCGGCCTGCGGCCCGCAGTGCTCCTGCCCGACTGAGGTTCGAACGCCCCACGGCTCCGAGAAAAGGAGAGGGCGCCATCGCGCTTCCCCGTCCCCCCTTCCCTGCAACTCCTTTGTTTTACGGACGGGTGGCCCCGGCCGGATCCGGCTCCCGCCGCAGGAGGTCCAAGAGCCCTTCCCTTTTGAGGTAGGAGAAGATCTCTTCGGCCGCCACCTTGTTGGCCAGCTCGTTGGGGTGGAAATCCGTGGGATGGCACCAGAGGTCCAGGGGCTTGTAGCGGGAGAAGGAGGGAAAGAGATCCAGGAAATGGATGCCCCGGCTTTCGCAGAACTCCCGGATGCTGCGGTGGGCGGCGGCAAAGGGGTAGTGGTCGAAGTCGTAGAGCAGCGGGAAGAGGACCACCACCGGGGTGGAGCCGTTCTTCTCCACGGAGTCGGCCAGCAGGGAGAGAAGATGGAACTTGCCCTTGGAGTAGGGCGGCGTGAAGGCTTCCTGGTAGGCCTTCACGGTCACCCGGTGCAGCCTCCACTTTTCCAGCCGGCTCATCACCAGGTTGTAGAGCGCGATGCGCCGCCGCCAGGGGTCGTACTCCCGCTCCCCCGCGTTTGCGTCAATGAAGTCCACGCCGGATATGCGATAGCGTTCCGGCAGGCCGAAATCGTTCAAAACAAAACCATAGAGCGTGATGGGAAAGCGTCCGGGATTCTTCAGGTGCTTGTAGATGATGTAGATGGCCTCGATGTCCGCGGCCACATGAGCCCTGTTCTCGATGGCAACGGAGATGCCGTCCTTTCGCAGCAGCCCCGAGAGGCGGTTTAGGTACATGTCGTCGTAGCGCACCCCCATCCCCACGGTGAAGGAGTCGCCCAGGGCGAGAATTCCCGGCTTTTCCGGAGGGGGGGGAGGCGCTTCCCGGTCCAGGTCCTGGCCCCGGAAGCCGCGTTCGTCTATGCCGTAGGGGATCCCGTAGACGGTTCTTCCCTCGAAACCGCCCAGCGGGGAGTAGTAGCCCCGGGGATTGTCCAGGTGGTAGTCGGTCCGGATGAAGAAATGGTGGTACGCCGGGCCGTAGCTGCGGGCCAGGATCTCCAGGAGCAGGAAGGTGGCGACAAGCGATAGCAAAACGGCGCAGAACTTGAACAGGAAGGCCTTTCGCCCGGATAGCGGCTTCATGGGATGCCTCCCAGGGCGGGTCCCGGGGCTTCCATCGGCGGCGCGGGCATGGGCTGGGCCTGCCGCATCATCTCTGCGAGCATTCTCTCCCGGGACCGGGGGGCCAGGTAGCCGGGGGCCAGGCGCGCAGCCTGGCGATACAGGGAAAGGGCCTGCTGCAGGTCGCCCCTGCGCTCCATGGCCAGGCCCAGCTGATAGAGCACGAAAGCGTTCTTCGGGTCCGCCTCGCGGGCCCTGGCAAGCTCGTCGAAGGCCTGCTCGTACAGGTGACGCTGAATATAGTTGGCGGCGATGTTGAGATGAAGGACCGCCTTGTTGGGCGCGTAGGGAATCCCCTTGCGGAAGGCCTCCACCGACTCGTCGAACTTTTGCCGCTGCCCCAGGACCAGGCCCAGGTCGTTCCACAGAACGTAGTCCTCGGGGTTCTCGGCCAGCCCCTTCCGCAAGCGCTCCTCCGCCTCGGCGATGCGGCCGCCCGCCGTCAAGGCCTTCACCATGTTCATCCACTGGTAGCGCTGGCTCGGGTCCAGCCGGAGCGCCTTCTCGTACTCGGCGGCCGACCGGTCATAGTCCCGCTCGTTGAAAAGCTCCGCGGCCAGGTACTGGTGGACCAGGTAGAAGTCCGGGGACTGCTTCACGCAATAGGAATGGAGCGTCAGCGGATCGGACCACACGGGAAGGTGCATGGCGGCCCGAGCGGCCAGAAGCCCCAGGTAGACGAGCAGCAGGGCGCGCGCGCCCGTACGTGTGGACGCGGCGGGCTTTCCCGCAGTTTCCCCTCGCCGCCGGGAGGCTGACAGGACCGGGTAGCAGAGCGCCCCGAAGAAGCCGATGAGGGGAAGGTAGAGGAAGCGGTCGGCCCGGTAAATGTGGTGGGGAACGATCTGGGCTCCGGGAGCCAGGGCGATCAGGAACCAGCCCAGGCAAAAGAGGGGAAGCGGATCCTTCCGGGCCCGGTAGACGGCGACGGCGGTGATCGCCGCCGCCGCCAGGCCGGCCAGCACCGGCGCGCTCCAATAGCTTGCCGGATACATGTTCTGATACATCACCGGGAGCCACAAGGGCGCCAGGAGGTGCAACACATTCAGGCCGTAGAGGCCGATGATCAGGCGCACCCGGTCGGCGACCGGAAGGCTGGCCAAGGTTTCATGGTAGGTCTTGGACAGGAGGGTTCCGGCGTTGCGGATGGCTTCCGGCACGAAGGGAAAGAGCACCGCGTTGCTCTCCTGGTCGTACACCCCCAGAGACACCAGCTTGATGAAGAAGGCCGCGCCGGCGATCAGCCACAGGTACCAGGTGAGCCGGATGAGCCGGACCGCTCCGCGTTCGCCCCCGCACAAGCGGTAGCCGAGCACGGCCAGGGCCGGGAAGACCGCGCCGTAAATGTTGGAAAGGCAGGAAAAGGCCCCCAGGTAGGCGATGAGCACATGGCGCAGGAGCCTTTTCTCTCCCTGGGCGGGCATGTTCAGGGTGAAGTGGAGCCCGCAGAGCAGGAAGAAGAGCATGAGGAGCTCCTCCCGGCCCGCGATCCAGGCCACCGAATCCACCACGCTGGGATGCAGGCCGAAAAAGGCCGCGGTGAAAAAGGCGAACGCGGCGCCCCCGCCCTTGGTGCGGGGAAAGGCCCGCAGGAAGAACGTGTAGACTAAAAGAACGTTCAACAGATGGATCAGGATGTTGGTCAGGTGGTAGCCGGACGGATCGAGTCCCCACAGGGCATGGTCCACGGCAAAGGACGCAAGCCGCATGGGATAGAAGGACTTGATGGAGAAGAAACTGAAGACCTTGCGGAGGCCGGAAAGCCCCGGCTCCTTGAGGATGGGGTTCTCGAAGACCACGGTCTGGTCGTCGTAGTTGGCGTAGCGGTAGAAGACGGCGGGCCAGAACAGCGAGCACACGAGGGCGCAGAGAAGGAGGCCGTATACGACCTTCTGCCGGGTGTCCGTGGTGGCGGCAATGCCGCCGTTTTCCGGTTCGTTCATGGACCGTGCCGCCAGGTTCTTGTGGTTCACCGCCCGATGCGGACGATCCTCCGGCCCGACGCCGGCCGCTCCACCTTCAGCAGTCCCCGGGCGAACAGGTCAACACACCTCGGGTAGAGCTTCCACTCCAGCTCCAGGCCCTTTTTCTTCACGTCGGCAAGAGTGTCGCCGGGCTCGATGGGAAAGCTCGCCTGTCCGATGATGGGGCCGGTGTCCTCTCCGTAGTCCACGAAGTGGACGGTGCATCCCCCCACCTTGCAGCCGTAGGCGAAGGTGTCGCCGTAGCCGTCCGTGCCGGGAAACGCCGGCAGAAGCGCCGGATGGATGTTCATGATCCGGGGAAGCCCGGGGTCGGTGTTCACCCGGTCCAGGAAGTAGGGCGTGAGCACCCGCATGAACCCGGCCAGCACCAGGAGGTCGAAGGGGGTTTCCGCCATGCGGTCCAGCATCATCTTCTCGCAGAGCACCCGCGGGGCGAAATAGCGGCGCAGCCTGTCCCGGCCCGAGTCCTGCGCGACGAGCTGCTGCTTTGCGGCGATATCGGAAAGGGAGAAATCATCCGGAAGCGGGACCCGGTCCGGCTCCTCCCGGAACTTCCGGGAAACCTCGGAGTAGGGCACCACGAACACGGGGATTCCCTCGGAGCGGGGCCGGGCAAGGCCCTGGGCCTCGGGGTTGTCCGAGCCCACGAAGACGATCTCGCCCTTGATGCGGCCGTCCGCGCAGGCATCCATAATGGCGGCCAAGTTGCTGCCCGTGCCCGAGATGAGGGCGCCGATGCGAAGCTTTTCCATGCAAGGCTCCTTGCCTGCGGCCTTTTCTGCTCGTTCAAGGCTGTCCTGAATCCGCGACGGAGTTTTGCCTAAAAGGGGCCAACCGAAATCACTCTTCTCAGTTGATCCCGGGCAGCCACAGGTAATAGTAGCCCGCCGAAAGCCGGGTCCAGCCGGGCAGGGGGGAGACGGCCGAGAGATCGCCGGCCGGGCCCCGCATGGTGGTCTGGTTGTAGATGTTGTCGTCCGCGTACTTGGACCTGCGGTATGCCACGACGGCCGCGTCCTCGGAAAGCCCCGCCTCCTTGCGGAGGTCGGCCAGGATCCCGTCCAGGTAGGCCACGCCGTCAATGAGCCCCAGCTCCTTTGCCTGGTCCGCCGTGTAGATGCGGGCGGTTGCCACGTTCTCCAGGGACTGCTCGGAGAGCTTGCGGTTTTCCTTGGTAAGCCCCAGGAAGCGGTCCGCCAGGGTGTCGGCCGTGTTCTGGAATATGGCCTTCTCCTCTTCGGTGGCCGGGCGGAAGGGCGAGCCCATGTCCTTGTTCTTGCCCGAGGTGGTGGCCACCACGGAAAGACCCAGCTTGTCCATGAGCCCCGACACCTGGGGCCGCATGAGGAGCACGCCCACCGAACCGGTTACGGTGGTGGGGTGGGCGTAGATGCGGTCGGCGGCCAGGGAGATGTAGTATCCTCCGGATGCGGCCACGTCCATCATGGCGGCGTACACCGGCTTTTTCGTTTTCTCCTTGAAGCGCGTGATCTCGTGATACAGAATATCGCTGGCCGTCACGGTCCCTCCCGGCGAGTTCACCTTGATGACCACCGCTTTGACGTCCGGGTCCTTCTCCGCCAAGGCCAGCTGGGCGACCACCTCCTGGACCATGCTGGGACGGGACTTGAGCAGATGCTCCGCGGCCTCGTCGGAGATCATGCCCGAGACGGTGATGACCGCGATCTTCTCCGGCCCCTTGCCTGAGAGGATTTGTTCCGCCAAAGGATCGCTCTCGTCGGAAAAAAGCTTGATATTGGGCGAGATGCAGCCGGAAAGGGCCGCAAGCATGAGGACCGCCGTGACAACGGCAAGGATTCGGCTTTTCATGGTGTCTCCTTACGTAGGCGCGCAGGATCGGGTCCGCGAAGGCAAACTAGGGTCTTTTACGGCAGCTTTCCGGATTCTTCCACTCATGCTATAAAGCCGGTGCCGGAAAGTGTCAAACCCGGAGCCCGGGGAGCTTCCCCTCCCTTTTTCTTCCAAGAGAAGGAGGCGGTTCATGAAGAGGCTGGCTTTCCTGCTCCTGTGCGGGCTTGTTCTCCTGAGCCGCGCCCATGCCGAAACCTACCGGATCACCGGCGTCCAGGAATCGGAGCTCAGTTATCAACTGGTCAACGAGATCACCCCCAACGCGGGCATGCAACGCCTGAGCGCCCTCTACGTCCTTCCCGGGACCTTTTCCTCCCCCACCTGCACCCAGGTCATAACAGACGCCGAGCTCTACTTTTCCCCCCAGCCGGACAGCCGCGAGGAGACAAAGGACGAGCTGGGAAACCGTCTGGTGAAGGTGGGCTGGCAAAAACCGGCGGGCCAGGTCCGCTCCACGGTGCGCCTGACCGCCAAGACCAGCGTCTCGCTGTCCACGGCCCGGACCGCGGCCCCCTACCCCTTGGGGACGGTTCCCGATTCCGCGCGCCCCTATCTGGAACAAACGCCTCTCACCTCGCCCGGCTCTTCCGGGCTGGACCAGCGCGCGCTTTCCCTCTGCGAGGGGAAAACCCTGGAGGAAGAAGCGGTGCAGGCCATCTTGAACGAAGTGGCCGACCGCATGATCTACGAGCCTTCCCCTCCTGCGGACGACGCCGCCTTTGCCTTTGCCACGGGACGGGGCAACTGCCAGGGATACGCAAACCTGGCCATCGCCATGCTACGGACCGCGGGCATCCCTGCCCGCGCCGTTTCCGGCGTCACCTGGCAGGACCCCTTCTCCGTGAAGGCCGGACGGGTGCGCATCACCATGAACATGGCAGCCGGAAGGCACGCCTGGATCGAGGTCTACTTCCCGGACCAGGGCTTCATTCCCTACAACCCGCAGAACTCCCAGCTCTTCGTAAGCTCGCGGTTCCTGCGCCTGGAGTCTGGCCGGGACAGCCGGGAGGCCAGCCGGGACGGGCTCATCTCCTGGACCCAGCCTTCCAACGCCGGGGGGCAGCCCCAGGTGCGCGAGATCATCACCACCGCGCTTACCGGAGACACGTCGGTCATCACGGGGGAGAAGGCCTCGCCGACGCCTCGGCCCCTCATGCTCCTGGCCGGCCTGGCTCCCTTTTCCGCACCCCCGGAAACGACGCCGCAGCCCCTGGCGCCCGCTCCGCCGGACCAGGAAGTTACGGCCTTTGCGCGACCCGAGGCGGAGGCGGCGGCCGGGGCGGCCGTTTCGGAAGCCCAGCCTTACAGCTTGCCCGTCAGCCTGGGGAACACCCAATTCCCGGAGGGCGTGGACTTCGCCGCCATCCAGGGCAAGGTGTCCGAGAGCCCCGACGGCACCCGCACCCTGGCCCCCAGCACCCTGGTGGAAACGGCCGAGTACGTCACCTCCCGGGGCAGGCAGTATGCCCAGGCTTTCGTATTGAATGAAAAAACGGCTCTGTCCGACATCTCCCTGGCGCTAAAAAGCTTCGGCAGCGAGGGCGAGCTCTGGGCCGAGATTTACGACGACCAGGACGGGCGGCCGGGAAAGCTCCTCGCCACCAGCGAGTTCAAGGATCTGGGCGTGTCCGGGAGCATCCCGCGGGGGCCGGGCTACCAATGGGCGGTCTTTCCCTTCACCGGAAGACCTCTGCTCTCTCCAGGAAGATACTGGGTTGCGCTGGGCTTCTCCGGTCCGGCCATCGTAAACTGGTTCTACACTTACGGGAACCCGTCGCGCATCCCCGACCCCGTGGCCGCCCGGAACGTCTTCGAGCAAGGCTGGCCGGAGATCCTGGCAAACGAGTTCATCTTCCGCGTGCGGGGTTTTGAACAAGGGATCGAACCGGAACAAGGAGCCGGCCCCGCAGCAGGCGGATGATGCCGGACAGCGGCCTCCGGGAAGGCCGAAACCGCAAGGCGCGCTCCATGACCCCCTCCGATTTTTTCTCCGGCCCGCTTCCCCGGAAGATCCGGGACAGGCTCGTCCGCAAACTCAAGGCCCTGGTCTGGGTGGCCCTGCCGGCCTTTGCCCTGGCTTTCGTCTTCGCCACCGCAGCCGGGCTTCTGGCGCTCATTTTTCCTGGAAAAATCGCCGAGTTCTACCATCACGTACGGATGGTCGAGAACGGGTCCTCGCTGGCGGTCCTGCACCAGGCCGTGCAGTCCGCCGGGCCCTGGGGCCCGGTGGCATTCTTCGGCCTCCAGGCGGCCCAGGTCCTGGTTTCGCCCATCCCCGGCCAGGTGACGGGCTTCCTGGCCGGGCTCGCCTTCGGCTTCTGGAAGGGGCTCGCCCTTTCCATGGCGGGCCTGGGGGCGGGCTCGCTCCTGGCCATGGCCCTGGGAAGGTTCTTCGGCCGCGTCGTGGTCCGCGCCTTCGTGCCCGCCCGCATCATGGCCCGCTACGACACCATGATCGAGCAGGGGGGGCTGGGGAGCTTCTTCCTGGTCTTCCTGCTGCCCCTCTTTCCCGACGACGCCCTCTGCTTCCTGGCCGGGCTCTCCCGGCTCCCCCTCCCCGGCCTCTTCGGCGTGTGTATCATAGGCCGCCTTCCGGGCACCGCCATGCTGGCCCTAGCCGGAGCGGACGCCACCTCCCCTTACGTGGAAATCGCCTTTGCCGCGGCGCTGGCCCTGGGCGCCGTGGTCTGGATCTTCGACGAGGAGGCGCGCAACCTCCTGCGCCGCCTTGCCCGGAAGCTGGGTCTGCCCCATCTCCATCAGAGGTAGGAAATGCCACTGTCCGCGGCCTGTTAGCCCCCCGTTTACCGCGGCTCCGGGCTGTGCTATTCTTGTTTTTGGTTTTCGCCTCTAGCCTGGTCCGTTCCATCATTCGCTCTGACCGGGGCACTCCCTGTTTCGAGCGTCGCTCTCGCCGCAAGCGCTGCGGGGCTGCGTCCCTTGCAAAGCCCCCGTCCGCGGGAGATGAGCCCCCCACATAGAGGAAAGGTATCGCCGTATGAAAGAGAAGCACCGCCGGCCGCGGGTATCCGCCGCCCTGGTTTTCACCTGCCTGTGCTTGTGGTTCGCGCCCGAGGCGTTCGCCCAGTGGGTCCAGAAGGCCACCCTCAACACTCCGCGCGCCCGCTTCGCCTGGGCTGTTTCCGGGGGCCGCTATTACGCCTTGTTCGGAAACAACGGAAACGTCCTCCTGAACTCCGTCGAGGTCTACGACCCCCTGGCCAACACCTGGACCCAAAGCGTGCCGGATCCTCTGCAGGGAGGCGTGCAGGACGTCTCGGCAGCAACCTGGAACGGAAAAATCTATCTCTTCGGGGGAAACTACGGGACCCTCCTGGACGTTCAGCCCTACTTCCGATCCTACGACACGGCCGCCGGAACTCTGAGCAACGAAACTCCGCGCAACCCAGCGGTGGCTTCACCCAACGCACTGGCCTATACGGAAACCGCGCCGGCCAGCGACCTGGGCCCCCTGAAGATATTCGGGGGCGTCCTTGCCTCGGGCTTCCTCACCAACCAGGCTTCCGCCTATGATCCCGGAGCAAGGGTCTGGGGCTCTTTGGCCACCATTCCCAGCTCGCTCCTCCCGGCCTCCCCCGGGGCGGGCCTCTACACCCCCGACAACCTGGTGTTCTTCTTCGGAGGAGATTTTGGCCAAGGATCCTCCACCCTTGTTTACGCTTACAACTACTTCACCAAAACCTTCGTCACCCAGAACATGGGCAAGCTCATGGTTTCCCGCCGCTTCCCCGTGTTTGGAGCGATCCCTTACGCCAAGGGCCGCTTCTACCTGGCGGGGGGCAACGAAAGCATGACCGGTTACAACTCCGACGCAGTGGAGGTCTACGACCCGGTCCTGCGCATCGCCTGGGAGCTTGCCGACAAGCTCCCCCAAGGGCTCTCCGGCCTGGGCACCTTCTGCCTGGCGGGTCCCGAAGGGGCTTACACCCTCTATGCAGCCGGCGGGCTCACCGACGATCAGACCCGCAGCAATAAACTCTATGCCCTCTGCGTGGACAACGGCCGCGGCCAGCTTCCCTCCCAGCTCCCGGCCGCGGATACGGACCTGAACAACAACCAGGTTCCCGACATCAACGAACCGGACGTCATCAAGGACGCCACCGCCGTCACCGGCGACAACATCTTCGGCCTGGACATCTCCGGCGATCCCGACATCCTGTCCATCGTGTCCATACAGGCCATTCCGGCCGACTTCGCAGGCTCGCCCCCGCGGATCTTCCCCTTCGGGGCGATGGCCTTCTCGCTGGCCGTCACGCCGGGCGCCACCGTGTATGTGAATGTCTTCTTCGACCAGGATGTCCCCGCGAACGCCATTTGGTACAAGTACAATGTCCAAAACGGCTGGCAGAGCTACGCCCAGGACGCCCAGACCGTGTCCGCCCGGCAGGTGATCCTGCGGCTCACCGACGGCGGGACCGGAGACGCGGACGGGGAGGTGAACGGAATTATCGTGGACCCGGGCGGCCCCGGCACGCCGCTTCCCCCAACCCCGCCCGAGCCGGAACCGAAAATCGTGGTGCCCCAGGGGAACGGCTGCTTTGTAGAAAGCTTATATAATTGAAAACAAATAGTTGAAGTAAACTCGCGGGGAGGAGGGCCTGGCCCCTCCTCCGCGGTACACCTCTTCTTTGCGTGTTGCTTTGCCCTTCATTCCTGCGACAGGATCATGAGCGACTACCCCGAGCTGAGCCTCCTGCCCGGAAGGGAAAAGAGCCTTGCCCTCCGGCATCCCTGGATCTTTTCCGGAGCCTTTTCGCGGCTTCCCGACGGCCTCGAGAACGGCAGCCCCGTCCATGTCCGGGACTCCCGGGGCAAGGTTCTGGCCACCGGCACCTACTCCGCCGGCTCCATGATCCGGGTGCGCGTCATGGCCTTTTCCCGGGTGACCCTTTCCGAGGAGTTTTTCCGGGAGAGGATCTCCCGGGCCCGGGAGCTTCGCCTGCAAATGGGATACGGCCCCGGCGCCGGCACCACCGGATTCCGGATGGTCTTCGGCGAAAGCGACGGCCTGCCCGGCCTCATCGCGGACTGGTACGACGGTGTCCTGGTCCTGCAGATGTCCACGCCGGGCATCGAGCGCCTGCGCCAGCCCCTCCTCTCCGCACTGGAGGGCCTGCTTCGCCCCAAGGCCGTCCTGGCCCGGAACGAGCTTCCGGTACGGGATGAGGAAGGCCTGGAAAAGACGCGGGAAGTTCTCTCCGGGAGCCTCTCCGGCCCTGCCCCATTCACGGAAAACGGGCTTAACTTCGTGTCGGACGCCTGGGAAGGCCAGAAAACGGGCTTTTTCCTGGACCAGAAGGACCTGCGGCGGGATCTGGCCCGGCTCTGCCAAGGTGCGCGGGTGCTGAACCTGTTCTCCTATACCGGGGCCGCCGGAATCTATGCCCTGTCCGGAGGGGCCAAGAGCGTTTTGAACATAGACGCCTCGGAGCGGGCGCTCTCCCTGTGCCGGGAGCATGCGGAACGAAACGGCATTGCGGCTTCCGCTGCGGATACCGAACGCGCGGACGTGTTTTCCTATCTCACGGCCAAGAATCATCCCCAATACGACATGGTGGTCATGGACCCGCCCGCCATCATCAAGAGCGCCAAGGACAAGCAGGCGGGCGCCAAGGCCTATCATTTCCTGAACCGGGAAGCCCTTTCCCTGGTGCGGCCGGGCGGGGTCTTCGTCACCTCCAGCTGCTCGGCCCATTTTACCCGGGACGATTTTTTCTTCATGCTGAAAACGGCGTCGGTGAAAAGCGGGCGAAGCCTCTTTCCCCTGGCGTATCCGGGCCAGAGCCCGGACCATCCCCGCTCCGTCTACTTTCCCGAAGCCGAGTACCTGAAAAGCGCCATTTTTGCCGTTTCCTGAAGGTATCCCTCTTTTCGTAGAAGGAGCGGACCATGCTGGTGCGCGACATCATGGACACGGACCCGGGACGGGTCCAGGCGGACAGCCCCCTTTCCGAGGTGGTTTCCCTGTTCAAGGAAAAGGGAAAGCGGATTGTGCTGGTGGAGAGGAAAGGCAAGCTGGCGGGGGTTGTGGGCCATCGGGACCTGGGGCGCGCCGCCCCCCGGGGAGCCTCGGCTTTTTCCGTGGGCGACGTGTTCTACGCCGCGGACCACGCCCGGGCCGCGGACGTCATGACCCGGGACCCCGTGTGCGTCCATTACGCCTACACCGTGGAGGAGGCGGCCCGCGTCATCATGGAGACCGACGTGCCCGCCGCCCCCGTCCGGGACAACACCCCTCGGGCCGTGGGGGTCATTGACCGGCGGGAGCTGTTCAAGACCCTCATCGCGCTCACGGGCGTAAACCGGGGCGGCATCCAGATCGCCTTCTGCCCGGACGACCGGCCCGGATCCATCAAGCAGATCGCGGACCTGGTGCGGCGCTACGGCGGGCGCATGATCTCCATCCTCACCAAGGAGGCCGCGGGAAGGGAAAACCGGCGGGAGGTCTACATGCGCATGCACTCCCTGGACCGCAGGCGGCTCTCCCGGATGAAGCAGGAGCTTGCCGCGCTGGTGACGCTGCGCTACATCGTGGACTATGACGAAAATCAGCGGGAACTCTTCGACGAGGAGAAGAAGCCACCTGAAAAGTAAGGAAAATGATTTTGCGGGGGAGGGGGAAACCTCGTTTGAAAAGGACGGCTTTTTCTTCCTCCACGGCTCCCATATGCAACACCCCTGAGGCACGTTGAATCTTCCCGGGGCCGGGCGGGGAGAAATCATCCGGGGACGGGTTTTATCCGCCCTTGGCGGCCATGGAGGAAGCGACCTCCCGGCTGGGTGGAACCGGGACGGCCTTGGGAGGAGAAGCCGCCAGCGGAGCCGCCCCGCCCGCTTCCGCCTGCACTACCCTCTTTTCGCCCCCCCGTTCCCGGAACAACAGGTAGTCGTCATACTCTCCCATGGCCTCCATACGATTCCTCTCGTCCTCGGGAATCCTGTGGACCAGGTAGGTCTCCACCGCAAAATAGTCCTGCGCGGAGTTTTCGAAGAACGGCTCCATGTCCGCCGGCCGGTCCACCTGCCGGACCGTCCCCCCGGAGTAGAACTCCGCGGACCAGGGCCGGGTGCGGTAGTAGACAAGCTTTCCTCCCCGCCCCTCGTTCAACGCCTCGAAGGCCTCCACAAGGCTCCTCTGGCTCATGTGAACATGCAGGACTCCCAAGTTCCAGAACATCAGCGACACCAAAAGGATCAGGGACGGCGCAAGGCTGACGACGCCGGGCCAGCGCCGCATCGGGCCCGCCTCTCCTTCCTTTGCTTCCGGGTAAAAAACGCCGGCCAGGAGGAAGGCAAAAGCGGGGAGGGCCGGGAGCGGATAGGTCCACAAGAGGTTTCTCGCAAAGCTGAAAAACAGCATGGGCATCAGGGCCCACAGGGCCAGGTAGCTGGTCCAGCCATCGAACGCCCGCAGATGAAAGCGCCGCCACCGGGCCAGCCTGGCCGCTCCCCAGGTGACCAGCACCGCCGACCAGGGCAGGGTGGCCAGGAGACCCAGCACCCAGATGTAGCCGTAGGGCTGGCGGTGGGCGCTTCCGTACAGGTCGCCCTTCCAGCCGGGAACCAGAAAGCGTTCGAAGTTCTCCCCGATGAAGAAGTAGCGCAGAAAGCCCGGAGTCCGGGCCTCCGCCGCCAGGTACCAGGGGAGGGCGACGGCCGCCGTCAGCAACAAGCCGCCTACAATGGGCAGCCGTGTGAGTGCCTCGCGCCATTTGCCCCGGACCGTGAGCCAGGCCGCAACGGGAAGCCCGGAAACCACAAGGGCCACCGGCCCCTTGGCCAACAGCCCCAGGCCCAGACCGGCGAAAAGAATATACCCCCAGAAGCGGGCATACCTGCTCCCCGGATCCATGCAGAGCCAGAACCCAACCATGGCCATGAAGGTTCCCAGGGCCAGGGCGGCGTCGGTCATGACGGCCCCGGCGCTGATGAACGAAAGCAGGCAGGTGGAGAACACCATGGCCGCGGCCAGCCCATAGGTGGCATCCCGCTGCCGCCTTCCCCATGCAAAGATACAGGCGGCGATCAGGACGATGATCAAAAACGAAGGAATGCGCGCGGCAAGCTCGGAAAGGCCGAAGAGCTTGAAGGACAAGGCCGTGAGCCAGGTGGAAAGAGGCGGCTTGGCCCAGAAGGGGGAGAGCCCCAGCTGCGGAGTGATCCAGTTTCCGGACGCGAACATCTCCCGGGCGACCTCCGCATACAGGGCTTCGCTTTTGTCAGGCAGAGGGTACAGGAAGAAGCTCAGGATCCGAAGGAACGCCGTGGCCAGGATGGCCGCGGCGAGAACGGTGTTGGCCGTCCGATTTGATTGGGACGAGGATTCCGGCAAAATAATCGCCTTCTTGTCATGCGAAGCTATCGTAACAATATAAAATCAAAAGGACTTTGAGATACTTTCTATGCCTTTGCTTCACCGGGGCAAAGGGCCCAGAAAGCGAGAGTGCCCGCCGCCATGATTGCGGCGGCAACGGGGAAGGCCGCGGGAAGGGACCAGACGTCCATGACCAGGCCCGCCAGTTGGGCTCCCACGAACATGCCCAGGCTGTGGAAGAGCGTGATGAGCGCCATGATAGCTCCCATGGCCTTCTCCCGCTTTCCCTGCTCCACTCCCAGGCCCATGAGCGCGGGCATGGAGATGCCCCCGCCCACTCCGAATGCGGCGTTGGCGGCAAACAGTCCCCAAAACCCGCTGACTCTATTATAATAATACACGGAGCCGGCCATGAAAAGCCCCCCCAGGACAACAAAAACCCTTTTGTCGCTCCGGTCCGCAGCGTAGCCCAGAGGGGTCTGGAGGACGCCCGCCGTGAACACCCCCATGGTGATGCACACACCGATGGCGGTGCTCCCCATGCCGAACTCCCGGCTCGCCAGGACCGGCATGAAGCCCCAGATGACCCCCACGCACACGGTGTAGACGAAGCGGAACAGGCACAAGGCCAGCACTCCCTTTTTCCGGAGCAGCTCCCTGTAAGGGACCTGCTCTGCCAGACGCGCCGTGCGGGGCTCCGTGGACGTGGGCGGCAGGGAGATCAGCGCGAGGAGAAAGGCGGCGAAGGTGAGCACGCCCATGAGGAGGAAGGCCGTGTGCAGGCCGAAGTGCTCGTTCACCACTCCACCCAGAAGAGGGCCCACGGAAAGGCTCAGGTACATGGCCACGTTGAAGAGGCCCATGGTCCGGGCCTCCTTGCCGAAGGGCGTGATCTCGCCCACGTAGGCCTGGGCCACGGGAAGGACCGCTGCCGATGCAAAGCCGTGGAGAAAGCGGATGGCGATGAGGGTCCAAACGTCATTGGCAAACAGGAACAGCAAGGAGATGAACGCGTAACCGAAGAGCCCGGCCACGATATAGGGCTTTCTTCCCCGGCGGTCCGACGCCTTGCCGAAGTAGGGCAGCCCCAGGGTGCGGGAGATGGAGAAGGACCCGAAGATGAGCCCGACGGCAAAGCCCGAGGCGCCCATCTGGGAGGCCCAGACCGGCAAAAGCGGCACCACCAGGCCCACGCCCGTGATGGTGGTGAACACGGAGAAAAACAGGGCGAAGAACACGCGCCGATTCATTGTGAAACCAGAGCTTTCCGGCAAAAAAGGGGGAGGCCCCGTTGGGGGCTCCCCCTGCCTGATTGCCGATGATGGATATGGACTGAAGCCGCCTACTCGTCCCGGAACCTGGCCACCGCATCCTCCACGGTCTTGCGGATCTCCTCGAGCCTGGGCTCGGACAGGGCCTCGAAGCGGAGAACCAGGACGGGCTGGGTGTTGGAGGCCCGTACCAGGCCCCAGCCGTCGGGGAAGACCACCCGCGCGCCGTCAATGTCTATGACCTTGTAGTTCTCCGCCTTGAAGTAATCGGTCACTTTCTTCACCAGGGCGAACTTCTTCTCGTCCGGGCATTCCACCCGGATCTCGGGGGTGGAGTAGGTGCGGGGCACGTCGGCCAGAAGCTCGGAAACCTTCTTCCCGGTGGAGGACAGGATCTCCAGAAGCCGACAGGCGGCATAGGTGGCGTCGTCGAAGCCGAAGTAGCGGTCCCGGAAGAACATGTGGCCGCTCATCTCGCCCGCCAGCTCGGCCTTTTCCTCCTTCATCTTGTTCTTGATGAGCGAGTGCCCGGTCTTCCACATGATGCCGCGGCCGCCGTGGGCCGCGATGTCGTCGTACATGACCTGGGAGCACTTCACCTCGCTGATGATGGCCGCACCGGGCTTGCGGGAGAGGATCTCCCGGGAGAAGATGATCATGAGCTGGTCGCCGAAGAGCATGTTGCCGGCCTCGTCCACCACGCCAATGCGGTCTCCGTCTCCGTCGAAACCTATGCCCGCGTCGCAGCCGTGCTCGCGAACCTGGAAGATCAGGTCCTGGTTGTTCTTGACCACGGTGGGGTCCGGCTCGTGGTTGGGAAAGGTGCCATCCATGTCGCAGTAGATGTCGTAGACCTCGCAACCAAGCTCCCGGAAGATGGGAACGGCCACCACCCCCGCGGTGCCGTTTCCGGCGTCCACGGCCACGGCCAGGCGCTTTTTGATGCTGATGTTGGAGACCACGAACTCGTGATAGGGCGTGACCACGTCGGCCTTGCTCATGCCCCCTTCGCCGGTCGCGAAGTCCCTTTTCTCCACCAGCTTGCGGATCTCCTGGATCTGGGGCCCGTACAGGGTGTCTGTGCCGCACATGACCTTGAAGCCGTTATACTCCGGCGGGTTGTGGCTGGCGGTCACCATGACCCCGCCGCCCGCTTTCAAATGGTGCACGGAGAAGTAGAACACCGGGGTGGGCACCACGCCGATATCCACCACGTCGCAGCCCGAATCCATGAGGGCGCGGGCGATCCGTTCCGCATAGCTGTCCGAAGAAAGCCGGCAGTCCCTGCCCAGGGTGATGGTCTGCCTTCCCTCCCGGACAAGGTAGGCCCCTATGCCGCGGCCGATGGCATAGACGTCGTCCTCGTCCATGTCCTTGTCCACCAGGCCCCGTATGTCGTACTCGCGGAAGATTTGCGGATTCATGGTCGGCTCCTTTGGCCCGGGTCTCGGTTGAGTAGATCGGCTCCCCTTCTGCCGAAGCGCTCCTACACAAGCCACGCAAGCGCTCCTGTTCCTATAACAAAACAATAGGGCGAAAACCAGAACAGACCGCCGGCGGAGACGATCCGGATCAAAAAGCGCAGGGCGAAGTATCCGGTGAGCCCGGCGGAAAGCGCCCCCACCATCACGGCGGCCGGCGGCGCCCCGCCGCCACCGCCTCCGGAAGCAGCCTCCAGCACCACCGCCCCCAGGATGGCCGGGAGGGAGAGCACGAAGGAAAAGCGTGCGGCCGTATCCCGGTCCACGCCCAGGAAGAGCCCGGCCGCAATGGTGGAGCCCGAACGCGAGATGCCCGGCAAAACCGCCACGCCCTGGGCAAGCCCTATGGCCACGGCCTCCTTCGCCCCCATCTCCGCAATCTTCTTTTCCCCCTTGCCGGTAAAGCGCGTTGCCAGCAGGACAAGGCCCGTGACCAGAAGCATGGCCGCGGCAAAGGGGGCGGAGGCAAAGACGCCCTTGGCGGTCTTCTGGATCAAAACACCCAGGATGCCCGTGGGCAGGGTGCCCGCCACCACCAGAAAGAACAACCGGACGGACCTGTCCTTCCAGGGAAAGGGTCCGGCAGCCCTCCCGGTCAGGCGCAGCGCCAGGAAACGGGCGCTGCGGCCGAAGCCGACGAAGAGCTCCGCCACCTCGCGCCGCAATGCGACCACAACGGCCGCCAGTGTGCCCACATGGAGGCAGACATCGAATAGAAGCTCCGGCTCCGTGATGCCGAAAACATGCTGGAGCAAAACCAGGTGCCCGGAACTGGAAACCGGCAGGAACTCGGTAAGGCCCTGGACTATGCCCAGGAAGAGCGCTTGGAGGAGGTTCATGGAAGTCCTTTGTTTACTGTTCCTTTTAGTTAGGTCCTTGGTGATGCATGGGAGCTCATTCATAGCCCCATCTGACGCCCCGGGACGGCGTTCCTTCGCCTTTGCAAAATGCCCGCATACAAACTGCATGCGTCGCTTTTTCGCCTTTCCCGCGCCTTTCCCTGACCAGAACTCATCTCAGAATAGTTTCTCTATGAGTGATATTCCATTTTTTTTAAAAGCGTGTTCCTTTTGCTGTGAAAGCGATTTTTTGCTGCCGTTATGGGCCGCAAGCCTCGAATGCCAACCTTTGGAGGAAGGTTCGAAAAGCTTTGCGGAAAGGAGAGCGGGGGGCGGGGGGGAAAGCCAGCTTTTTCAAAAGGGGTTTTCCCCCCTCCCCCGCAAAAACCTATTCCTTCTTATTTTTGAGATAGCTTCGAGCCGCAAGGCCTGCGAGCGAAAGATCGCGTTCTTCGTCCGCCCTTCAGCCCTTGATGACGGCAAGGGGAACAAGCCGGGCAACCCGGGTGGAGATTCCCGCCGCATGCACCACCTCCACCACCTGGGACACGTCCTTGTAGGCTTCGGGCATCTCCTCGGCCAGCGTACCCCTGCCCGCGGCGCGCACCAGGATGCCCTTGTCCGCCAGCTCTCGGTCAATCCTCCGGCCCCGCGCCTTTTTCATGGCGGCGGAGCGGGAAAGGCGGCGGCCCGCGCCGTGGCAGGTGGAGCCGAAGGTCTCGGCCATGGCCGTTTCGCTTCCCTTGAGTACGTACGAGCACGTCCCCATGTCCCCGGGCACCAGCACGGGCTGGCCCACGGCGCGATAGGGCTCGCACACGGCGGGGTGGCCCGGGGCGAAGGCCCGGGTGGCGCCTTTGCGGTGCACGCAGAGCTTGCGGGGGCGCCCGTCCACCAGGTGGGTTTCCAGCTTGGCGATGTTGTGGCACACGTCGTAGACCATGGAAAGCCCCAGGTCCCGCGGGCCCACACAGAGCGCGTGCATGAGGGCCTCCCGCACGCGGAACAGGAGCACCTGGCGGTTGGCCCAGGCGAAGTTGGCGGCGCAGGCCATGGCGGAAAGGTAGCGCCGGCCCTCCTCGCTTTTCACATAGGCGCAGGCCAGCTGCCGGTCGGGCAGCTCGATGCCCAGCGTCTTTACATGGCGGGAGAGGGTGGCCAGGTAGTCGTCGCAGACCTGGTGCCCCAGGCCCCGGGAGCCCGAGTGGATGGAGACTGCCAGCTGGCCGGGAAAGAGGCCGTAGGCGTCCGCCGCGTCCGGGTCGTAGACCTCGTCCACCGCGCACAGCTCCACGAAGTGGTTGCCCGCGCCCAGGGTGCCCAGCTGGTCCCTTCCGCGGGTCAGGGCCCGATCGCTCACCAGCTCCGGGTCCGCGCCTGGAAGCGCGCCGCCCTCCTCGGTTCGCAGGAGGTCGTCCTCGTCCCCCATGCCCATCTCGCAGGCGAAGCGCGCGCCCTTGACCAGGACCTTTTTCATGTCCTTTCCGGAGAGCTTCACGTTCCCGCCCACGCCCACGCCCGAAGGCACCTCCCGGAACAGGGCTTCCACCAGGTCCCGGAGGCGAAGGCTCACTTCGGAGGCTTCCAGCCGGGTCCCGGCCAGCCGGACCCCGCAGTTGATGTCGTAGCCCACACCGCCGGGCGAGACCACGCCTTCCTCGGCGTCGAAGGCGGCCACCCCGCCGATGGGGAAACCGTAGCCCCAGTGCATGTCCGGCATGGCCAGCGAGGCGCGGACGATTCCCGGCAGGCAGGCCACATTGGCCACCTGCAAAAGGCTCTGGTCCGCCTCCATGTCCTTCGCCATCTGCCGGCTCACGAACACGCGGCCCGGGACCCGCATGCCGCCGGTCTTGGGGATCTCATAACAGGTGTCGCTGAGCTTTTTTAAGCTGTCTATATTCATGGCACGTTCCATTTTTTCGGTAATGGCTCGGAACCGGCTCCCGCGCTGTCCCTGCGCCGGGTCAGACGTCGAAGATGACCCGAGCTTCCCAGACCCCGCCACGCTGCTCCGCCTCTGCCTGGTGCCAGGTGACGGCCTTGATCCAGTGGCGGATCTCGTGGACCTCCGGGTTGTAGGGGACGGCCAGCACGCGGGCCTCCAGGCTTCCGGGCGAAAGCGCCAGGCCCTCCACGCCGGCCACCAGGAGCTTCTCCCCGGTGAAAAGGTAGAGCTGCTCCCGGAGGAGGTTTATGAGCATCTCGGACCGGTCCTCGCCGGACGCGGCGAGGGAAAGGGGCCGCGCCCCGGAACGGGAAAGGGGGCCGGAGAGGAGGTCCGCAAGGGCCAGAACGGCGTTCGTATAGAGCCCTTCCTCGGTCCGGGCCGTGACCCGGATGCCCAGGTCCGCCGTATGGTCCAATAATATATAAGATATGGTCATGGCGAAGGAAAGCGCAAGACAGGGGCGGTGGGCCGTTTCTTTCGGGCAGAAAAGCTGTCTGAAGAAGAAAGAGAGGGATGTTGCGGGGGAGGGGGACAAACCCCTTTTGAAAAAGAGGGCTTTTTCTCCCTCCCCCGCACCCCCTCTCCCATTTCCTCAAAACTTTTTAAAGCACATCCAAGGGCTGTGACTTTAGGGGCTGCCCGCAATGACGGCAAGAAGCATCTTCCATTGAAAATGAAAAGGCTTTTGCCGGGAAGAGGGGTAGGCCCTTTCCGACAAGCTTTACTTCCGCTCCAGTTTTTCCATCCAGGAGCGGGCTTCTTCCCTTCCGGCGGCTGCGGCGCGGGCGAAAAAGCCGCGGGCCGCGTCCGGGTTCCGGGGGGTCCCTACGCCGTTTACGTGCATCTCGCCCAGGATCAGCATGGAGTCGGAGTCCCCGGCATCGGCCGCCTTGACGAACCACCGCAGGGCCTCCCGGGGGTTGCGGGGCACCCCCTGGCCATTTAGGTACATGAGCCCCAGGTTGCGCATGGAGGAGCTGTCGCCCCGCGCCGCCCTGGCCTTGTAACCGGCAAGTGCCTGGGAGTAGGCAAAGGCCACGTTTTTCATGCAATCCCCCCAAAAACGAAGAGGGGGCCGCACGCGGCCCCCTCGTGGTCTTCGCGCCGGAATCCGCGGGTCTGTTACTTCTTGCCCACGTTGAACTGGAGCTTGGTGTTGCCCACCTCGATGGTGTCGAAGTCGTTGAGCTGGACGGTTTCCTTGATGGCCTGGCCGTTCACCTTGGGCTTGGAAAAGCCCGCCACGTAACCCAGGAAATAGCCGGCCGGCCGTTTGCTGATGTTGGCCGCGGTGGCGCCCACGAACATGCCGCCCACCACGATGTCGTTGTTGGCGGCCTTGCCGATCTTGACGATCTTCTTGCTGAGCTTGATCTCGCCCTCGCCTCCGGAAAGAAAGGTGAGCACGGCCGGCGGCTCCTCCGGACCTTGTCCGGCAACGGTTTCGCCAGCCTGGGCTCCGGCCGGGGGCGCGCTTTTGGCCATCATCTCCCGGTACGCGGCCGTGTCCATGACCATGGTCTTTTCCAGGTCTCCTCCGGCCTTGCCGGGAGCGGCGGCGGCGCTTTGCTCCTCGTTGACGAAAAGCAGGGTGTGCTTGCCCACGGTCACCTGGTCCCCGTCCTTCAGCCAGTGGGAGTTCACCCGCTGCATGTTGACGAAGGTGCCGTTCTTGCTCTGGAGGTCCGTCAAAAGAAAGCCCTCACCTACCGAGTCAATCTTGGCATGGTGGCCGGATACCGCCAGGTTTTCCACTACCACCTGATTGTCGTTCAGCCGGCCGATGGAGATTGTCCCGCCCTTGTTTAAGGCGAACTCAGCGATGGTGTTTTCCTTGAACTTCAAGATTACTTTCGGCATCGGACCACCCTCTTTTTAATGGTTATGCAATCCTCATCCCCCTTTGATCGAAAGTCATCCCGCCTTCCTCGCCGGTTACGGGCCGCTTCGATCCGGGGAAAAATTTCCTCTCAGCTTTTGAAAAAATCAATCACTCGGGACACGAGTGCCATGAACCCGTTTCCGCCGGAGAGCACTCTTTTCACCTTGATGACGATGACGGTGATGTTGTCCTCTCCGCCGTTGGCGTTGGCCATGCCCACCAGGGTGTGGACCGCCCGGTCCGGTTTTTCCGAGAGAACGACCCGCTTGATGTCCTCCTCGGAAACCATGTTGGTGAGCCCGTCGGAGGCAATGACCAGCACGTCTCCGGGATAGGCCGACAGCTCGCACAGATCGGGTTTGACATCCGGCTCCACGCCCATGGCCCGGGTGAGCATGTGGGAGAACTTGTCCCCCAGGCGGCTGGCCCCTTCGGGGTCCATGGCCGTCTGCTCGGCAATGACCGTGTGGGGCACGTAGACCGGCTCCAGGGCGCCCTGATGCAACAGGTAAATGGGGCTGTCCCCCACGTTGGCCGAGATGAAGCCGTCGTCCGTAACGTAGATCGCACTCACCGTGGACCCCATGCCCGTGTAGGCTTCCTTTTTGGAGGCCATCTCGTGCACGGCCCTATTGGCGAGTTTTATGGAAGCGAGAATCCGGTTGGCCTCCTTGGAGAGACTCTGGTCCGCGTCGGAAAGCTCCTCGGGGTTCTCCTCCGTGCCGAAGCGCGAGAGATAGGCGCTCATGGTATCCACCACCACGCGGCTCGCCACCTCTCCGGCCAGGTGCCCCCCCATACCGTCCGCCACCACGAAGAGGCCGGCCTTGGCATCAATGAACAGGCTGTCTTCGTTGCCTTTTCTCTTTCGGCCCACGTCCGTCAGGCCTGCCGCTTCGATCACTAAAGCCATGAGGATTCGCCCGGGTTTGCATCGGCCGGGTTTTCACCCATGCCGGATAAAAGCGCTATTTACTTTGAAAGGCCCGCTCCCGCGGGAGCGCCGCAAGGCCTGCGCCTCGGCGTGTCCGGGAGGGCATAGTTGCATCGCGCCCCCCTGACGGCCTGGAATTGTTACGAAGTTGCTATCTTATCATGTTTCCCGATGATGACAAGTCGAAAGAAGGACTTTCCCTTTCCCCAGCCGGAAAGACGGCGAGAATTTCCTATCCCTGGCTGGCCTGCTTCTGCTTCTGGGCCACGGCGATGTCAATTTTCTTCCCCAGCTCCCGCAGATGGGCGGCCATCTGCTCCGCCTTCTGGTAGCGCTTTTCCCTGTCTTTTTCCAGGGACTTGTCGATGATGGCGCAGAGCGGCTTGTAGATGTTGGGGTTGAACTGCCGGGGATCCGGGTGCTGGACGTTCATGATCTGATGCATGAGTGCGGCGATGGAGTCCCCGTAGAAGGGAAGCTTGCCCGTGAGCATCTGGTAGAGCATGACCCCCAGGGAAAAGATGTCCGAACGGCCGTCCACTTTCTGGCCCTGGATCTGCTCCGGGCTCATGTAGTAGGGTGTGCCCTTGACGACGCCGGTGGCGGTGGCCGAGCTGGCTTGGATGCGCGCGATGCCGAAGTCCGTCACCTTCACGACGCCGGATTTCAGCAGCATGATGTTGGCGGGCTTCACGTCGCGGTGCACGATGCCTTTGGCGTGGGCGAATCCCAAGGCGTCCGCCACGTCCGCCACGTACTCGATGACCTTGCGCATGGGCAGGAGCTTGTCGGGCTTGATGTAGGAGTCCAGGTCCGTGCCCTCCAGGTACTCCATGGCGATGTAGGCCAGCTCCTGCTCCTCTCCCGCGTCGTAGATGGTGACGATATTGGGGTGGTTCAGCGTGCCGGCGCTCTCGGCCTCCCGGAAGAACTTCTTTTTCATGTCCTCGGCTTCCTCGGGCGGGAAGTCGTCGGTGAAGCGCACGGTCTTGATGGCCGTGGTGCGGTTGATGCGGGGGTCCTGGCCCAGGTAGACCACGCCCATTGCGCCCTTTCCCAGCATGCGGATCACCTCGTAGCGGCCCAGGGTGGGCTTGGTGTCGCTTCCATCGGTGATGATGCTCTGGCCCGCCGCGTTGGTGCCGCCCAGCATGCCCTGGCCGAAAACCATGGTCTCCGAAGCCTGCATGAGCTTGGTCTTGCGAACGGCCACGTCCTTGTACTTGGGGTCGGTTTCCTCGATGTACTCATAGACGGCCGCGGCCTTGTTGAGCTGGCGCTTGCGCTCGTAATCGAGCGCAAGGGTGTAGAGCAGGCTCTTCATCTCGTTGTCCACCGGCACCCGGCGGAACTTCTCGAAGGCCATGTCCAGGAGCCCCTGGTTCTGGAAGGAGACGCCCAGCATGCGGTTGGTCTCGGCGCTTTCCGCCGTGGCCTTGTCCTTTCCGGTCTGGGTCACCAGATACTGGATGCTCACGACCCCGATGTAGCCCGCCACCAGGAGCAGGATGGGGTATGTCATGCGGACCCAGAGGCCCTGGGACACGAAAAGTGTGAAATCCAGAATGCACAAGACCGCTATGGCGCCGGCGAAAGCGCCAGCCGCCACTCCCGCCTTCAGCTTGGGCAGCACGAAGGTCACCGCGGCACCCAGCAGGAGGATGAGCAGGAGCTCGAACAGGCCGCTCCAACCCGGCCGGGACACGAACTTGCGGTTGAGCATGGCCCAGATGGCATTTGCGGAGAACTCACCCTGGGTGAGGGTTCCCACGGGCGTGGAGATGAGGCTCCCCAGGCCCGGAGCCGCCGGGGTGACCACCACCAGCTTATTGGCGAAGGCCCGGGCCTGGACCTTGTCGGTGACCACGTCGGAGAACGAGACGGAAGGGAAGCTCCCCGCCGGGCCCTTGAAGCTCACCAGGAGGTCCGAGGAGACGGTGATGGGGATGACAAGCCCCCCCAGGTCCACGCTCCTGCCCGGGATCACCCGGGTCTTGTCCGGGGCCACGGACAGATAAGCGCAGGCCAGCCGCACGGTGTAAGACGGAATGAAGAGCCCCCCATACTCGTAGAAGGGGAGCTCCCGGCGCACGGCCCCGTCCCGCTCCAGGGAAAGGTTGATGTGCCCCAGGCCGACCGACGCCGATAGAAAAGAGGCGATGGGCAGGACCACGTCCGAAGCCATGGGGTACTCCACCGACGAGTCTTCCCCACCCTCCACCTTCAGGGCCTGGGCTTTCAGCTTCTCGGGAATCTTATCGGCCTCCACGCTGGCCGCCACCCCGGACTCCTTGAAGTAGATGGGGAGGATCACGTCGTTTGCGTCCGTCATGGCGGTGGCCAGCCGCCGGTCGTTGTCCAGGCGGTCACGGGCCTGGGAAAGCGCCGCCAGGAAGCCGGCGGCCGGCTCTCCGTCTGCCGCCAGCGACGAGCCTTCAAAAAGCCTGGTAAGCCCCTGGATCTCCACGAGCCCCTCGCTCTTTTCCGGCTCGGACAGGATCACCGAAAGCCCGACGACCTTGGGGGCGCCGGCCTTGATCTTTGCGATGCCCTCGGCCAGGACCGAACGCGGCCACGGCCAGCGGCCCAGGGTGGTGAGCGACGGCTCGTCAATGTTCACCAGCACGATGTCGCTTTCTGCCTTGGAGTCACCCCGCATGCGCATGAGCAGGTCGTAGACCGAGAGCTCCAACGATTCCAGAAATCCCACTCGAAGCGTGGAAAAAAGCAGGAAGACGAGGGTGACGGCGATTCCGAAAAACAGGTTGGGATGCTTGCGGATGGCGCCCATGGATATGGCCTTTTCCGCCCTGGGGGCATTGATGGGATGTGGATGAAACCTTTTGCCGGCGCGCGGCCGCCGGGGCATCTGTCATCAGCGGGACGGCCCGAGCCTCACCGGAAATTTCCTCCGATGCGCAGGCGTCTGAAACAGGGCCACCGCCGATGGCGAGCTTTCTTTTGGGGAGCATATTTTCCTGAACGGGAACTATGCGGTTTTGCACTATATTCGCAAAATGCGGTCAAGTCAAGGCGGTTTGCCCCTCCTTGACTGATCCGGTGCAATCTGACAAAGTAGTAAAAATAAGCATAAACCCTTTCAAAGCGATGGTCATAATTCCTTTCGGATTGCGCCTTCTCGAAGCCTAACGCGTGTAAAGCTTCCGCAAAGATCAATCCGGACGGCAATCACGACAGGTATTATAATAATGAGGATATCGGTCCGGGTCCCGCAAAATTCGAACCGTCGCGGGACAAGATATTCCCGGGCCCTCTTGGATCTCCCCGCCTAGGAGCCACGATTCATGGACTGGATCAAAAAAATCGGCCGCATGCGCGCCCGTTTCGAAATCTCCGCCCCGGGCGCAAAACCGGGCCAGGAGGTTTGTGCCCTGAGCTTCGCGGAGTTCGCACGCATGGCCCCGGAAGTCGCCATGAAGCGCCGGGGCTTTCTCGCCCTTTCCCTGTTCGCCCAGGCGGCCGCCCTGGCCGCCTCCGTCCCGGCCTTCGGCCAGGAAACGAAATCCGGGAAAAAGCTCCTGCATGGAGCCATCCCCAGCATCATCCTCATGACCGATTACGGCGCCGATGTGGTCTGCATCCAGGAAGCCGGCTCCAACCGCCAGATATGCATGAAGGTCGTTCCGCCCAGAAGCGGAGCCTCGGACGCCATAAAAAAGCTGGACCAGCGCCTGACCGCTGACTTGTCCACCGTTTTTTTCGTTCCCGACCTGGGGGTTTCCAGCGCAGGAATCTATCCCGTCGCCTCCCTGGGCAAGGTCACCCGCGTGGATCTGAAGGAAGGGATCGTCTGCGCCAAGAACACGATCATGGGCAACGACGTCTGCGCCCGGCTCGTCCACGGGGACATCCCTTACCAGGACGAGTACCTGGACTCCCTGGGGAGCCTAAAGCCCGGAGACACGGCTCTGCTTTTCGAGCACTACGACGAGGCCGCCTACGCCCGCCTTCCCTTGAGCCTCCGGGTCATCCATCTGACCAACGGGGGCAGGATTCCCTGCTTGGAATCCTGGATCGAAGAACGCATGCTGCACTATTCCACGGGTTTCGGAAGTGTAGCCGTTCCGCTTTCCCAGGTAGACATGGGACGCTCGGTGAAGGAAACCGTGCAGATAGAAGTGGAAGAATCCTACGCCCGCAACGCATCTGCCATGTCGCGTCGGGCCGAGACCCGGGCCAGGGACCTGGCGGAAAAAAGTCGAAAAGCCCTCATGATGGAAGAGGAGAGGCACGCGGAGGAGGCGGCTGCGCAGCAGCAGGAATCGGGCAAGGAAAGCAGGAAGGTTAAAGGTTCCAGCGATAAAGCCCGCGCAACCAAAAAGGGGGCGGACAACCGCATCGAGGAATGGAAACGCTTCGACGAGACCGACGACTGCGGAAAAACCAGCTCCACCTGTTCCTGCGTTCCGGTCTGCTACTACTGACGACATAAGAACAGGACAGGCTTGCGTTGCGCCTCTCCGCCCAAGCCCATTACTTGCGCGGACATGCTTCCGCTTCCCGGCATCCAAGCCCGCGGCATGGAAAAAAACCAGAAAAAATCCGGTTCGGCCTTATCCCGCCTCTCCGCCCTAGCTTTGGTCCTGGCGATGGCTTTCCTTGTTGTCTGGCTCTTTGTTTCCAAAAGCCACATGGTGCGCAAGGCCCCGCCCACCACTCCGGCCACCGCCCCGGCAGCGCCAACCCAGCCCCCGCCGCCTCCAGCCAGCGTCCCGGCCCGGGTTGCCCCCCGTCTTCTTTCCCGGATACAGAGCCTCACCCAGAAAGCGGCCGCGGCCATGGCGGAAAACGAGCCCGCAGCGGCGGAAAGAAGCTACCGGGAGATCCTGGGCCTGCTGAATCAGGGAGGGCCCGCCCTGTCCCGGTGGAAGGCTACCACGCGGCTGGACCTGGCTCGGTGCCTCCTGCGCCAGGGAAAGCAGGAGGAGGCCAAGACCGAGCTTACCATCGTCCTTGCCGAAGAGAAGCAAAGCGGGCGCCCGGCCTCCCCCGCCCTGGCCCAGGCTTTCCGGCTACTGGGCCAGATCTTTCTCCGCCAGGGCGATAAAGACCGGGCGCTGGCCCATTTCACCCAGGCCCGGGACATTTATGTCTCCCTAAGCGGCCCGGACAGCAGGCAAAGCCGGGAGATGGACCGCGCCATCGCGGAGATCGGCCCCGCAACCAAGAGTCCTGCGCCGCCCGCCGATAACAAAAAAGGAGATGCCGAGACGGTTTGGGTTTTCCCTTACCGCGATTTCTCCCCATCGGAGAAGAACGCCACCGGCAGATGGAACCAGAGCGCGGCCCTGCTCTCGGACAAAGCTCCGGGTGACCTGCGGGAGCTTCCCCCCTTCAGGGGGAAAAGCCAGCTCTACGGGGTTCTCCGTCTAGGCACCGGAACACCCGGCACCTTCGACCTGGTTTTCGACGTGACCGACGAGATCCACCCCCTGCTCTACGTGGACCTGAATCAGAACAAGGACCTCTCCGACGACGGCGGCCCCATCCGCAATCAGGGCACGGGCGTCTTCGCCGCCCGCATCGTATTCGATCTCCTGCGGGTCATGCCCGAGCTGGGGAAAAAGGGGAGCTACCCCATCTGGCTTTTTTCCGGCGGAGGCTACTGGGCCTCCGGAAAGGTCAACTTTTACAGCCTGGTGCGTCTGGAGGGCACGGTGCGCCTGGATCAGAAAGCTTACGCCGCCTCCATTTCCGAATGGGGACTAAACGACGGAAACTTCTTGAACGACGGCATCTTCGTGGACCTAAACAGCAATGGCTCCTTTGAGCTGAGCGAGTACGCGGCCCCGGACAAGACGCTTACGACAAACGGCCGAGCCTATCGCTTCATGATGGTGAAATAGCCTCCTGCCCGCCCGCCGGGAGGCGGCCATGAAAAGGAGAGGGGAACCCCCGTGCCCTATCGCAACAGCTTTATCATCATCCTTTCTTCGTTATGCCTCCTATCCATGCCCTGTTTCGCGGCCTCCCCTCCCGCTGTCAGCGACGATACCGAGCAATGCCTGGGCTGCCACGAGCAGGTCCACCCCGGCATCGTTTCCGATTGGCGGCAATCCGTCCACGCCACCGGCAGCCTTCGGACCGACAAGGCCGCCAACGCGCCCGCACCCCGATCCGTCGGCTGCGCCGAGTGCCATACCGTCCGGGCCGACAAGCACACGGCCACCTTCGACCACAACGGCTTCTCGGTCCACCCGGACGTGTCCCCGGCCGACTGCGCCACATGCCACGGGCCCGAGTCCTCCCAGTTCTCCGAAAACCTCATGCAGCACGCCTACGGCAACCTGATGGACAACTCCGTCTACCGGGACCTCGTCGCCGCCTCGGCCGGAGCCTTCGAAAAAACCAAGACCTCCCGCTTCGCAACCCCAGCTCCGGACACCCTGGCCGACACCTGCCTTTACTGCCACGGAACCAAGCTGGTGGTTGCCGGCACGGTCACCCGGGATACATCCTTAGGCGAGATGGACTTCCCGGTTCTCACGGGCTGGCCCAACCAGGGCGTAGGACGCATCAACACCGACGGCTCGGCCGGCTCCTGCGCCGCCTGCCACACCCGGCACCGCTTCTCCATAGAGACGGCCCGCAAGCCTTACACCTGCAAGCAGTGCCACGAAGGCCCGGATGTTCCTGCCTTCAAGGTCTACAACGCATCCAAGCACGGCAACGTCATCGCCTCGGACGCCAAGACCGACTACACTCCCGTCCCCTGGAAGGCCGGGGCCGACTTTGCCGCACCCACCTGCGCCGCTTGCCACATCTCGGAGACCGCGGCCCCGGACGGCACCGCCATCGCACCCCGCACCCACCGCGTGAACGACCGCCTCTCCTACCGGCTCTTCGGCGTGCCTTACGCAACCGCGCACCCCAAAAGCCCGGACCTCTCCATCATCCGCAACGGCCAGGGCCAGCCCCTGACCGCCACACTCGCCGGCAAGCCCGCGGAAAAGTTCCTCATCGGTGCGGAGGAGCAGGCCCGGCGCAACACGAACATGCAGGCCCTCTGCCTGGCCTGCCACTCCACGTCCTGGGTCACGGGCCACTTCGCGCGCCTGGACGCCTCCGTCCGCGGAACCAACGCCGCCACCCTGACCGCAACCCGCATCATGGAAACGCTCTGGGACAAGGAAGCGGCCCAAGGGTTCTCCGCCAATAAAAACCCCTTTGACGAGCCCGCCGAGTTCCTCTGGACCCGCACCTTCCTCTTCTATGCCAACTCCACCCGCTTCGCCGCAGCCATGTCCGGCGGCGGCGACTACGCCACCTTCGCCGACGGCCGCTTCGAAATGAACCAGGCCATAGCGGAGCTGAACGAAATGGTGAAGGCGACGGAAAAAAAAGATAAAAGGAAGTAAAAGAATTGCGGGGGAGGGGGAAAACCCCTTTTGAAAAAGTGGCTTTTCCCCCCT
>JBFMHL010000152.1:0-6584 GCA_040753055.1 Thermodesulfobacteriota bacterium | reverse complement strand
AACATCGCCTTTTCCTTCCGTTTGTCCGGCCTTTCCGGGTCCGGGCTATTTTTGTGTTGCAAACTGCCACAGAGGTCCATCTTCCCCGCCGCTCCTCCGTTACGTTCAACCAACTTAAAACAAACGATAAATTTTTATGCGCCGCTTCTGGCCCCCTTTTTGCTCATGCCTCCGGCCGGATCGGGTCCGCAGCGGGCGGCCCGGAGGGGGATCTCGGTCGGGAGCCATCATGCCCCAGCACATTCTTCTGGTCTTGGACGGCGGCGGGGTCCACGGCGAAAGCTTCTTCTATGCCAGGGAACTGGCCAAGAGGATGGAGCTTCCGCTCCGGGTGCTCCTGCTGGACCGCTCCCAGGTTCCCGCGGCCGAGCGCAAACGGTCCTCCGAGATCCTGGAAACCATCCTGACCGCCGCCCGCGCCTATGGCCTCAGTGCCGAAGGCCAGTCCCGCTACGGCGACCAGGGCTCGGAGCTTTTGAAGTACCTGGCCGCCTCGCCGGGAACCCGCTGCATGGTCTGGGGCGGCGACCCGGACGTTTTAAAACCCGGACGCAGGCGCCAGGCCTCCCACTGGCTTTCCAAGGTGCGCGAGAGCCTGGACTGGCCCATCGCGGGCGCGGTGGGAAAAGAAGAGGGAAATCAACAGGCCGCGAAGCCGGCCAAGGTTCGACATACCGCCCGGAGCGGCGGCAAAAACGGCAAGACCGCGAAAAGGAAACCCTAAAACCCTTATCCTTCGGAGTGATCCCATGCAGATTGTTTGTATTTCCAGAGGGTCCTACGACTACAGCAAGACCCTGGCGGAGAAGCTGGCCGGAAAGCTGGGCTGCGCCTGCATCAGCCGTGAGATGATCACGGACACGGCCACCGACTTCGGCATTCCGGTGGGCCGGCTGGAGGTGGCGGTCCTGAAGAACCGGCCCATCACCGAGGGCATGGCCATCGAGGTGGATCTGTTCAAGGCCTTCGTCACCACCTACCTGTGCGAGCGGGCCTTGAACGAGAGCCTGGTCTACCACGGCCGCACCGGCCACCTGGTCCTTCCCGGCCTGAGCCACGTGCTCCGCGTCCGGGCCATCGCCGAGATGGACGCCCGGGTGAAGAACTCGGCGGAACGGATGAACATAAGCTGGGAAAAGGCCAAGCAGTACAACGTGCAGGTGGACGAGGACATCCGGCGCTGGGTGCGGCGGCTCTACAACGTGGACTGGGACGACCCGTCGCTGTACGACATGACCATCAGCGCCAGCCACCTCTCCGAGGAGAACGCCGCGGCCATCCTCATGAACATGGCCCAGATGCCCGAGTTCACCATCACCCCCGCCTCCCGCCAGGCCCTCCAGGACCTGCTGCTGGCGGCCCGCTGCCGCCTGGCCATCGGCATGGAGACCGGCACCCAGGACCTCAAGGTCTCGGTGCAGGCCCGCAAGGGCGAGGTCTCCGTGACCTACCCGCCCCAGGAGGAGCGCCGGGCCAAGGAGATCCCCCGGATCCTGGGCCAGGTGCCGGGCATGCAGTCCCTCGTGTGCACCGTGGCCAGCAGCAACATCCTCTACGTGGCCGAGACCTTCCAGGCCGAGAGCCCGGAGTTCACCCACCTGGTGGAGATCGCCGAGAAATGGAACGCCGCCGTGGATGTGGTGCACTTAAGCTCCGAGGCGGCTCCCGAGGCCGAGCCCGAGAGCGCCGCGCCGTTGCTGGCCGCAAAGTCCGCGGGAGACGGCGGCATCCTGGACGACCGCGACGCCGGTCAGGCGCAGCGCATAAAGAAGGAAGGCGTGCCCGAGGTCATGGACAAGCTGATCCAGGCAGGGCGCGCCGGCAAGCTCCGCAACATCGGCGGAGGCCCGGCCGGGCTGGTCACCCAGATCCCCAAGACGGAGAGCTACAACCTCATCGTGGTGGGCGAGGTGTTCGCGGAGAAGAAGCTCTCCAAGCAGCGCCTGAAGAGGGACTTTTTAAGCCTTCTAGCGGACAAGTTCCGGGTGCCGGTCCTGGGCACCGAGGACTTGAAGTCCCAGTATCTGTTCGGGCCCAGGCAGCTGGTTTCCCTCATCGGCTCCCTTGCCCTGGCGATCGTCATCTACGCCCTGGCCTTCACCAACCAGGAGCCTGTCATGAAGTTCATGGCAGCGGGGCAGACCCACGGGAGCTTCGGCGCCAAGGTGGCGGCAACGGTTTTCGTGCTGGCGTTCACACCCATTGTGGCCTTCACGGTGGGAGCCTTCTACAAGAACCTGCTCAAGCTCCTGAAGATCGAGTGAGGATCGAGCGGCGAAAACCTTTCTCGGGGAAGAACTTACGAAATAACGCCTTTTTATAAAGAATAAGACGAGGGAACCATGTCCGAATTGGTTGGAGGACTTTTCATTCACATGTCGTGGTCGGTCGCCCTGCAGGTGGCTCTGCTGGGCATGATCGGTGGCATCCTCTCCGGCTTCATCGGCTCCGGGGGCGCGTTCTTCATGACCCCCGGCATGATGAACCTGGGCGTCATGGGCCCCATGGCCGTGGCCAGCAACATCACCCACAAGTTCGGCAAGGCCATGGTGGGCTCCAAGAAGCACGGGGAGATGGGCAACGTTGACAAGAAACTCTCCATCATCATGCTCATCACGGCCGCCGTGGGAATCCGCCTGGCCGTCTGGGTCATGAAGCTCCTGTTCGCCGGCGCGGGCGACGGCCACGGCGGGGCCAAGGGCGCGGGGGCCAACCTCTACATCAGCCTGGTGTTCGTGATCATCCTGGCGGTTGTTTCCCTGTCCATGCTCCGGGACATCGTCTCGTCCCGGAAAAAGGAGGAGACCGGTCCGTCCACCAAGATCGTGGACTTCCTGGCCCGGCTCAAGCTCCCCCCCACCATCTACTTCCCCGTGGCGGACGTGAACGTTTCGCTGTGGGTGGTCCTCATCTGCGGCCTGGCCACGGGCTATCTCGCCGGCACCATCGGCGTGGGCGGCTTCATCGGCGTCCCGGCCATGATCTACGTGTTCGGCGTTCCGGCCGCCGTGGCCGCGGGAAGCGAGCTCTACCTGGCCATGTTCATGGGGCTCTGGGGCGCGCTCAACTACGCCTGGGAGGGCATGGTGGACATCCGGCTCACCATGATCCTGTATAGCGGGTCTCTTCTGGGAGTCTATCTGGGCGCCTACGGAACCAAGGTGGTCAAGGAGGTGGTCATCCGCGCGGTGACCTCCATCATCATCATCCTGTGCGTGCTCTCCCGCATGGTGGCCACCCCCGCCTATTTGCAGCAGCTGGGGCTCATCAATACCGACCCGGCCTGGAACACCTGGTTCAACCTGGCCAGCAAGATCCTCCTCTACGTGAGCGGCACCACGGGGGCCCTGCTCATCTTGTTCTTCGTCCTCCGGGCCTACTGGAAGCGGAGGAAGATCGAGGCAAGCCTCACCCTGGGCAGATAGAGGCACGGCCGGGACCTTTACCACACAAGCCAAGGAGACCGTCATGCGGATTGCGGACCTTCTTCCCTCCAGGGCTCCGAAAAACTCGGCGTACGTGGACTGGAAGCTTCGCGTCACCCGGATGAAGAAGCTTCTGGAAAACGCCCGGGTCTTTCTGGGGGCCCTGGAGGACGGCAAGGAAAAGATCGAGGGCGAGTACATCATTGACGAGCGCTACGTGTTCTCCCTGGTGGAGAAGGCCATGGAGCGCACGGAGATGATGGTCCACGACGCCTGCATGCTGGCGCCCGAGGGCGGCGGAGATCTCTTCCGCGCCCTGGACGATTACTGGCGCAAGGCCCGGAAAGACTTCCTCGCCCCCATCCCCAGGCCGTCCGGGAGCGAGGAGGCGCCCCTGGGCTCCGAGCCCGAGGTTCTTCGCCTCAAGGCGTTTCTGGAGTGGTTCGAACGGGGAGAGCAGGGGACGGGCTCGCTGTTTTCCTTCTTCAAACGGATCGTGGATCACCTGGTGTGTTCCTTTCCCCAAGGGACCTTTCCCGCCCAGGGCGTGATGCACATGGGCGTTGCCGGAGCCCTGGTGGAAAACCGGTTCCGCCTCCTGGACATGGACCGAGCCAAGCCCACGGGGCCCACCCGGCTGGTTTCCGTCACCGACATTGCCTGCCGGCCCCTGGGGCTGCTTCTCATGGGCAGCCCGGCCGGGGACCCCGGCGCCGCTGCCCGCGAGCGTCCGGTCCTCAAGTGGTTCGCGGCCATGGACGAGGACCACGTGAGCCTCTTTTCCGAGGACCCGCGTTCGCCCGCGCTGTGGCTTTCGGCCACCCTCTCCGGCCACGCGGACTCGGACTTCATCTTCGTTCTGGGAAAAAACGGCCGCCCTGCGGTCTTCCCCGAAGGATTCACGGTGGAGACCGTGGGAGACAGCACCTTCGGGTGGATCTACGACGTGCCGTCCCACAAGATCGAGCAAAGCCTGGTGGCGTTGGGAAAGCGGTGCTTCGCCGTCTGACGCCGCCTCGGGGCGCAAGCCTTGACATGAACACGCATCCGGACACGCCCCGGACGCGCCCGGGGCACGCAGCCCCGGCCAACGGACGCGAGCGATTTCCATGGGAGGATTCAAGCAAATGGAAACGAAAAAAAACCTTCGGATCATGGTGATAGACGATGAGAACATCGTCGGGAACAGGCTCAAGCCGGCGCTGGCGCGGAGCGGGGACATGGTGGAGGCCTTCGTGGACCCCCGGGAGGCCCTGAAGCGCTTCCAGGAGGACCCCTTCGACATCGTCGTCACCGACATCCGCATGGACGAGATGGACGGCATCGAGGTCCTGGAGGAGGTGCAGAAGATCTCCGAGAAGACCAAGGTCATCATCATCACGGGTTACGCCACCGTGGAGGTGGCGCGGGAGGCTCTCTCCAAGGGCGCCTTCGACTTCATCGCCAAGCCCTTCAAGCCCAACGACCTGCGCGTCATCATCGAGCGGGCGGCCAAGCAGCTACAGTAAATTGCCCATGCGGGCCGCGCCTCGGCGGGGCCCAAGGAGGTTTTCATGCCGTTTTCCCGGCTTGCCAGGACACAAGGGCAGGAGTATGCGTTCCGGCTCCGCTACGAGACCTTCCGGGCGCTCCTGGAAAAGAACATCGGCTGCCTCACCATCCTCTCGGACCTGGAAGCGGACCTGAACCACCTCAGGCCCTCCGACACCCGGGTGAAGAGGCCGCTTCGGCGCATGTTCGACGAGGCGCTGCTCATGGCCCAGGAGCTGAACCTGCTTTCCGGCAACCGCTTCCGCGACATCTACGGCCAGATGGACCTGATCCGGGAAGACACCCTGGAGATTTTCCGGAACCCCTCGGCCTACGAGGCCGAGCCCCTGGCGGTTCCCCTCTCCGACGACAAGGCCCTCAAAGTCTCCCTGGTGGGCGGAAAGGCCTGGGGCGTCGCCCGGCTTTCGCGCCTGTTTCCCGAACTTACGCCCCGGGGCTTCGTGCTCACCACCTCGGCCTACCGGAAGATCATTTCCGAAAACAACCTGGAGGACAGAATCCGGCTGCTCCTGCACGACGTAGAGACCATCACGGACCAGGAAAAGCTGGCGGAGCGCATCAAAACCATTCGCCGCTGGATCCTTTCCGCCACCCTTCCCGCCTCCGTATCCGAGGCCATGATAAAGGCTGCGTCCGGGATCGCCCAGGGGGAAAAGCTCCTCTGGGCGGTGCGCTCCTCTGCGGTGAACGAGGACGGCCGCTACTCCTTTGCGGGCCAGTTCGACAGCGAGCTCTGCATCGAGCCGGACAACCTCGCCGCCGCCTGCCTCCAGGTGGTGGCCGGACGCTTCACGGAGCGTGCGGTCCTCTACCGGCTCCACGTGGGCTTAAAAGAGGTGGACACCCCCATGGCCATCCTCTTCATGCCCATGGTGGACCCCGGGGCCGCGGGCGTCATCTACACCACCGACCCCCGGGAAGCGGACTCGGACAAGATGCTGGTGAACGCGGTGGAGGGCCTGGGGGACAAGGTCATCAAGGGAAAGGCCAAGGCGGACACCTTCCTCCTCTCCCGCGGGGCCTCGCCCCAGGTGCTTTCGGCGGTCCCGGCGGACGAGCTCGTCAAGCAGCCCTATCGGCCCGAATACCTTTCCGAGCAGACCCTCTCCGCCCTGGGCAAGCTGGCCCAGGAGGCGGCCGCCGGTTTCGGCCACGACCTGGACATCGAGTGGGCCGTGGACCGGCAGGGGGGCATCCACCTGCTCCAGGCGCGCCGCATCACCCAGGTGAAGAACGAGGAGGTCAAGGTCGCCAAGGGAAGGAAGGCCTGGCCCGTCATCGAGGGCGGAGTCACCATCTTCCCCGGCAGGGCCGAGGGCGAGGTTTTCTTTCTTTCGGACCGGGCCGATCCCGCCACCATTCCCAAGGGCGTGGTCCTGGTGACCCGGGACCCGGGCCCGGAGATCTCCGCGGCCCTTCCCCGGATCGCGGCGCTCCTGGCCGAAGGGGGAAACCCCATCGGGCACGTGGCCACCCTTACGAGGGAGTTCTCGGTCCCGGCCGTCTTCCGCATGGGCGAGGCGGTCAAGCGCCTTACCCTGGGCAAGACCGTGAGCGTGAACGCCGCCAAGCGGACGGTGTTCGAGGGCTCCCGCTGGACCGGCATCC
>JBFMHL010000151.1:0-5710 GCA_040753055.1 Thermodesulfobacteriota bacterium | reverse complement strand
CAGCTTTTGCAAAAGGGGTTATCCCCCCGCCCCCGCAAAATCTTTTTCATTTCATCTTTTCCGGCTTTTCCCGGTCCAGGCCTTTGGTGAAGCGGGCGGCGCCCTCCAGGGCTTCGGGGCTGCGCAGGGTGTCCATGCCATAGGAGAACTCCAGGGCCAGGGCTTCCTTTAACTCCATGCCGAAGCCCCGGATGGCGGCCAGGCGGTCGTTTCGCGTGCAGAGCCGCGGGAAGCGTGCGATGCGGGCGGCCAGCTCCTCGGCGGTTTCGCGGGCCTTGCCGGGGGGGGCCAGGTAGTTGGCCAGGCCGAAGGCGAGGGCCTCCCGGGCGTCCACGGAGCGGCCGGTCAGGATCATGTCCATGGCACGGGAGAGGCCGATGAGGCGGGCCAGGCGCTGGGTGCCGCCATCAATGAGCGGCACGCCGTAGCGCCGGCAGTAGACGCCGAAGACGGCGTCTTCCTCCACTACCCGCAGGTCGCACCAGCAGGCGAGCTCCATGCCCCCGGCCACGGCGTATCCGGAGACTGCGGCTATGACGGGCTTTTGCAGGAGCATGCGGCTTATGCCCATGGGGCCGTCCTCGTCCATGTTTTCCGAAAGCCGGTTGGCGCGGTTTATGGGATCTTCGGCCAAGGCTTTAAGGTCCGCGCCCGCGCAGAAGGTGCCGCCCGCGCCCCAGAGAACGGCCACGGAGGCCGAGGCATCTGCTTCGAACTCCCGGAAGGCGTCGGCCAGGGCGTCGGCCGTCACCCGGTCCACCGCGTTTTTTACCTCGGGCCGGTCCAGAATCACCGTCAGGACCGGGCCGCTTTTTTCCGTCCGAACAGGCATGGATGTCGTCCTTTCCTTGTGTATGGTCCGGCTAAGCCGGAGGAGGCAGGGCCGCTGCGGAGGCACGAAACTCCGATGCGCCATCCTGCCATTGCCCGGTCTTATGGTCAACGGAGGCTTGCGGCTATGATGCGAGTATCCCGGAAAAGCAAAGCCCGAGCCGGAGCCGGCGCGGGCTTTGCGGGATTAACGGGGGATCGCTGTTAGTCGAAGACATGCAGGTCCAGCCACTCCGAGTTGAAGATGGTCCAGAAGTCCTCGGCCAGGTAGTTCAATACGTAGGCGTAAGGCAGATAGGCATAGCCCTGGTCGCCCCAGCCCCCGCCCCAGGAGTTGCGGATGATGAGCGCGCCTTTTTTTTCAGCACCTTCCATGACGTAGGGGATGGAGTTGTCGTAACCCACGGCCAGCACTGCATGGCCGCCCAGGAATTTGTCTCCGCCCCGTTGGTTGCTGGGTCGGCGTCGGATGTCGGGGTAGGGGATCACGCAGTCGGCCTGCATCCTCTGGATGCAAGTGTAGACCGCGAAACCGAAGGCCACGGGAAAGCCGTCCGCCAGGCAGCGTTTGATGGTGTTCAGGGTTTCCTCGCTTGTGGATTCGGGCCGGTACCCGTCCAGCCGGGCATAGGTGGTGGCCTTGAAGTTCTGGGCGTAGCTGTAGAGGAAGGCGTCCGGCTCCGTATCCAGCAGTTTTCGGTCGTAGGGCCACTCGTTTTCGGGAGGAACGCCGAAGAGCTTCATGGCCTTGATGGAGGAGCGGATGCTTGCGCCCGTGTCTCCGGTAAGGCCCATGAGACGTCGGGTGGTCTTGTAGAGGAACATGCGGGAGTGGTCGGTATAGGCCCCGGACCAGCCCATGAGGTACTCCACGAGGCCCATGACCGCCTGCGCCGTGCACGAGGACATGTCCTCCTGGTTTTCGATCGGCGAGAACATTCCCGTTTGGGTTAGGTCCACGCGATCATCGGGGGCGTTGCTTATGGGCAGATCCCGCAAAAGGAACGATTTGAATTTGTCCGACGCTTTCTTGACCTCTGCTTCTTGTTGTTTTGCCGGCAGCTTTTTGAACGCGGCGTCATCCAAGGCGAGCCTGGCGTTATAGAGTTTTATATCGTCGAGGGTTTTCCTCACGGCTTCAGGCATATCCGCCGCTTTGATCTGGTCCAGGGAGTAGTCGCGCGCATCCTGGAGGTCCGGCATATAGCCCGTGGAAACCATTGTCGATCCGCCGCCGCGGGCGCCAGCGTAGTCGGACCAGCTTCCCCCGGCCTGGTCTATCCAGCTCGCTCCTGCGTAATCTGTCCAGCTACCGCCCGCATAGTCCCACCAGCTTCCGCGCAGCACGGGCCCCTGGCCCAGGCCGCGCTGGAAGTTGGGAAGCTTCCCTCCGCACTTGTCAATGACGGCCTGTGCGTTTCCCCAGATGAAACCCAACCGCTCCAACGGCTTTTTGGGCGGGGGGGGGTTGTCCTTCCTCTTCTTGTTTTTCGCACCCTCGGCCCTCTTGAGGACCGGCTGCCGAAGAGGCACCCTCAACTTTCCCGTGTTGATTCCCATGCCTTCCTCCTTTCGGTTTGCCGCCGGAGGGGTCGGAAATGACCTCGAAGGGCCTTCCCGATCCGGAAATCCGGGCGGCACCACCCACTGTTGCAGACAAAACGTTTGGCCTAATGCTGGAACATCTGCTGGGCCGCGGTGACCGATTCCGGTGTGGCGCCCGGGCTGATCTCCAAAATACGAATCCTGGTGTTCCCTCCGTTAGCGTCTGTGTAAGTGACGGCGTTTGCCTTGGCGGTTTCGCCCGCTGGTTTTTGTGCGGGCTTGGTGGCGGCTTTCTTTTCCACCGTGATGAGGGGGCAATAGATATCTGCATTGTTGAATGCCAGGGTGCTGGGCTTGAGAACGAGCGCCAGGGGCTGATCGGCCTTTTTCAGCTTTCCGAAGACCATCAGGGCACCTCCCAGCTTCGAGAAACGGGCAATGCCCGCATTTTCGGCCTCCACTTTCTCCACGAGATCCAGGGAGGACCCCAGGACCGTGACGGTGAAGGGGGCCCCATCGGAAGCCTCTGTAATGCTGCCCGGGAACAAGGCGCTCACGGAGATCTCGGGCAGGCAGTTTAGGACATACTCGATGGGCATGGCCTGCCTGGAGAAGCTTCCCAAGATCCGTTGCTTCAGAGGAGCCCAGCGGTAGGTGGCCTTATCGAATGCTTGCTTGTACGCTAACGAGAGCATGGGCCTTTGGGCCCGTCTTTTCAGGAAATCCCTCCATTGTGTTCCTGTTGAGACGGCATCTTCGAACGTCATGGTCAGGAGTTTGATTCGGGCGGAATCGCATAGCTTGTCTTTGTTGGTCTTGATATTCGTAATATTGGATTTCAAAACCTGTAGCTGTTTCAAGAATACATCAAGATCTTCTCCGGTGATATTTGTTTGAACTTTGCTCCCACTTATCATATCAATATTGTCAGACAGCAAATCAATCATTGTCCCCAAAGCATCGGTCATACATGAAATAGAACGATCATAAATCTGAGTTGACACTGTAATATCGGATAACTTTATACTCGCTTCATTCATTCTGGAAAGGAGGGTCTGAGCTTTGGTCGCTACGGTATTGCATAGCGTGAACAAGGCATCGGAAGGGGTGCTTCCCTTGAAGATGGTCCTTATGTCATCCTCAGTCTTGCTCAATGCAAGATAGTTGGCAAGGATGTCGCTTTCCGAAAGCCGCCGCGAGTTGCGGGAAAAGCAGCACCCCTTGTTCATCGGTATCCAATTGGCCGACTGCTCGAGAAGGAGGTACGGCTCGGCAAGCTCCATCTTCCCCGAGTCTTCGTTGCGGCACAGCCAGGGCACCAGTATGTCGTTGGTGTCCAGGCCGATGATGAGAAGCACCGGGAAGCTCTTGCGCCCCAGCACTTTTTTCTCGCTCATGGCCGTGAAGGAAGGGCCTATCTGGTAGCCGAACAGATTTCCCTCGCTGAAGGATGAAACAATCGCTTCCGGGGTACGTGTCGCGAACTCCTTTTTCATTTTTTCGACATATTTCAAAAAGGCCTGCGCCTCCGCCAAATAGCCCATGCTGGCAAGCTTTCCGGCCAGGTTCATGGTCAGATCCAACTGCCTTTGCTGCTGGTTGACCTGGTCCATCACCTGCAGGTCGGTCATGGGGGAGACGGCTGCCACCAGCGGCATGTTGATGGCTGTGATATCCTTGAGGGCGCCGCTGTAATCCATGTATTTGATCAGTTCCTTGTTATGGAGGAAGCGAAGGGACTCGTCCGCCTGCTCCTTGGAGAGTTCCGGGAACTTCTTGCGGTTTCCATGCTTCAGGGCGTAGCCGTACTCCACGATTCTGTCGCGGACCTCCAGCCGGGCGGTATCCAGCTTGAACTTCACCATGACCGAGAGGTCCGCAGCGAAGTTCTCCTGGGTTTTCCATCCCGGAGCCACGGAAACCATGGCTATGCCGAAGAGGCAGGTTTTGCCCTTGAAGGCCTGGGCGCGTTCCGGCTGGCTTATCACCCGGAAGATGCTTTCCACGGCTTTGTCGGACGCGGCCTGGCGGATGGCGTCCGAGTTGGAGATGGTCAGCTTGACGTTGTCTCCGAAGTAGCTTTTCGCGATTTCGTTAAAAAGGCTTTTGACCCCGCCGCCGGCTGTGTAGCCCGTATCGCCGGATTTACCGGTCAAGAAAGCGGGCAGGCCCAACTGGGTGTATCCCGAGGCCAGGGGGGCGCTCATCGTCGGGCTGTATATCCCCGCAACGGATTGCGCGAACTCCGTCTTGGCTTGCGCCAGGGCTTGTTTCTTCTCCTGTGCGTCGGTCATCTGACCGGCCAGGGCAACGGCAGCCTCGTAACGGTCCGTCGCGGCGTCGTAGAGCAGTTGCTCCGCCTTGCGGTTCATGGCCCAGTTTTTGCGGAAGGCCTCCAGGGCGTAGTCGTAGGTAAGCTTCTGGACTTCATCCATGGTCCCTTTGAAAGCAAGCTCCGTGGTGAGACTGCTGCCGATGCTGCTCCCCCAGAAGGCATTCACCTGCTTTTTCGCTTCGTCGAAATAGGTGGTCCCCGGGAGATCCAGGTTGAAGTAAAAATCGTTGCCCTGGGGCCTGGTGAGGATGGGTGTGCTGATGGTTACGTAGCCGTACTTTTCCAGCATGTAGGCAAACCTGTCAATTGCTTCGAAATAATCACCCAGCTTCTCATCCAACAGCTTTTCTTGGTTTTCTATGCTCTTCATAGCCTGGAGCTCGCTGTTGATCGCCTTTGCGCTTGCCCCGTTTTCGGAGAGCGCTTCCTTCAGGGCTTTCGCCTCGGCATTCATCTGCTTCAGGCTCTCCAGGAGTTCCTTGGCTTCGCCTTTCTGGCTTTGCATCCCTTGGTTAATGGTTTCCAACGAGCCCGACAGCTTCACGGCCTGAGATTGCGCCGACTGGAGCGAATCCAGGCAGGCCGCACCCGAATCGGCGGCTCCTCGGACCTTTTCCTGGGCCAGACCCGTTCCGGCCTGGGCTGCTGTCAGGAACGCCGATACCAAACAAAGAAAGAAGAATATTTTTCTTGTTGCCTCCATAGTCCCCTCCTTACGCAAAAAAGACCACGGCCTTTCGCGTTAACGCGGTTCATTTCGAATATTTTTTGTTTGCTTGTGGGAAAAAGGGATGGGGATGTTTATCGTACCGTTTCCGGAACAAGTATCTCGTACACGATACGATAACCGGAGTAAAGGAAAATCATCCGCCGGCGCATTCATGCAGTACCAAGGTTTCCGTGGCCGGTGGAAGACCGGAGGGCTTGCTCCGAGTGGGGTTTTCGCTTGCAGGAAGGGGGGGAGATTCCGGCGGAAAGGAGGGCGAAGAAGAATTGCCG
>JBFMHL010000150.1:0-22460 GCA_040753055.1 Thermodesulfobacteriota bacterium | reverse complement strand
CCCCCCCCCCCCCCCCCCCCCCCCCCCCCCCCCCCCCCCCCCCCCCCCCCCCCCCCCGACTCCTTCGTTTTTTCTTTCTCTTTTTCCTTTCCTTCTCCTCTACGATGCCTTTCGGGCGGCGGCCACGGGGCCGAAGAGCTCGAGGGCTTCGCTCACGATGTCGTCCACGGTGAAGCCCATGCGTTCCATGACCAGGCTCCCCGGTGCGGAGATGCCGAACCCGTTGATCCCGATGATTTTTCCGTTGTTGCCCGCGATGCTCTCCCAGCCGAAGGGGCTGGCCGCCTCGATGACCAGGCGGCGGGACACGGAAGGCAGCAGAACGTTTTTCTGATAGGCCTCGGGCTGGCGGGAGAAAATTTCCCGGGAAGGCATGGACACCACCCTGGCGGCCAGGCCTTTTTCCATGAGGCGCATGCGGGCGGCCAGGGCCGGGTGGACCTCGGAGCCCGTGGCGATGAGGATAAGGTCCGGGTCGCCGTCCACATCGGTCAGCACATAGGCGCCTCGGGCAACGCCGGAGGCTCCCGCAAAGCGCTCGCGGTCCAGTACCGGGAGGTTTTGGCGGGAGAGGATTAGGGCCACCGGGCCTTTTGTGATCATCGCCTGGCGCCAGGCCTCGGCGGTTTCGTTGGCGTCGGCCGGCCGGATGACGGTGAGGCCGGGGATGACGCGGAGCGAGGCCAGGTGCTCGACGGGCTGATGGGTGGGGCCGTCCTCTCCCACGGCCACGGAGTCGTGGGTGAACACGTAGGTTACCGGGAGCTTCATGAGGGCGGCCATGCGGATGGCCGGGCGCATGTAGTCGGCAAAGACCAGGAAGGTCCCGCAGAAGGGCCGCAGTCCCTTGTGGAGGGCCATTCCGTTTGCGATGGCGCCCATGGAGTGCTCGCGCACTCCGAAGCGGATGTTCCGGCCGGAGAAGGTCGAGCGAGAGAAATCGCCGGCTCCGGAAATGAGCGTGTTATTCGAAGGCGCAAGGTCGGCCGAGCCCCCCAGGAGCGTGGGAAACTCCTGGGCGATGGCGTTCAGGACCTTGCCCGAAGCCGCGCGGGTGGCGATGGATCCGCCTGCGGGGAACTCGGGAATCCGGCTGTCCCAGCCCGCAGGAAGCGTGCCGTCCAGCAGGGCCTTGAGCTCGCGGAAGAGGTCCGGATGGTCTTCCTGGTAGCGGAGCAGGGCCTCGTGCCAGCGTCGCTGGGCTTTGTCACCCTCGGCCAGGCTTTGCCGGAAATGCTCCAGGGCGGCGTCCGGGACGCAGAAGTCGCGGTCCGGGCAACCCAGGTTCGCTTTGGTAAGACGGACCTCCTCCGCGCCCAGGGGCGCCCCGTGGGCGGAGGCGCTGCCCTGCTTGTTGGGGCTTCCGAAGGCGATCTGGGTGGCCACGCGGATGAGGGTGGGGCGCACGGTTTCCTTTTGAGCCTCGTTCACGGCCTTGCCGATGGCGCCGGGGTCGTTGCCGTCTTCCACGCAGAGCACGTTCCAGCCGTAAGCTTCGAAACGTTTGGCAACGTCTTCCGTGAAGGTGAGGGATGTGGGGCCCTCGATGGAGATCTTGTTGTCGTCGTAAAGGCAGATGAGCTTGGAAAGGCCCAGGTGACCGGCCAGGGAGGCCGCTTCGGCGCAGACTCCTTCCATGAGGTCGCCGTCGCCGCAGAGCACGTAAGTGCGGTGATCCACGACCGTGTGGCCGGGCAGGTTGAAGGTTGCGGCCAGGAAGCGCTCGGCCATGGCCATGCCCACGGCGTTGGCGAATCCCTGGCCCAGGGGGCCGGTGGTGGTCTCCACGCCGGGCGTGTGGCCATACTCGGGATGCCCCGGAGTCTTGCTTCCCCACTGGCGAAACTCCTTGAGATCATTCAGTGATACGTCGTAGCCCGTGCAGTGCAGCAGGCTGTAGAGAAGAATGGAAGCGTGTCCGGCGGAGAGCACGAAGCGGTCCCGGTCCGGCCAGTCCGGGCGCCGGGGGTTGTGCTTCATGACCTTGGTGAACAGGACATAGGCCGCCGGAGCCATGCCCAGGGGTGCGCCGGGGTGGCCGGAGTCGGCTTTCTGAACGGCATCCATGCAGAGCGCGCGGATGGTGTTGATGCACAGGGTGTCCATGTCTTGCACTGTCATGGCGGATTTTCCCTTGTTGGTTTTGAATAAAGGAAAGGTGGTTCAGCGCAGGAGGGGCCGAAACCTTTGCCTGCGAAGGCCCGGGTGCCCGGCCTTCCGGCGCCCTAGTCCCCCTGCTCTGATAAACAACCGAATTTTATTTCTTTTTATTGCCCTTGGCCTTTTCGGTCAGGAAGATCTCCATGGCCCGGGCAGGGTCTGCCTTCTGGTGCACCACGGCGAACAGGGCCTTCATCATGGCCTCGGGATGCTCGTGCTGCCAGATGTTGCGGCCCAGGTTCACTCCGCGGGCACCCTTCTGCATGCCGTCGTAAACGAACTCGAAGACCCCCCGGTCCTCCACCTTGGGCCCTCCTGCCATGATGACCGGCACCGGGCAGCCGTAGGACACCTTTTCGAAGTTCTCGCACCAGTAGGTCTTCACCACCCGTGCGCCCAGCTCGGCGCAGATGCGGCTGGCCAGGGCCAGGTAGCGGGCGTCGCGCTTCTCCAGCTCCTTGCCCACGGCGGTGACGGCCATCACGGGGATGGCGTAACGTTCGCACTCGTTCACCAGCCGCGCCAGGTTCATGAGGGACTGCCGCTCGTAGTCGGTGCCCACGAAAACGGAAACGCCGACTGCGGAGGCGTTGACGCGGATGACCTCCTCGATGGAGGTGAAGATCTCCTCGTCGGCCAGGTCGTGGCCGATGACCGAGGAGCCGCCGGAAACCCTGAGAATGACGGGCACCTTGCAGTCTCCGGGGATGCAGTTGCGGAGCACGCCGCGGGTGACGAAAAGTCCGTCCGCCTGGGCGAGAAGGTTCCGGACCGTGTCTCCGGGCCGCTCCAGCTTGCGGGTGGGGCCCTGGAAGTAGCCGTGGTCTATGGGAAGAAACATGCAGTTTCCGTCTTTTCGGAAAAGACGGGCCATCCGGTTTTCCATGCCCCAATCCATTGATTCCTCCTGAAACGGTGATTTTTTTCGTAGAGACGGTAACGGGAGCAGAAGATATTTTCATGGGCCTTCGGGGCGGCCGAAGGCTCGGCAATTTTTAAGCCCCCTTACAGGGTTGCGGTGATAGAAATGATTGTTGCTTCCCGTAATATCTGTAAAAGAGAAATGGATTTCGCGGGGGAGGGGAGATGCCCTTTTGAATAAGCTGGATTTTCCCCCTCCCCTTTCCCCCTTTCCACAAAGCTTTTGGATACTTGTCCAACCCGGCCGCTTCAAGTATAATGGCTTGTAATAACAGTAAAAAGTATCTTCGCTGTTGTTCTCCTCCCGGTAAGCAAAATCCTTCCGGCATGCGGCTCAGGCGCACTTTTTCTCCGCCAGCAGGGCCTCGGCCTTCCGGGAGATGCCGATGAGCAGGGAGGAAAAGGACCGGGCAAAGGCGGCCAGGCCGTCCTGCTGGAGCTTCTCCATGGCAAAGGAGAGATCTATGCCCAGGTGGGCGGCCTCCGCCAGGAGCTGAGCCGCCTCGTCCAGGCCGCGGGTGAGGGCCGGGGACACGGTCCCGTGGTCCAGAAAAGCCTCCAGCGTGGCGGGCGGCAGCGTATTCACGGTGTCCGGTCCGATGAGCCGGTCCACGTAGAGCGTGTCGGAAAGAGCCGGGTTCTTGGTGCTGGTGCTGGCCCAGAGCGGCCGCTGCACCCGGGCCCCGCGCTTGGCGAACGACTCCCAGGACGGCCCGGAGAAAAGGTCCCGGAAATGGGCGTAGACGCTTTTCGCCGTGGAGATGGCCATCCGGGACTGGAGGTCGCTTCGGCCCTTTTCGACAAGGATGGGGTCCAACAGGCTGTCGGTGCGGCTTATGAACACCGAGGCCACGGAGGCCACGCGGTTTCCCGGAAGCCCCCCCGGCACTCCGGGGCCCTTCACGAAAAGGCGGAACAGGCCGCTTAGGTAAGCTTCGGCCGCCTGGACATACTGGACCACGGAGAAGATCAGGGTGAGGTTCACGTTTACGCCGGCCTCGATGAGGCTGGACGCGGCGTTGATCCCCGCCTGGGTGGCCGGAACCTTGATCATCACGTTGGGCCGGCCCAGACGGCAGAAGAGCCGTATGGCTTCGGACACGGTTTTTTCCGGGTAAAAGGCGATTGCCGGGTCCACCTCCAGGCTCACGAAGCCGTCCCGGCCTTCGGTCCGGTCGTAGACGGGCCGGAGCAGGTCGGCTGCGGCCGCGATGTCTCCCAGGGCCAGGGCTTCGTAGATCTCGCGAGCGGACATCCCCTTCTCTGCCATCTCCGCGATCTCCGAGTCGTAGTCCTCGCTTTGTGTGATGGCCTTCTCGAAGATGGAGGGGTTGGAGGTGACTCCGGTAACGCCCTGGTCCAGCAGGCGGGAAAGCCCGCCGCGGGTCAGGAGCGATCTCTCTATGTAGTCGAACCAGATGCTCTGATTTAGCTTGGAAAGCTTCTGGATTCTGGTCATGGCGCATCTCCTTGGCAGGCGAGCGGCGGTTAGTCCCCGTCGAAGGAGCACAGGGAGAAGACCCGGTGGTTTCCGATCTTCTCCCGGCCGTTTAGGTCAGGCAGCTCCACCACGAAGGCGCACTCCACAACCTTGCCGCCCAGCTGCTCCACCAGGTGCACGGCCGCGGAGGCGGTCCCGCCGGTGGCGATGAGATCGTCCACGATGACCACGCGCTCGCCCACGGTGATGGCGTCCTCGTGCATCTCCACAACGTCCTTTCCGTACTCCAGGGAGTAGGATGCCTGGATGGTGCGGTGGGGGAGTTTTCCGGTCTTGCGGACGGGAACGAAGCCCACCTCCATCATGTGGGCCAAAACGGAGCCGAAGATGAACCCGCGGGCGTCAATGCCCACGATCTTGTCCACCTCCATTTCGCGGTAGCGGGAGTAGAGCCGGTTCATGGCCTCCCGGAAGGCCTCGGGGTCGGACAGGATGGTGGTGATGTCCCGGAACATGACGCCGGGGATGGGCCAGTCGGGAACGGTGCGTATTTTTTCGGCAAGGTTCATGACACGTCCTTTCCATGAAAGGGGGAGGGCGTCAGCCCCGGTTGATCCGGGTGCCCACGCGGAGAAGGATCTCCTTCATATTCGATGCATTGCGGTGGAAGACCTCCAGGATGTCGTCCCAGGAGGCGGGCTCCTCGTCGGTCTTCCAGCAGTCGTAGTCCGTGCTCATGGCGATGGCCGCATAGGGCACCCCCGCCTCGTTGGCCAGGGCCGCCTCCGGGGCGATGCTCATGTTGATGATGTCTCCTCCCAGGGCCCGGAACATGTGGGACTCTGCTCGGGTGGAAAAGCGGGGGCCCTCGATGGTGATGACCGTGCCCCGCTCGTGGGCTGTGAATCCCAGATCCCGCGCGGTTTCGATGAGCGCCCGGCGCAGGACCTCGTCAAAGGGGTCGGCCATGGAGCAGTGGCGGGCCCCGTTGTGGAAGGAGTCGAAGAAGGTGTTGGAGCGCGCGCGGGTAAAATCAATGAACTGGTCCGGCACCACGAAGTCCCCGCGGCCGATCTCCTGGCGCAGGCTCCCGCAGGCCGTGGTGGCGACGATGTGGGTCACCCCCACATCGGTGAGCGCGTGGATGTTGGCCCGGTAGTTGACCTGGGTGGGGGAGAGCTTGTGGCCGTTTCCGTGCCGGGAAATCAAGGCCACGGGTGTCCCGTTGATGGTTCCCTGGATGACCGCGGAGGACGGTTCCCCGTAAGGCGTGTCCACCCGCAGGATTTCTCCGTTCGCCAGAACGGCGGGGTCGTCCAGCCCCGAGCCGCCGATGATTCCGAGCTTCACCATGATACTTGGGCCTTTCGGTTTGATTGGTTCGTATTTCGTCAAGGGGCGTCACCGGCCCGCAAGTTCCCGGATCTTTTCCGCCTGGTCGGTCCGTTCCCAGGTGAAGTCCGGATCGTTTCTGCCGAAGTGCCCGTAAGCGCAGGTTTTTTTATAGATGGGACGCAGCAGGTCCAGCTGGCGGATGATTCCGGCGGGCCGCAGGTCGAAGACTTCGTTTACGATTTGCTTGAGGCGGCATGCGGAGAGCTTGCTGGTGCCGAAGGCGTCCACCAGGACCGACACCGGCCGGGCCACGCCGATGGCATAGGCCACCTGGACCTCGCATTTCTTGGCCACGCCCGAGGCGACGATGTTCTTCGCGATATAGCGGCCCATGTAGGAGGCGCTCCGGTCCACCTTGGAGGGGTCCTTGCCGGAGAAGCAGCCGCCGCCGTGGGATCCGTGGCCGCCGTAAGTATCCACGATGATCTTGCGGCCGGTGACGCCGCAGTCACCCATGGGACCGCCCACCACGAAACGTCCCGTGGGGTTGATGAAGAAGCGGGTGTCTCCGTCCATCATCCCGGCCGGGATGATCTTCTTGATGACTTCCTCTACGATGGCCTCCCGTATTTGGGCCTGGGTCACGTCGGGGCTGTGTTGGGCCGAGACCACCACGGCGTCCACCCGCTTTGGAGTTCCGTCCTCATACTCGATGGTGACCTGGCTTTTGCCGTCGGGCCGCAGGAAGTCCAGGACGCCTTCCTTCCGCACACGGGCCAGGCGCTTGCAAAGCTTGTGGGCATACACGATGGGCATGGGCATGAGCTCGGGGGTCTCGTCCGAGGCGTAGCCGAACATGAGGCCCTGGTCCCCGGCCCCCTGCTCCTTTCCCTCGCCCACGTCCACGCCCATTGCGATGTCCGGGCTCTGCCGGTCTATGCTGGTGACCACGGCGCAGGTCTGCCAGTCGAAGCCCATGTCCGAGGAGCTGTAGCCGATCTCCTTGATGGTGTTGCGGACCACTCCCGGCATGTCCACGTAACAGTTGGTGGTGATTTCGCCGGCGATGATGGCGAGCCCGGTGGTGACCAGGGTTTCGCAAGCCACCCGGCCTGCCTTGTCCTGGGAAAGCACGGCGTCCAGGATGTTGTCGGAGATGGCGTCCGCCACCTTGTCCGGATGCCCCTCGGTGACCGATTCGGATGTGAAGAAGTATTTCTCGCTCATTTGCCTCTCTCCCTTCCTGGGTTGACCTGCCCGTGGTGATTGTGGAAGCCGCGGCGTCCGGTTTTGTAAAAAGCCTTACCGGGCGGTTAGGGGGCTCCCGGGTGCGTGGGCCGCACCCGGGAGAAGTATTCAAACGAAGGGGTGCTTTGTGAGGGATGGGGACACCATGTCCGCAGGGGGCGTCAGGCAAAGGACCCCTTCGTTGCGGGTCCAGAAAAAACACCAAAGGAAAAACGGCGTCGCCTTTTCCTATAAGATTGGCCGGAAGCGGGGTGCGGTTCCATAAGGCTGGACCCGGCCAGTCCTTATTTTTTTATACAATCGGGAAAGAAATTTTTTTTGGAAAAATGGGGCGCTGGAAAGGTCCAAAACGATAAGATTGGACATGGAGGGGGCGGAGTCTTGTATTATAAGTACCTAATTTTAAAAATTAAATATCAAAACGCATGTTTGGGAAGCAGGGACCTTGATTTCCGGGCGAATTCCGGGCTGGAAAAATATTTTTTACGGCTGGATAAACTTTTTTTAGGGGGAAAGGCGCCAAATCGGACACAGGGGGGAACTGGCCGAAGGGACCGCGGCAAAACGGCTTCCGCATGGAGGCGGAAGGGCGGAGGTGCGGGAAGAACAGGGGTTGATATTGTTCTATCATTCCGAAATGATATGATATAAAGCCGCATTCGAACGATCGGATGCGCTCGCTTCGTCATCCGCGTCCTCGACGCGTACCGTATACGCCGTCCTCGCCGCTTCCTGGCCGCCCGGTTGCTCGCCCCAATGCCTTTGTGACAGGAAAAGCTTGCGGCGGGGACTACTGCGTGCGTCCGGTGATGGCGGCGCGGAACTCGCTGGGGGTCTGGCCCGTGGCTTTCTTGAAAACCGAGTTGAAGGACGACTTGGACCCGAAGCCCACGTCGAAGCAGATCTCCAGAACGCTCTTTTCCGGCTTTTCGGTCAGGAGCTTCTTGGCCTCCTCCACCCGGAAGGAGTTGATGAAGGTCCGGAAGTCCGCTTTCAGGTGGTCGTTCAGGTATTCGGAGAGCTGGTGGGGAGTGATGGAAAGCCTGTCGGACAGGCCCTTTAGGCTCAGTTCCGTTTCCGTGTAGACCTTTTCCGACGTGAAAAGCTTCATGAGCCGGTCATTGATGAGGTCCGTGTCCACTCCGTTTAGCGAAGATTTTTCGTAGCGCTTCTTGTCAATCTCCGTTTTCAGCATCTGGAGGAAGTGGGGGTACCGGTTGTAGCCCAGAAACACGGCGATGGTAAGAACGGCCAGCGTGTTGCCGCCCGCGATGAACAGGTTGTGCAGCTTGAAGGTGAACCCGATGAACAGAGTCACCACAGCCAAGATGGCCAGCACGTCAATGATGACGATGAGCCGGAGCTCGGACTTTACCTCCCGTACGTTCCAGACCATGCCCAGGTCCATCCTGAGAAGGTAGGCGAGGTAGGCGAAGGCATTGGCCGCACCCATTATGACGAGCAATATCAGTATGTTTTGTGGCGGCGCAGCGAACATGGCCGTCAGCCACTCCTTCTTGTACGCGGACGGCATGCATTGGAATCCGGTCTCGATGCAGAAGGCGATGAGCGGCACCACTAGGTGGGCCTTGCTGGCGGCTCCGTACTTCTTGTCCGGGTACAGGAGCAGGTTGAAGTAAAAGTAGTAGGTGGGCCCCACCAGGCAGATGGCGGTAAAGAAGAGATAGATGCTCATGGGATGGCGGGGAGGCACGCTGTTGGCCACGAAGCCGGCGCCCTGGATGATGATGTAGCAGCAGAGGAAGGTTAAGAAAAACAGCAGGTTGGCCTTGTTAGGCCTCTTGCGGGTAATATGCTCCACCGCCATGAGCAGCGCCAGGCCCGCGGCAAAGAATATCGGAATGGTCGCAGCCTCGACTTGCCAGATCATAAGGCTCCCGTTGCCATTATGGAAAATCCCGGCCCTCGGAACACTCCCCTCGGTGTTGTCCGAAGGCCGCCAGGATATCGCTCGCTATGCTTTTTCTCTCCCTTGCTCGACGGTCGTCAAAAGGGGCGGCCCTGCGGAGAAAAGCTTCCTGGCCTGGCCCCCGGAAAGCCCCCGGATGATGAAGTTCGTCATGGCATCGGTGATCTCGGCAAGGGTTTTTCTCCCCTTGGGCGAGTACCACTTGGCGATGCCGTTCAGCATGCTCAGGATGGCGATGGAGGAAAGCCGGATGTCCGGGGTGGAAAAGACCCCCTGCTCCACTCCCTCGCGGATGATCTCGCTAAAGATCGCCTCGTAGCGGTCCCGGGCCGCGATGACCTTCTCCCGCATGGGCGGCGGCAGGATGAGCTCCTGCTGCTTGAGGGCGCCGGCCACCTCTTCCTTGGTGATGATGGCCACATGGGTGGAGATGGCCTCGGAGAGCTTTGCGGCCGGTTCGGCGGGAGAGGAGAGGACCCGGGTCTGGGCCGTGATCCCGAAGGTGAGCGAGTCCATCTGGATGAGGAAGAGGACCTCCTCCTTGCTCTTGAAGTAGTGATAGAGGCTGCCTTTGGTGAGCTGGAGCCTCCAGGCGATCTCCTCGATGGACACCTTTTCGTAGCCCTTTTTGGCAAAGAGTCGGGCCGCCACCTTGAGGATCTTCCGGAACTTCCGGTCGTGCTGGGTCTGGCGGGGGGATGGCGGCATGGTTCCGGTTCCCGTGGCAAAACTTAAAGATCAACTGAAATAGCTGGCATTCAAACTCGATTTGATTATAACTAATTACATATATTCTAATTTTTGTGAAAAGAGAATCAAACCGCGTTTGATTTTGATACCTGATCCTACCTTACGGTCAACTCTACGCCCGGTCAAGAGAAAAGAAAGGGCAGCGGAAAAGGTGGAGACGGATCGCATCGCCTTTTCCGCAGATTTCACGCTCCCTTACCTCGACTCCGAGATCGCCGGCCTGGACGAGGCCAGCCTGGCCGTGTACCGGTCCGACACCCTGTGCGGCACCTACACCAAGGTAGCGGGCGCGAGTTTCGACACGGCCACGAACCGGGTAACCCTTCCCGGAGTCACCGAGTTCACCTTCTTCATCCTCACGCAGGAGCCGCCCCCCGTGCCGCCCTGCTTCATCGGGCAGATTCTCTACTATCCTGTTGCCGAGATAATAAAAAACCGGGGCAAGGATAGTTCCTTGCTCCGGTTTTCCAAAACCCCTTGTCGGGGTGGCTGCGGGGCTCCTTTGCGCGGGGCTGGCGGGTTCCGCAACCCGACCGGTGCCTCTCCGCATCCTTCCGTCCGGGCTCACGGCCCGCCCGGGCAGCCGGTATGGCGGCCGCCGCAAAGCTTTTCCCCTTGCAGCTTCCCCAGGCCCCCTGCGATGCTCCGGGCTGTTTCGCGTATGTCCAGATTACCAGTGAGGCTTGCGACCAGGGCCTCGACGGCCAGGCGGACCTCGTCGTTGGGGCCGGGCCGGGAAACGTCGCATGCCCTCCACGTCGCCCACTCCGATGCGTACGCCGTCCTTGGCATGCCTGCCGGTTCCCTTCTCAAACCGGCAAATGCAGGGGGCCGCGGCCGTAGCCTGACACCGCAGACGGGCCGCATGGAGCCGCCCCGAAGGGCCGGAAAGAAGATTTTCACACCAGGGAAAACATAGTTCTTGGTAAGAATGTCCAAGCGATGGGCTTTAGCTCCTGTAGCGAAAAACTCCGTCGCGGATTCAGGTATTTGTAAAACAATCGTCACTTCCGGCCCAGGGCTGGCTTTTCCGGCCGCAACCCGGTATTGCCCCTGCAGCAAAGGAAAGGAAGACCCTCATGACAGGACTGGACATAGCCCGAAAACCCCGCACGCCCGGCCTTTGCCAGGGGCCGGACGGCCGGTTCATGCGACGCGTGGATCGGGTTGTGGTGGCCGCCCGGCCCTTGGATTTCCGGTCGCTTATATGCCACGTGATCCGGCCCGACACCCGCTACCTGGTCCTGGACCTGGACGGCACCTTTCACAAGGGCCTGAACCTGGGCGTGCTCCTGGGTTGGGAGATCTCCGCCCTGCAGGCCTATGGGCTGGACTTTCTCCTCCGGGCGGAGGAGCGCCGCGGCCGGGGAAAGGTGGTGTGGAACCGCCGCGACGCCCGGGCGCGCTTGCGGTACGTAAGCCGGGGGCTTACGCGATGGGCCGGGCCCGGAACCCTCTACTACGCCCTGGCCCGTGCCGGCTGGAAGCACGATACGGTACGTCACGCCCTGGGAAGGCGCCTGGGCCCTTTCGCCATGGACCGGATGCTCTCCATCATGCGCCTGAACCTCATGCACCACATGCCCCAGGTTCCGCTCCATGAGATCCGGGAACTCTCCGCCAGCCTCTGGAGACGCTACGCCGGCCTCCAGGTGATTGAGCCCGGGGACATCGCGTGGCTGCGGGAACGTTTCCCGAACCTCGTGATCGCCGTCAGCAGCGCATCCCCCGACGTCTGCCTCGATGTGGTGAGGGAGAAGTTCCCGGTTCACGAGGTCTACAGCACCGAGATCGAGGTCAGGAACGGGCGGACCTCCACGCCCCATCTGCTGCATCCCCTGTTCGGCCGGGGCAGGCCCGAGCGCATCGCACCTCCCCGCACTCTCCGGCCCAATGCGGGCCACCTGAAGATTTCTCGGCTCCTGGAGGCCCATCCGGACTTTCAGGACCCGGACGTCCACACCGTGGGCATCACCGATACCAAGCATGGTGAAGATCACGCTTTTGCCGAATACTTCAAATGCGTGGCCGACATCAACTCGCCGGATCCCTTCTTTCCCCTGGTTTCGGCAGCCTCGCCCCTTGCCGATATCTACTCGGCAAGGCTTTTGACCAGGGATGAAAAACAGGCGGGCCAGGCTTCGGACGGAAACGCTCTGCGCAGACTGGCGGGAGACGAGCTGGAAGGAATCCTTTGCAGCGACCTGGATCGGGCGGAGAGAGGTGCCGCCCAGACCTATTCGGAGTACCGGGCCGCCCGGCGGGGGCTCGAACAAATGGAATCCCTCCTGGCGGAGTTGGAAGAGATCGCCGCCCGAAACGTGGATGCCTACAACCAAGCCGCCGGACCGGTGCGCTCCCGGGCCCTCGAAAACCTCCGAAACACCATGGACCGGACCTACCAGGCCCAGAACCTGCGCGCCGAAATCTGCCGTCCCATGATGCCCGGCCTGTTTCATGTGGAAGAGGCTTGCGTGGCGGCCAGGCAAAGTGTTCGCCGGGCTGCGGGCCGGGAGGCCGGATCATAGGGAAAGCCAAGAGGAAAGGCGATTGGCAGGGCGCGCTTCGCGCCTGCGGCGCAAAAGGGCGCCCTGCTTCCCGCCCGGTCGGGCGGAAGGCGGATACGCGGCGCATGCCGTTATTGTCGGCGGATCAGGGAAGCTGCGGGCCAGGATGGATCAGCGCAAGGGGGGGGGCGGAAGGGCAAAAAGGCCGGCCGGAAAGTACCATGCTCTCCGGCCAGCCCAGGCTGCATCTTTGCAACCGTCCGTTTTTGTTGGCGTCCCCAAGGGGATTTGAACCCCTGTCGCCGGCGTGAAAGAACGCGATAGCGCACCCTTGCCTTATAAAATCAACCCGTTATCTCCCATAAAAGCCTTCCTGGACCAATAAACGCCTTCAAAAAAGCCTTCACAAAGGCTATAAGGAGTTTGGTGAGTGAAATCAATTTCACTTGCTTGCAAGCGCTTGCAATCCCAACTCCTCTTTCACCTCCGCGTGCAATCAATTTCACTCGTTCCAGAATTTCACCGCCCCCCATGCTCCCGAATCACCCGGCTCTCCCCTACCTGCCATATCGTCTTGATTCGGCCTTCCCATCTGGAATAGCAAATCCCTTCCCGGGGCTTGTTGCTCCACACGGAATCTGATACAGGCCCCCGCCCATTTTGCCCAAGCGGTTTGGGCAAATGTAGAAAGCAAGGATAAGAAGCAGAATATGCCTGCCCTACACAACTGGATATTGGAAGCGCCTGCCCATTAGGCGATTGCCCCATTTACCGTGCTTTAAAGGCTTTTCAAAATCCTGCTGAAAGCGTATAGAGGAAGGAGAATTCCATAAACACAACCTAATCCCAGGAAATTTGATTTCTATTCGAGCGGAGGGAGCCTTATGAAGGCTGTTTGCGAACACTGCGGGGCCAGTTATCAAATCCCGGACTCAAAGATACCCGAAAAAGGCACCTACGCCACCTGCTCCAAATGCAAGAACAAGTTTCTGGTCAAGCCCTCCCCTGTCACCCAGCCCTCCAATAACGAAACCAAGACAGGCACGCCCTGCCCCGGCTGCGGCAAAAATATTCCTGAGCAAGCCAATTTTTGCCCCCACTGCGGGGCCTCTGCAAAATCACCCGAAGAGCCCGAGGAAGGTCTACAAGCCGAAGCCGAAACGAAAGAGGCGGAGACCATTACCTGCCCGAAGTGCGGAGCCAGTCAACCCCCTTCGGCTGCCTGCCAAGCCTGCGGAATCATTTTCGCCAAATTTGATAAATGGAAGGCTACCCCCACTCAGATGTTAGGCAAGGGAAAAAAGAAGGGCTCCACGGAAAAAAACCGTGGCAACCTTTACACTTGTCCGGCCTGCGGCAAGCAAACTTCTGTACATGCTTCTACCTGCGTTCACTGCGGGGATGAGACCCGAGCAGAAAAGGAAAAGGACAAAACCCAGGAGGGCCTTAAAAATTTTGCCGTGGGTTGTGCAAGCCTGATTGCACTGATCATGTTCCTTTCCTATTTAAGTGGCGGAGAAAATAGCAGTGGCCCGCAAAAGAAGCAGGAAGCTGTTCCCATATCAACTGCCGCCTCTAAATGGTATGCCGGGGGGAACCTTCATAGAAAAAAGCTCAGTGATTGGAGCAGGGCTTCTTACCAAAATAAGCTGGCTACTTGCTCCGATTTAGCCGCAAATTTAAATGCAGGCAAAGCCCTTTTTGATAAATATGGGATAGATGGCCTGAAACCTCTTTCCATTCAAATTATGAATTGCGTTGATGAGGTTGCAAAAGATACAAGAACTCATAATCAAAGCTATGCTGAAGTTGCTGCTGGCTGTGTTGTCTTGATGGGCTATAACTAAATGGATTCAAATTTTTATATGCGACTGAGTGAGAGAAAAAAACTTCTTGTAAGGATTTTATCCGCCATAAAGGAAGCGGAAGCTAAGGGCATGAAAGCCCCTGCCGACCTTCTCCCACGGCTTTTAAAAGCCAGGGCGGATTTCAAAGCCTGGAAAGCCTCCCTTAAAAAGTAATGCCCTCCCTTCAAAAGAAATGCCCTCCCCCTGCTTTATAAAATTTCTACGGAAAAGTTATAAAACTAATTGACTAAAGTCCTAAATTACAATATTATTGCCCTCAAATAAGGAGGGCGAAATGACCGGGGCGTTTGCATATCTGAGGGTGAGCGGTAAGGGCCAGGTGAACGGGGACGGCTTCACCCGGCAGCGCAAGGCCATAGAGGATTACGCCAAGGCCAACCGGATAGAGATAGTCCGCTATTACCGGGACGAAGGAGTGAGCGGCACCCTGGAAAACCGCCCTGCCCTGGCGGAGATGATGGTGGACCTGGAGGCAAACGGCCACGGGATAAAAACGGTCATAGTGGAGAAGATGGACCGCATCGCCCGAGACCTGATGATCCAGGAGAGCATTATCCAGGACTTCCGGGAATCCGGTATCAGCCTAATAAGCGCCCTTGAGGGAGCGGACCTCCTGGACAACGACCCCACGCGGAAGCTCGTGCGCCAGGTTCTGGGGGCAATAGCAGAGTATGAGAAGAGCATGCTGGTCCAGAAGCTCCGGGTTGCACGGCAGAGGAAGAAGGGGAAAGGCGGAAAGTGCGAGGGCAGGAAGTCCTATGCGGAAGCTGCCCCTGAAACGGTGGAGAGGATAAAGCAACTCCGCCGGAAACCCAAAGGCGGGACGCAGAAGAGCTTCCGGGAGATAGCGGAGCTTCTGAACGGAGAGGGAGTAGCCACGCGGAACGGGCAGCCCTGGACATTGCAGACGGTAAGGAACGCTCTCAAGCCATAAGGAACCGTTGCCCGAACAACGGAGCGGAAGCAGGCAGAGGGATAGAAACCCCGCCCACCACAGGTAAAGGAGAACGCCCGCGCTAAATCGAGGCCGAGTTTTTGTTTTTTTCGTCCACGGTAAGGAGTTGGATTCCCGAAAATCTCAGCACCCCTCCCGATTGGGGGGCGTCTTAATCACCCGAAAAATCGCCCGGCATTTTTTGCAAAGGTACAAGGATGGGGGCCATGAAAAAATACGTCCTGGATCAGCTACGGGAAAAGGCGTCCGTGCCCGGAAAGCAAAAGACCTGGATTTCCCTTCTGGATGACGAACAGCGCTACACGCTCTTTCTGATGCTCAGGAACGGGGAAAGCTCCAAGGCCATAGCCCGCCACGCCCAAGACGCATGGGGCGTGCTGCCCGGCTCTTCCGTCCACTCCATTTCCCAGGGAGTAACGAAGTTCAAGAAAAGGATCGCCCATCTGCTCCTTATCCCCGGGCAGGAGGAGGCCCCGCGCCTCCCGGCGGAACCCTCCCCGGGACAGGAACTGCCGGAGGGCTCGGAGGGATTGGACATCCTTGCCGAACGCCACAAGCGCCGCATCTATAAGATGATGGCGGAGGAAGAGAAAACGGGCGTGAAGTATCCCCATCTTAACCGCGAAATCATGGCCCTCAGCCAGCTTGTGAAATCAATTGCAAAGCAGAAGGATTGGGAGATCAAGAACGGGGGCCGGGACCCGGTCAAGCTGAGGCGGGAAGAAGCCCAGATGAGGCAGATGAAGGAAGACTTTGACGGGTTCGTCAATCAGCTTGGAGATGACAGGAGGGATGTCCTGATAAGGGCCACCCAGACGTTCTTGAAGAAGATTAAAGAGAAGGCCCTGCCCTTATACAAGGATGAGAATGGCGAATGGACCAATGTCCCGCCTAACGGGGGATAGTCGGCTTGCCCGGCTTGAAAGACAGCCGCCTGAACACCGCCCAGTGATTTGGAACCAAGTGAGAGTTGGCTGAAGCTTCTGCCGTAACGGCTTACTTGTTGGAGGATGGTTCCTGGACCGTTACCCCCCATCAGAATGATTCCCCCTCCCTTTCCGCAACCAATTTGATTGCGAGCGCTTGCAATGAAGCCTGGACCTCATTTGCGGTCCATGAAATTTTTTTTTGATCTCTCCCGAGAAAAATTGATACCCTTCCCCAATCCTTTTTGGGGGTGAGGGGAGGCATGTGCGAACCTGGAACAAGTGAGATTGAGGGCGCTCCAAGTTGGTGGTCTGCCCGACTTTATTCCTTCATTTCGGCTGGGTTGCCTCCTGCTGCTTGGGCTTGGGAATTCATGCGGCGGGCAAGACTCCAAGAGCTTTTTAGAGGTGCCCGCCCTGTTGATGCAATGAATCCTTCTCCTGCTTTAGAACGAATTGATTCTTCGCTGGATTGGAACCTGTATTTACCCTGGAACCATGAACGCTGGGAAACAAGAAAGCCTGTGTTTTTGCCACCTGCGGTAGTCGTCACGGGGCGGGGAGGATGGCCGTTAAACTTTCATGGGCAACAATATAGGATTCACGAGAATGAAGAGAGAAGGAACCTAATGGAAATTAAAATTGACCTTAATAGGAGAAACTCAGCCATTTTTCGTGATTTGAAGAGAGTTTTGGAACTTCTGCGGGAGGACTTTCCTGAACCAACAGATGTCCGGCCAAGATATAGAGACTGGGCCGCTCAAAGAATTTTACAAGTATGGGATTTAAGACAATTTAGCGTTTCTTGGCAAAATATAGGCAGGGGATTGGACTTTTGCGGCGAAAATGAGGACAAGAGTGTTTACATCCAAAATGCCAGAAACGCATACAATACCGCAAAGGCTTATATTGACGATGGAAAATGGCTCGATTTTGCGCTGTATATTGAGTCAGACGATTGTTAATTATAGCCAATCACAATCTAACATTGTCAATTCACAACCCTAATCAACTACCAATTCCGCATAAAATTCCTCAATGTTATATGAGTCTCAACTGATTGAGTTGGGGCTCTTCCATTTGCAATCAATTTCAATAGTGACTCCCCCCAACTGAAGAATGGGTTTAGTAAAAAATTACTTGACCCCAGGAGTGTACACAATCACGAAGGGAGAGTTGCTATCATGAAAAGTCGTATTGAAAGACTCCGGTTATTTCGTGGGTATAGTAGATTCATTCAACAATGGGATTGGGAATGGTTGGTTACGTTGACATTCCATTCAAGATACAGAGCCGCAAGGAAAAACAGCCTGGACCGGCAATTGATGAGATGGGCAGAAGCCTTGAGAAATGAGGAGCATTTAGAACTCGGATTTATTTATGTGACTTGTTATGACTGCGCCGCGCATCCTCACATGCACATTTTAATGAAGGGAAGGGGTAACTGCGGCGATCAAGTCAGAACCCTTCAAGACGTTGACCGTGCAACCTGGGCCGCCAGGTGGCCGTTTTTCGCCAAGGTTGAAACCCCAAGATCGGCTATAAGCGTGGCGAACTATCTTGCCTCCCATGTCTTTTACAAGAAATGCAATGTGTCCTCTTTTGATGCCTTTAACCCGCCATTGTTGAACCGGCTCAGGAGCCTAAAAAATCCCCAAGGGCGTGATTAGGTTTTTCGGGGAGATAGGCTCATGGGTATTGATTCCGAATTGGGAAAACGGCTGACCGTAAAAGAGGTTGCTGCCAAACTCAGCCTTGACCCCAAAACGGTGAGAAAGTATTACCGGGACTTAGGCGGGGTGCGCCTTGGGAAAGGCCACTACCTGTTCTTTGAAAAGGAGATAACCCGTGCCATACAAGAGAGGACCAATATGGGTCGGAGAGGTGCGGAGGGAGGGGGGGAGGAGGCAGAAACTTTTTCCCACGAAAAAGGAAGCCCTGGATTGGGAAACCAAGCAGAGGCGGAAGCCCTTGAGGGAGTGGGAAGAAGGCCCCAGGACCGTCATGGCCTGTGGTGAATGGGCTCAGGCGTACATGGATTATGCCGCCAGCCGGTTTTCTCCCAAGACCTATGGAGAGAAGCAGACAATGTTCCGCCGGTTTTTCCAGGAAGTTGACCCGGCCCTTCCTGTCACACAGCTTACACCCGCAAAGGTTTTAAGCTACGTCAGGAAGCAAAAAGAGGAGCGGTCGGGAAACGGCGCAAACAAGGACCGAAAGAACCTTGTTGCTGCCTGGAACTGGGGGATGAAGTACATTGATCCTCCTTTGCACGGCCCAAACCCATGCCTTGTGGACCGTATGCCGGAGGAAAGGAAGAGGCGCTACGTTCCTCCTGTGCCCCATTTCTGGCGAGTGTTCGAGGCAGCGGAAGACTTCCAGGACCGTGTGATGCTTCTCACCTTCCTTCACACTGCCGCGAGAAGGTCTGAAGTTTTCAAGCTGCGCTGGGATGACGTGGATTTTGCACGGCGTCAAATCCGCCTGGGAACAAGGAAGCGGTTGGGGGGCACCCTTGAGTATGATTGGATTCCCCTCACAGATGACCTTTTTGAGACCCTTGATTCCTGGAAAGAGCGTAGATCAGGCATGCCCTTTAAGGGAGAGGCGCATGTCTTTATCTGCCTGGAAGAGACGCCCTTTTGCGGGGACTACTATGGAAGGCCATTCACGCAGAGAAGGCATTTCATGAAGCGGTTGTGTGATAGGGCGGGAGTCAAGCCTTTTGGGTTTCACGCGATCCGCCACCTTACGGCCAGCATCCTGGCCGAAAAGGGGATTCCCGCAATAAAAATCCAGGCAATCTTGAGACACAAAAACCTGGCAACCACGGAGCGCTACCTACACGACCTTTCAGGGCTCAGGCAGGCCCTTCGTGTGCTGCCCGGAAACAAAAAGCCTTCTGAGGAGCCTTCAACCCCTCAGAAGGCACGGCCAAGGTTGAAGGTGGTCGGCTAACCACCTCAGACCGTTGCTTTTAATTGGCGTCCCCAAGGGGATTTGAACCCCTGTCGCCGGCGTGAAAGGCCGGTGTCCTGGGCCAGGCTAGACGATGGGGACGTTCTCCTTTCTGGTGGGCCGTGCGCGACTCGAACGCGCGACTCTCTGCTTAAAAGGCAGATACTCTACCGACTGAGTTAACGGCCCGAAAAAGAACACGTCCTTTAGCATCCCGAAAAATCGCTGTCAACATGAACATTGGCCCCGTGCACGGAAAAATTCGGGCCGGACGCCGAATCCATTGCCAGGCTTCCGTCCCGCGGGCATCACGGCGCCTTCCGGCCGCCTGTTTCACCTGGAACCCCACGAAGGGTTGAAGGCGGAATCCGCTCCTCCGACCGGCCCACGAATATTTTTCGCCCCTGCCCCGCAGCCCTGGCCTGATGGTGACGGGAAAGCCATCCCTTCTCTTTTCGAGCCCCCCTGAAATTCTTTCCCCACAGGTCGTACCCCCGGGCCCCAAGACGAGGGGGCTGGAATCCGGTGTCCGCCGGAATGACGTCTCGCGAGCCGGATCATTCGACGGAACGAGGTGCCCATCGCTGGAAAGGGAAATTATTTTTACGGGTTCGCCACCCGGCGGAGTCCGGGGGCCGAACTGCGAGCCATCCCAGGCCAATGGCCGGAGGTCGGCTATTCGCCCTAAAAAGCGGGTTCTGGACTTTGACCTTTTCGAGCGGTTCAGGAGCTTTTCAAGCCGCCGGCCTTGCCGCTGGCAGCTGACTTTAAAAGGTTTTTCAGATGCCCGGTGCTTTGCTTCCTTTCCGGGCCGAAGGGGCTATAGCAGGGCGCCGGTAGGGGACTGGAACCGGCTTCTTCGGGGATCGTACGACTCCCCTACGAACCTATCTTTTTATAACGATATAAATTAATTATATATTTTGCAGGTGGAGGGGAGATGCCCGCCAGGGCCGGGTGCGGAGGGGCTATGTTCCTTCTTTTCCTATGGGGTGCCTCAGGAAAAAATCCGCACAGGGCCGGCCGGCCGAGAGGCGGCCCCGAGACACCTGTTATTTCACAGGGTCTTCCGCACGTGAAAAGGATTTTTTTCTTGACAGACTTGGGACTTTCTGGGTACATAACCGCGCACGATGATTTGAATTGTTCACGTGGCCAACTCGAAAGGCGCACTGGTGGTGCCTTTTTGAGCAGCGGTGTGTTTTAACCTCCCGGAGGTCGTGGATTTTTCGGGAGAGATTAAAGACATCACACCCGGAACGTGAAATAGGTTACAGACGGCTCCTTCCAAACCATTATTAATGCGTTTTTTTTATATCGCGGACAGGGGAGTGACGAGAGTTCTTCATGCCCCGGTCCCACTCCAAAGGGTGTGTGTTCGCACCCCGCGGTAGCCGATAACTCAAGCCGATTCCGGTCCATCGTGCGAAATCCCATGCCGGCCGCATCCTTTTTTACCCCCACCAAAGCGTCGCGGCAGTATGCTCTTTGCCTCGGCGCCCTTCCGCAGATCTGCCGTCACAGGCATTCCTTCATCCCCAAGGCACCGGCCGCACAAGGTTTTTCGCGCAAGGGACAGGACGATGTTTTCGATCAATACTTACCTTTCAACTTGCAGACGTAGGAGGCCGAGGTGATCACCATAAGAACTAAGGCGTTGGTGTTGGGGCTTGCGCTCGTGGCTGTTGTTTTTGCGCAGGCTGCATGGGCCGGGCCCAAAGTAAATCCGGCCAGCCTGGATCCCGGCATCGTGGAGCGTTCCCTTGCGCCGCACGAGGCGCCTCCGGCCACCCAAATGCCGGAAATCCGCATCGGCCAGGACGAAACCGGCAAGATTTCCGGCGGTGAGGGTGTTTCCTTTGCCCTGAAGCAGGTGATTTTCGACGGAAATCAGATGTTTTCCGACGAGGAGCTCATGAAGGTGGTGGACCGCTACCTGGGGCTCACCGTGAATGTCGCCGTGCTGGAGAAGATGGCGGGCGAGATCACCGCCTACTATCACCAGAACGGCTACATCCTGACCCGGGCCTACCTCCCGCCCCAGACCATCGCTGACGGCAAGGTGATCATCGCCGTCACCGAGGGCCGGCTCGGCGCCATCGTCGTCAAGGGCAACGAGCGCTATAAGGCCGAAACCATCAAGGCGGTCATGCAGGTGGTGCGGGAAGAGGGCGCCCTTACGGGCAAGACCCTGGAGCGCGCTCTGCTCCTCCTCAACGACTACCCCGGCATGAACGTGACGGCCACCCTGGTGCGCGGCAAGGACCCGGGCACCACGGACATCGTGGTGGAGGTCACGGAGGCCAAGTGGTGGCAGGTGGGCGTGGATTTTGACAACTTCGGCTCCGAGTACGTCTCCCCGAACCGCGCGGGTGTCAACCTGAGCTTCCCCAACCCCTTCGGCATCGGCGACTACATCGGACTCCGCTACATGATGGGCGTCAACCCCCAGAAGAAGGCCGGCCCCATGTGGTACCTGCGGGGCGAGTACAACCTTCCGGTGAACAGCTACGGCACCCGGCTGGGCGTGGCGGTCTCCCGCTTGGATTACGACGTGGGCCAGGAGCTGGAGGTTCTGGACCTGGAAGGTACCAGCACCACGGCCAGCCTCTGGGCCTCCCATCCCTTCACCCGGACCCGGAACTTCTCCTGGTGGGTGGACGGCGGGCTCGATTACAAGGGCATTGAAAGCAAGATGTTCCGCATCCGGCTGTACCAGGAAGACCTTTACAACCTGCGGGCGGGCACCCACCTGGAGTGGATTGACGGCGGCCGGGGCCACAACGTGACCGTGGTGAGCCTGGTGAAGGGCCTGACCGACGACGATGTGGGCTCGCGCCTGTTCTCCAAGGCCAACTTCACCAAGTTCGAGGGCAGCTACCGCAGGTTCCAGTGGTTGCCGCTCAACCTGACGGGCGTGATTTCCGCCACCGGGCAGTTCTCCTTCGACCGCGTGCCGGTCTCCGAGGAGTTCATCGCCGGCGGCGCCGGCACCGTCCGTGGCTGGGGCCAGGGCGACTACTCCGGCGACAACGGCGTCGTGGGTTCCCTGGAAGTCCGCTACCCCCTCTTCAACCAGGGGCTCGACTGGAGCCTCCCCTCGGGCAGCAAGGGCGCCTGGGGTCTGGATGCGGCGGTATTCACGGACTACGGCCGCGTCTGGGTGAAGGACAGCTTCCCGGCCGAGCAGTCCGACGCCAGCCTGTGGGGCGCCGGTCTCGGCCTCCGTCTGGCCTGGGCCCCCTACGGCCTTGCCAAGGTGGAGTGGGCAAAGAACCTCAAGGGTGACAAGCCCCTGGACAGCGGGGCGGATCACCACGGGATCTGGTACCTGCAGCTTTCCATCACTTACTAAGGAAAAAACGCTCTTGTACCATCAGGGGCTCATTTAAAGGAGAAAATGGCTCCGGGCCCCCCCCGAAACCCCGGCGGGCGCCGCCCGGTGGGGCCCCCCCAACAAA
>JBFMHL010000149.1:0-9083 GCA_040753055.1 Thermodesulfobacteriota bacterium | reverse complement strand
CCTCCCCTCCACCCCACCCCCCGCACCCCTTTTCCGTAAAACTTTTTGAACCAGGCCCGAGATTGGCAATCTAAGACTTGTCTCCCTCCATCTCAGCAGGAATCAATTGCAGCGGGAAAGGAAATGCGAGCCAGAAATTGAAGATGCCCTCTGGAGAAAACCTTTTTGTGATGAGTTCCAAGAAGGGGCAAAATGAGGAGCGTGAGCATCCCCCTTTCGCAAAGAGGGGCGGGAGGGATGTTGCAGCAGCTTGGACAGCCTGGCGGCAGGCCTTTCCTCAGGGCTGTCCGACCCGGCGGAACGGAAAACCCTCCTTCTCCGTGAAGGAGACCGAGACCTTTCCTTCCAGAGACCGGGGCAGGATAACCCTTGCCTCGTAAAACAGCTCGGAAAGATGGCCTTCGGTCTCGATGTGATAGACATACACGAGCTTTCCCGGAAGGTTGAAGGGGACTGCGCACAGGCGCCACCGGGCCCACGGGGCGCCGAACCCGCGGGCGTCCACCAGGATGCGGGCCTGGCCCTCCCCGGAGTACTGCACCTGCTTCTTCACGAAGGAAACATTGCTCTGCACCACCACCTCACGGACCGAATCCCGTATCCACAAATACCGGCGATAGTGCTCGTAGAAAGGCTCGGCCGTCAGGTACATGGCAAGCGCGGCCACCGCCGCCGCCCCGATCAGCCCTGCGGCGGCGGGCCGCCTCCACCTCCCTCCCCCTTCCCCGGAAGGAAGCTCCCGGTGCTCCGGGATCGCGGCGTCCAGGACCAGGCCGGTCATGGCCACCGTGGCAAAGGCCCACAAGACGTCCGTGGGGAAGTGATCGCCCTGCACCACCCGCGCAGCCCCCATCAGGCAGCCGTAAGCAAGCCCTCCGCCCAGGCAGGCCCGCGCGAACCGGGGACGGACACGCACGAAGGCATAGAGGGCGATGGGCAAGAACCCCATGGAGGCATGCCCCGAGGGAAAGGACCTGCCCCGTCCCGGCTTGCCCGGCGGCCACACCTTCTGAAACTCCCATTCCCCTCCGAACTGCTGCACCTGGCAGGGCCGGGGCCGTCCCCAGTAGGTCTTCAGCACGCCGTTCACCAGGACAGCCGACGCCACGAAGGTGGTCAGCACCAGCACCAGCAAGGGTTTTCGGTAGTCAGCGCGCACGCGCCCCAGGGCCACCCCGCCCAACCCGGCCAGGCATGCAAAAGTGATCAAAAGGCCGGGCAGGGTTCCCCAGTGATACAAAAAGCTCCAGGGTTGCCTTGCGCCGTGGACAAAGCCCCTTCCCTGCTCATAGAACAGGGAGCTGATGTGAAGGTCCCAGCCCAGGCGGCCGGCCAGTGCCGTCACCACCGCGGACAGCCCGAAAATCAGGCAGGCTAGACCCAGGTCCCGTTGAACGCGCTTTTTATCCGCCGCAAGCATCCATCGCCTTCCTTGAGGAGTTCCACGCTTTCCCTTGCATTTCCGGCACACTGGCAAAGCGCCCCCTGCCTGTCAAGCCGCCTCCCCCGTTTCGCCTTGACGAAACCCGTCCGGGTTTCCTACTTAGAGTCTGCCATCCAACACGGGAGAAACCCTTTGCAGGAAAAAGACCAAAGAACCCTCCGGGCCGCCTACGCAATCGTTTTCGCCGCCGCAGCGTTCCGCCTGCTCTTCTCCGGGCTTTTCCTCCTCACGCCGGACGAAGCCAACTACTGGCAATGGGGCCGGCACCTGGCCTGGGGCTACTACGACCAGGCTCCCCTCCTGGGTTGGGCCATCGGAATATTCACCCGCGTCTTCGGCACCAGCGAAACCTCGGTACGCCTGGTGTCCGTCCTGGCCCTTTTCGGCACGGGTCTCTACCTCACCGCCCTTGCCGGACGTTTTCTTTCGGCCCGGGCCGCCCTCGCCACCGCCCTCCTCACCCAGGGCGTCCTCGAGTTGAACGCCGGGGGGCTCCTGGCCACGCCGGACGGAATCCAGGCCCTTGCCTGGGCCGGGGCCTCGTATCACGCCGCCTGCGCCCTTTCCCGGCGCTCCACCGTCCAGTGGCTGGCCACCGGCTTCTGGTTCGGCTTCGGGCTCCTTTCCAAGTACACCATGGTACTCTTCGCTCTCTGCCTGCTCCTCTACATGCTGACCTCCCGAGAGCACCGGAAACTCCTTGCTACCCCCGCCCCCTGGGCCGGGGTCCTCCTGGGCAGCGTCCTCTTCTCCCCGGTCCTGTGGTGGAACCACCAAAACGGATGGTCCTCCGCTCGCCATGTGGCTCACCTGGGAGGCGCGGACCAGGGATTCACCCTCCACCCCGGATACCTGTTGGAGCTCCTGGGCGCCCAGGCCGGCCTGGTGTCGCCCCTGGCCTTTCTCCTCATCGTCTGGGCCTGGGTCCGAGCCGCAAAAAAGCAACGGCACGAGGGCTGGATCGTTTCCTTTCTGCTATTTACATCCGCCCCCATGCTGCTTTTCTTCTGCGTCCTTTCGCTGCATACCCGCGTATACGGCAACTGGCCCGCTGCCAGCTTCCTCACGGCCTCCGTGCTCGCGGCCGCAGTGTTCTCCCCTGCGGGCGCCCTCCTTCCTCCACCCAGGCCGCGCCTGTGGAAATGGACGCTGGCCACATCCTACGCCGTCACCGCCCTGGTACTGCTCCAGGTGGTCCTGCCGGTCCTGCCCCTTCCCGTCCGCCTGGACCAGACCGCCAAGGAGCTTACCGGCTGGAACGACCTGGGCCGCGAAGCAGGCAAAATGATCGCCTCCATGCCCAGACCCGAAAAAACCTTCCTCTTCGGCATCCGCTACCAGCTGGCCAGCGAATTGGCCTTCTACACTCCGGGCAGGCCCGAAACCGTCAGCATCAACCGCTGGACCCGGCCCAACGTCTACGACTACTGGTTCACCGACCAGGACCTCATGGGAATGGACGCCGTGGGCGTCACCCGATTCCCCGACAGCAACACCGGAGTCCTGGCGGAGGCCTTCGACCGCGTGGCCCCGCCCGTTCCCTTCCCCGTCTTTCGGAAGCGCCCCTTCTCCCGGACACCGGAGCTGGTCACCACCTTCTACTTGTACAAGGCTTACGGCTTCCGGGGCGGCCTCCGCTGGGAACCCAAACAAAACGACATCCGCGCCCAGTAACCATAAAACGGAGAACGGCCAATAAAGAAAAAATGATTACTTGCGGGGAAGCGAGGACAAGCCCCTTTTGAAAAAACTGGCTTTTCCCCCTCCCCGCTTTTCCGTAAACTTCTTAGTGTACGGGCTTACGGCAGCAATTGTAAGCTCGGGGCGATCCGCCGCCGTCGGCCGGCCTCAAAAGTTGATCAGTCCGGCTTTGCCGGGCTTTCCTCCCTCCAGAACAAGCCCCCGGACTCCCGGATGCGGGTGAGGATCAGAAACAGGAGCACGGCGCGGGCTGTTTCGCACCGGGAATCGTTCTCGGGATCGGGCTTCTTTTGGATCAAGGGGCAACCGCCCGCGCAGTGGTAAAAGGCGAAGCAGCCGCGGCAAGCTTCGCGCCGTTCCGCAATCCTCTGCCGGATGGCTGCCGCTTTGCCCTCTTCCCGCAGGATGCCGGTGGAAACATCGCCGATTAAAAACTCTTGGGCCTCCGGGCTTCCCCGTGCAGCCGCCTGCAGGCAGGCATACACCCGCCCGTCCGGGGCCACGCAGGCGTTTTCTCCGCCCGCTCCGCAATAATCCATCACGATCTCGGAAAGCCGTGCGGGCGAGTAGGAGACGCGGATGCCGGATGATCGCCCCGAGGAAAATGCCCGGGCAAAAGCCGAAAGGAATGCGGACGGCTCGACGGATGGCGACACGTTCCCGCTGCCCGCAAACACCGGCTCCAGCAGCAAGGGGCCGCGAAAACCCAGGCCCGCAAGGAGCTGAACGGCCTCGTCCACGAAGGTAGCGGACCTCTCCGTCAACGTCATACGGAGCGCCAGGGGAAAGCCGAGTCGGGAGAGGACGCGGATGTTTTCCGATACTAGCCCGAAGGAGCTTGCCCCGGCCTTCCCGGGCCGCTGGGAGTCGTGCACCCCTTTTGGGCCGTCGAAGGAGAGCACCAGGCCGTGGAAGTTCTCCAAAATGAAGCTCCGCACCTCTTGCCCGAACGCGCCGTTGCTGGCCGCGGCAAAGCGAGCCTCCATCCCGTAACTCCGGCACAGCTCCTTTGCCCGCTCCACGGCCCGGCGTACCAGGTCCAATCGCGTAAATGCCTCGCCGCCGTGGAAGCTGATACGGAAAAAACGGGAGCCGGACTCGCGGGCCCGGGCAAAGCCCGATGAAACGATCCGGTCCATGGTTTCCGGGGACATGTCCCCGGCCGGGTCCGGGGAGACGTAGCAGTAGGAGCAGCAGAGATTGCAGGAAAGTGTGGGCAGAAGGGTCAGTTGGTCAGGCAGGCCCCGACGCTCGGAGCGATCCGGGTCCGGCCCCAGAACGCCCATCTCGCATAGCAGGGCCGCCAGCCGGGCGCCTTCTTCGACCAGCGCTGTCTGCGGGTCCTGGGCCAGCTTACGGCAGGCATCCGCCGCTTCCGGTGTGACGATTGCCGCGGCCCGGCGTAGAGGAAAGTACAGCACGCGCGCATGGGGAATCTCGAGAGCATACCAGGGAGTGGTCAGCTTTTCCGGCATCTTCCAGGCCTTTTTCCGTCAAGTTCGTCCCATTTTCAAGCGTGGCGTCGCTGTGGAGCATAGCAAATTGCCCGCCAAAAGAAAAAGCGGCGTTGAAAACGGATGCTTCCCGCACTATGCTCCTCCCTGGAAGCGAAAACGCGGAACCTCCGGGGCTTTTGAATGGCAACTGATAAAAAGATTGTGCGGCAGGCCCTTTCCAGCGCCTGCGCCGAGCTTGAAAAAGCCGGGGCCGACAGCCCCCGGCTCTGCGCAGAGGCCCTGCTGGCCCGCTGCCTGGGCATCGGGCACGCAAAGCTTTTCCTTGCTTCACAGCGGGTGCTCACCCATGAGGAGCTTCTGGTGTTCGGGGCCCTGGTCCGGCGCCGGTGCGATCGGGAGCCTTTGGCCTACATCCTGGGGGAAAAGGAGTTTTACAGCCGGACCTTTTCCGTGGACCGAAACGTTCTGATCCCCCGCCAGGAAACCGAGCACCTGGTGGAGGCTGCGCTGTCGGCCCTGGACACCCGGACGCAGGCCGCGCCCGTGCAGGTTCTGGAGCTGGGTGTCGGTTCCGGCGCGATCATCGTGACCCTTGCCTGCGAGCGGCCCGGGAACCTCTACTTCGCCACGGACAGCTCCCGGGCCGCCCTGGAGGTTGCCCGAAGAAATGCGGACGCCCTGTGTCCCGGCGTCGTCCGTTTCCTGGCGGGCGACTGGTTTGCGCCCTTGGCCGCCGGACCTCGCTTTGATCTCATCGTCACGAACCCTCCCTACATAAAAAGAGACGACATCCCGGGGCTCCAGAAGGAGGTTTCCGGCTTCGAACCCGCAGGCGCACTGGACGGTGGTCCGGACGGGCTTGCCGCCATCCAGCGGATAATCGGGGAAGCTCCGGCATACCTTGCCCCGGCAGGCGCCCTGCTCCTGGAGATGGGCATGGGGCAGGCGGACGAGGTAGAGAGGATCGCCGCCCGTTCCGGAGTCTACCGTAATATTGCTTTCTTCGACGACTACGCGGGCATCGCCCGGGTGGCCCGCCTGGATCTTTCCTACTAAGGCCCAAAACTTGTAAGCCCGGAAGAAAACTGCTACATCCCGAAAAATTCTCAGGCCCCGGACCGCCGCTTCGGGGCCCTCCCCCGGAACATTGCGAGGACTTGCACCATGAACCGCAAGCTTGCCCATGCCTTGTACCAACCTTACAAATATTTGGTCTACCTACCCTTTCTCGGAGCCTCCACCGCCTTTTTCGGGAGCGGCGCGATTGTCGCGATGGAGTTCATGGACCCCCGGAAAGTGAGCGACCTTTTCGGCAAATGGTGGGCCCGTGTGAACGCCATGGCCACGCCCATGAAGGTTGTCGTCGAGGGCGCCGAAAACATCAAACCCGGCGTCTCCTACGTCATATGCTCCAACCACCAGAGCCATTTCGACATCTTCGTGCTTTACGGCTATCTCCCCGTGGACCTCCGCTGGGTCATGAAGATGGAGCTCCGCAAGGTGCCCTTCCTGGGCGCAGCCTGTGAAAAGATCGGGCATGTCTACATCGACCGCAGCAACCGCGAAAAAGCGCTGGCATCTTTGAACGAGGCCAAGGAGCGCATCGTGAACGGCACCTCCATCATCTTCTTCCCGGAGGGAACCCGTTCCGAGGGAGGAACCCTTCTGCCCTTCAAGAAGGGCGCGTTCAAGATGGCCCTTGACCTTTCCCTGCCCATCCTGCCCGTGACCATTGACGGCACGAAAAACGTGCTCCCCGCCCGCTCTCTGGACCTTTTTCCGGGTACCGCCCGCCTGAAGATCCATCCGGCCGTCGAAACCAGCCAATACAGCGACGAAACCATGGGAGAGCTCATGGACAGAGTGCGTGACATCATCGTCTCCGGGCTTTCCGATTAGTATTCCAAAGACCTGAGGGGTTTTGCCATGAAGAAAAAGCCGCGCATCACAGCCATCAGCACCGAGGCCGCCCCCCCCGCGGTGGGCCCTTACTCCCAGGCGGTCCGGGCCGGGAGCTTTCTCTTCGTCTCAGGCCAGCTCCCCCTGGACCCGGAAACCGGCCAGATGATCGGAGGCTCGGTTGCCGACCGGGCCGAGCAGGTGATCCGCAATATCGAGGCCATCTGCCGGGCCGGGGGCGGAGACCTGAAAAGCGTGGTCCGGACCACCGTGTATCTCACCAGCATGGACGACTTCGCAGCGGTGAACGAGGTTTACGCCGCGCACTTTTCCGGACGCTTCCCGGCCCGCATGGCCGTGGGCGTGAAAAGCCTGCCCAAAGGCGCGGACATCGCCATGGACGCCGTGGCCTTTGTCACGGAAGAATGAGCACTATCCGTCCGGTGCGGGCGCCTTTGCCGGCACAACCCTTCATCGTTAGCACTCCGCCATGATCATCTTTCTCCAGGTTCTCACCGTCACCCTCGTCCTTCTGCTGGGAGCAAGCCTTTTCCGCTTGATCCGGGAACGGCGCGCCCTGCTCCGGGACCTCTATTCCGCGCCCCAGGCAGGGCCCGGCCGGGTATCTCAAGAGCCCTCCTGGCCCGAGCCGGTGGCCCGCTACCTTGCCTGGGCCGGAGCGCTGGAAGGCCCCGATATCCGACGGGCCCGGATCGTCCAACGCGGAGAGTTCCGCACGGAAGCGAAAAAGCGCTGGATGGGCTTTCGCGCCGAGCAGCACGTCACCGCCGACCCCTTCGGGTTTGTTTGGCTGGCGGCCATCGGCGGCCTGATCCGGGTCTCCGACAGCTTCATCCAGGGGCGCGGCAGGATGCGGGCGGGCCTCCTCGGACTCATGACCGTGGTGGACTCCCAGGGCCCGGATCTGGACCGCGGCGAGCTCATCCGCTTTCTTTCCGAAGCCCCCTGGTACCCCACGGTCCTGGCCGACTCCCGCATCGCTTGGGAGGGCCTGGACAACTACTCGGCCAAAGCCTCCCTTTCCCTCGGCCCCGAGATGGCCGTGGAGGGGATCTTCCACTTTTCCGGGGACGGACCGGTCATGCATTTTTCCGCCGAGCGCCCCATGGACACGAAAAATGGCTTTGTAAACACCCCCTGGTCCGCTTATTATTACGACTTCCGCAAGACCGGGCGTTTCATGATTCCCAGGCAGGGCAGGGCCGTGTGGCACGAAAAGGACGGCGACCTGGAGTACGTCCGCCTGGAGATCAAAGACGCAACCTTTACAAACCGCGAAGACAAAACCAAGGAGTAGACAAATGCCCAAGCCCCGCACGGCCGTGTTCCCGATTGTCTTCCTCTGTCTGATCCTGCTGGCCTCCGCCGCCGGCGCCGACGACACCCAGATGATCGGGGACAAGGATACGGCCAAGCAGTACTGGAAGACCGCCACCCTGGCGCCCAAGGGCATCGGCTACTCGCGGCTCTTCGAGGAGATCCTGCTCCCGGTCATCCAGGAGGAGACCAAGGGCGACCTGGCGCTCAAGGTGTACTGGGGCGGTGTGATGGGAGACGACGAGCAGGTCATCAAGAAGATGCGTGTCGGCCAGCTCCAGGGCGCCGGCCTTTCCGGCCAGGGCACCTTCCTGCTGTCCCCCGAGATCCCGGTGCTGGGGCTTCCTTTCTTGTTCAACAGCTACGAGGAGGTGGACTTCATCAAGGAGAAGATGATCGACACCTTCGACGGGATCGTAGCCAAGGAAGGCTTCAAGGTCCTTTTGTGGCTGGACCAGGACTTCGATCAGATTTACTCCGCCAAGGTTCCGGTGCAGAGCGCGGCCGACTTTCCCAAGGCCCGGTTCATCACCTGGTTCGGCCCCCTGGAAGGCCGGATTCTGGAGCTTCTGGGCGCCAACCCGGTGCCCATGGGCGTCACCGAGATCCCCTCGTCCATGCGGGCCGGGGTGGCGGACGCCATGATGGCCCCGGCCATCTGGGTGGCGGGGACCCAGCTCTACTCCGTATTCAGGTACGTGAACCCCATCCGCATCCGCTATGTGCCGGGGTTCGTGGTGGTGACAACCGAGGCATGGAACGGCGCGCCCGAGAAGCACCGCAAGCGCCTCTATGAGCTTAGGCTGCCCCTGGCCAAGAAATTCTGCACCCGCTCCCGCCAGGAGTCGGACCGTTTTCTCGCCGCCATCATCAGCTACGGCCTGAAGGAAGTAAAAAGCACCCCGGAGCAGACCGCCAAGATCAAGGAGCTGACCACCCCCGTTTGGAACGAGCTGGCGGGAAAGCTTTACTCCAAGGCTTTGCTGGACGAGATCCTGGGCTACCTCAAGGAGTACCGGGCTAGCCATCCCCAAGCATGCCCGGCCAAGTAGAAGGTAACCCAAAAATATAGAACGAAAGGGATTTGGCGAAGGTGGATTTCCCCCTCCCCCTTTCCGCAAAACTTTTGGGGATTGTAAAGGAACTCCCACTAGCTTAGGGTGGGGGTATGAACATAAAATTCTTCGAACGCGTTGTAAAAACTGATTATTCTGCAACGATGTTTTTTGCCAGTCGATGTTGGA
>JBFMHL010000148.1:0-14553 GCA_040753055.1 Thermodesulfobacteriota bacterium | reverse complement strand
GCCGCCGCTTCGCGCAATGAACCAAGTACGGGCGACGGGGCGTGGATGCCTCCGGCGGGGGCTCCAGATCATGGATGCGTTGAGAAACACATGTTGGTGCCAGATCGTTTATAATCACCAAAAATTAAAAAGGGAACATCTCTTGCGGGGGGAGGGGGCAAAACCCCTTTTGAAAAGAGCGGCTTTTTCCCCCTCCCCCGCACCCCCTCCCCCTTTTCCGCAAAACTTCTTGATGCGCGTCCAGGGACGGCCACTTTGTGGTTGCTCCCCATGCTCACGGCAAAAACCGTCTTGAATCGAAAAAAGGTCCTCAAAACCCTAGAAGCTGTTTCAAAACCCCGGATCACGTTTCAGGGCAAGGCGCGGGCCGACGAGCCGGAACGCCCCGCCCTGGGGCGTCAGATGGGGTCATGAAACAGCTTCTATCCATTCAAAAAGAGGGAGGGGGAAGTGGGGCCCCCGGACGGCGGAGCCGCCAGTGGTGAGAATGAACCGCTTGTCCAAAAGGGATTTCCCCGTCTCCTCCGCAACCTTCTTTTCTTCATCTTCTTTTCTATTTCCCCAAGGCCTTTTCCACAGCGCGGGCGAAGTCCGCTGCCGCGTCCGGGCCGTTCGCCGTGATCACCTTGCCCGCCACCACCACGTCCTTCTTCTTGTAGTTGCACCCGGCCTCGCTCATTTCCCGGTTGGCGTCGGGCCAGACCGTGCAGTCCTTTCCGGAGAGCACGCCCGCTCGGGCCACGATCACGGGCGCCAGGCAGATGGCCCCCACCACCTTGTTGCTTTCCGAGGCGGCCAGAGCGATCCGGCGCGCCTCGGCATGGTCCCAGTACATGGTGGCGCCGGGGCCGCCGATGAACACCACGGCGTCGTATTTCGTCGGATCAACATCCTTCAGGGCCAGGTCCGGGGAAATCCTTGTGCCGGACATGCCCCGGGCCTCTTCCAGATTAATGCCGGCCACCGAAACCGAGGCGCCGTCCGCTTCGAAGATATCGCGGCAGGTGAGGTACTCTCGGTCCTGGAAGTTTGAAGGAGCCACGACGAGAAGGATCTTCTTTCCGGAGAGGGTACCGGCCGAGGCCGGTGCAGTGAGAGCCAACAGGGCCGCGCCGAGCAGCGCCGCCGTCCGTGCCAGACCCAAAAGCTTCCTCTTCATGTCGTTTCCTCGCTACGAACGGACTGTCCCCTTAACTTCCGTTCATCCTCTTCCTTTTCACGCAGCCGATGCGGGCCCTCAGGTTGAGGAGATAGGCGGGCTCGGGCTGCTTGGGAAAGGGTTTGGTGTCGTACTCCTCCGCCCGGATCACGGCCATGGAGGCGTCAATGTCCTCCCCGTTTTCGGCCAGCACCTCGCTCACGCGGGTATAGAAACGGTCGCAGCCGCTGAGCGACTCGGCCAGGTAGCCCCGGGCATCGGAAACCACCACGCCGGCGTGGCCCAGGCAGATTTTTTCCACTTCCAGCCCGCAGAGCCGGGCCAGGGAGTCGCGGTAGGTGTCGAAGTCCACCAGGCATTCGCAGAAGATGTACCCCGTGGAGTCCGGGATCCCGGCCGCCTCGGAGGTGAACAGCCAGCCGGTTTCCTTGACGAAGAAGCTCAAGCAGTCGCGGGTGTGGCCCGGCGTCTCCAGCACGCATACGGTGATCCCGTCCGCAACCGCCAGCTCGTCTCCGGCGGAAAGCGCCCGGTCCACCGCAAAGGGGCCGAAGCCCGGGTCCGGATAGGCCGCGGGTGCTCCGCCCTGGACCATCATCAGGCTGGCGGCCTCGTTCAAGCTCGTGATGAGTGCCTGGGCGTTGGGCCGTTCCAGAACCCCCGCCGCCTGGGCCGAGGCCATGATCCTCATTCCAGGATACGCCCGGCGCATGACCGAGGCGGACCCGCAGTGATCGAAATGGGAATGGGTGATGAGCAGCCGGTGCAAACCCCGGCCCCCCAGCACCTGCGCCGCCTCCTGCACATAATAGGGCCCCAGGCAGGCGAAGCCCGCGTCCACCGCCGTGGGACGCTCCCCGTCCAGGAGATACACCGGCACCCCGCCGTCGAACAGCATATACAGCCCCTCCGCAACCCTTCCGGCAGAGGCATGAAGGCGATTCATGGAACGACCTTATCAAGAAAAGGTTTTCACTGGAGCAGGGAGAACAAGGGGGCTCATCCTTTTTCCGAGGCGGCTTCGCCCGCCTATGCCCCCTTTTCCCCTCTCCCTCGCATTCCCACCCCTCTTTCCCCCTACCTTTTTTGAAGCACGGGGCCGGGCGGGAGGCATAGGCCTCAATTGCTAAAATATTGTTCGGTACCGCAGATGTCCCATCCCGAACTATTTCAAAAAGAAGGAGCAAATCCCGCCTTGGCAAGAATGCCCGAGCGGTGGGCTTTGGCCCCTTTACGGAAAAGCTCCGTCACGGATTCGGGCTTTTGTCTTCCCCATCACAGCATTCTACACGCTTTGATGCAGCGTGGTAAGGAGATTTTCCATGTCCGGGAAAAGAGGGGCGGAAAAAGAGAGCCTTTCTCCGGTGCGGGGGTGGGTGAAGCCGAGCCGGGCCGCGTGGAGCATCTGCCGCTCGGGCAGGGGCGCCTTCCCCGCAACGGATGCGGGGAGCTTGCCGGCGCGCCGCCGCCCCGCATAGGCGGTGTCGCCCACCACGGGATGGCCCAGGGCCGAGAGGTGCACGCGGATCTGGTGGGTGCGCCCCGTGCGGATGCGCAAGGACAAAAGAGCCGCGTCCCGAAAGGCCTCGGCAAGCTCATACTCGGTGACGGCGTCCCGGGAGCGGCCTTCGGGGTTTGCTTGCATCTTCTTGCGGTCGCGGGTGTTGCGTCCGATGGCCAGGGTGATGACGCCCGAGCGTTTTTCCGGGATGCCGAAGCAGATGGCCCAGTAGATCTTCTCCACGCTGCGGGCGGCGAACTGGGCCGAGAGGGAGGCCAGCGCGCGGTCGTTCTTGGCCGCCACCAGGGCTCCGGAGGTGTCCTTGTCCAGGCGGTGGACGATGCCGGGCCTGAGCTCGCCGCCGATGCCGCCCAGGTCCTTCACGTGGAAAAGCAATGCGTTCACCAGGGTGCCGGAAAAACGCCCCGGCGCCGGATGCACCACCATTCCCGGCGGCTTGTTCACCACCACCAAGTCCGAGTCCTCGTAGAGGATGAAAAGGGGCAGGTCCTCGGGCGCAAGCGGCACGGGCTCCGGGGCGGGCAGGTCAACCGTGACCAGGTCCCCGTCCCGGACGGCGAAGGAGGGCTTGCGGGGCGTCCCGTTCACCCGCACCGCTCCCTGGCGGGCGAGGTCCGCGGCCCGGCTCCGGGACACGTTTTGCTGTATGGCGGAGACGAAGGCGTCCAGGCGCATTCCCGCGTGGGAGGAAGAAACCGGGAAGGTCTGCTCCGGCGATTGCGAAGGCATGGCGGAAGAGTCCGGCGGATAGATGCGGGCCGCGTCTAATTTTCCAGAAGCGACTCGATCTCGGTGAGGATGGCCTCCTCGGTGGTGCTCCGGGCGATGGAAAGCTCCTTCAAAAGCAGGGTCTGGGCGGTGTCCAGGAGCTTCCGCTCTCCGAAGGAGAGGTCTTTGGTGTTTTTCAGAAGATAGAGGTCCCGGAACACTCCGGCCACTTCATAGAGGCTTCCGGTCTTGATTTTTTCCATGTACTCGCGGTATCGCCTGTTCCAGGTCTGATTGTCGGGGGGCGCGTCCTTCTCTCCCAGGATGGCGAACACGTTTCCCACCTCGTCGGGTCCGATGATGTCGCGCAGCCCCACATTGGCCACATTGGAGGTGGGGATCATGATGACCATGTCGTTCTCGAGGATGCGCATGATATAGAAGGTCTGCTCCAGGCCTCCGATGGTCTTTTTCTCCACGGACTCGATGCGCCCTACGCCGTGGGCGGGATACACGGCCAGGTCGCCCACGATGAACGGCTTCTTGCCGTTTCCGGGCACGGGGGTTTGAATAATCGTTTTCTGCGCCATACTGCTCACCATTTTTCCGATCAAAACCCGCCGCCTTTCCCAGTCCGCACCGGCCGTGGAGTGAAGGATCCGGGGCGCTCCGGGCGATGGCCGGGGGCCTTTTTCTCCTCACTTAAAATCTCATTATAGCATTGCGCCAGAGGGGAATCAATAGAGGGAAAAAACGAGAAACCGTTCGGTCGAGTTTTCTTTGCAATATGTTGAAATACTACAAAAATCAAAAAGCAGGTTCCCCTGCCCCCTTGTGGGGGAAAGAGCCTCCGGGGCATGACCTAGCAAAAAAATTTTGATTGCTTCACGGCCGCGAATTCCTTCCCCGGCCGGATGCCTGTCCGCAGCTAAAACTGCTTTACGACAGCTTGCTCCCGTGCGCATCACGGCCATATCCAGTTAGGGCAAAGCTCCCGGTAGCGCTCCAGGATCTCGGCAAGCCCGCGCCCAAGTCCTTCCTGCAGGTAAAAGGACGGCGGCAGCAGGTCCGCGAAGGGGCCGGACTCGGCCTCCGCCGTGCGGCAGAGCGGCGTGTCGGGGTAGATGCGGATGCCCGCCGTCACCTTCACCGAGTCCAGGTCCAGGCTGCGGGCGAACGCAAGCGCCGCCCGCGCCGACTCGAGGGTTTCACCGGGCCCGCCCAACAAGAGAAAACCAGTGGACCGGATTCCGCACCTGCGTAGCGCGGAAACGTCTCGCCGAACGTCCTCCGGCGAAAAGCGCTTGCGCAAGGCCCGGAGCATGCGCGAATCGCCGTGCTCGAAGCCCAGCGAAACCTCGTCGCAGCCGGCCGCGGCCATTTCTTGGACCAGGCCCTCGGAGAGCCTGCCCGGATACACGATGGAGCGGAACGTGACGCCGAGATCGCGGATGGCCGCGCAGAGATCCCGCGCATAGGACTCGGGCAGGTTGAAGGTGTTGTCCACGAAGAAGAACTTCCGGCAGCCCGCGGCTGCATACTCCTTCATGTTGGCGGCCACCAGCGCGGGGTTCCGCTTGCGCAGCCGCCGGCCCTCGATGAGGTGGGTGGAGCAGTAGGCGCAGCCCAGGGGGCAGCCCCTGCGGCTCTGGACAGGGACGAATGTCCCGGCCCGGGCTTCCGGTGCGGGAAGCGGCAGGTGCCGGTCCGGCAAGGGCAAGGGGAAACCGTCCAGGTTAAGAACCCGCGCCGCCCGCGCCCGGGGCTCGCGTCCGGGTATCCACAGGCCGTCCATTCCGCCGGGGTCGCGGCCTGTTTCCAGGCATTGCACGAGAGCGAGGAAGGCCTGCTCCCCGTCCCCCGCGATCCCGTAGTCGGCTCCGCAAAACCGGAGGGCCTGGGCCGGAAAGATGGAAAAGCCGGCTCCGCCCAGCACGATGGGGGCATCCGTTGCGGCCCGGACCGCCGCCACCGTTTCCCGGATAAAGTCCAAAAGCAGATCCGGCCGCTCTCTGCACTGGTCGTCCACGTTCCGGGCGCTCACTCCCACCACGCCGGGCGATAGCTCTTGGACTGCCCCCGCAACATCGCGGGCCGCCCGGGACCGGTCCCGGAGCGTAACCACCTGCACCGCATGGCCCGCGCGCTCCGCAGCCGCGGCCACGCAGGCCATTCCCAGGGCCAGCACCAGCATGGGCCCCTTTTCCGACGCGGGATAAAGAAGAAGTATTTTCATGATAACTAGGGCTCATCCCACAGTGAAAACGATTGTTACTGCCATCATGGCAACCGTATGCCCTGGATGCCGGACTTTCGGCCTGGTTTACAAAAGTTTCGGGGTCCCCGGGTGGCAAAGCCGCCCCGGGGTAAGGATAAGCCAGCTTTTTCAACAGGGGTTTCTCCTTCCCCCGCAAAATCCTTTTTCTTTTTATTTTAAGATAGCTTCTACATATACGGCATCCGGCCCGGGGAAGCAAAGAACCCGAAGCCCGGAGCCTGCCGGGTGTTGACGCACGCTTCCTATGCCTGTATCTAGCGGCCTTGGGCTCCGGACCTCCGCCGGGGCCGCCCCCGATATCTCCCTGGGAAAGGTGAGCAAGCGACCATGAAAAAGATAGCGCCATCCATTCTTTCCGCGGACTTCTCCCGCCTGGGGGAAGAGGTCCGCGCCGTGGAGGCCGCGGGCGCAGACTGGATCCACATTGACGTCATGGACGGCCGCTTCGTGCCCAACATCACCATCGGCCCCCTGGTGGTTTCCGCGGTCCGCAAGGTGACCAACCTGCCCCTGGACGTCCACCTCATGATCCTGGAGCCCGAACGCTATGTGGACGACTTCGCCAAGGCCGGTGCCGACATCATCAGCGTCCACCCCGAGTCCACGGTGCATTTAAACCGCGTGCTGGTCCGCATCCGCGAGCTGGGCAAGACGCCGGGCGTCACCATCAACCCGGCCACCCCGCTTTCCTCGCTGGAATGGGTGCTGCCCTACACCGACGTCATCATGCTCATGAGCGTGAACCCCGGCTTCGGCGGGCAAAAGTACATCGAGAACGTGACCGAGAAAATCGCCGCCCTGTCCCGCATGATCGCGCCCTTCACCCCCCGTCCCCTCATCGAGATTGACGGCGGCGTGACCACCAGGAACATCGAGACCATCTCCCGCGCCGGAGCCGAGGTGTTCGTAGCGGGCTCGGCCGTGTTCGGAAGCTCCGACTACAAAGCCACCATCGCGGAGCTCAAGAGAAAAGCCGGATGACAAAAACCCGTAATGGCCGGATTCCGGCCCGCGCCGGTGGCCGCATGCAATCGCCGTAAAGGAGCCCGCCATGGCAAACGACGTGACGTTTCCCAAGGTCCTGGTGGTAAACGGCCCCAACCTGAACATGCTGGGGACCCGGGAGCCGGAGGTCTACGGCAGCACCATGCTGGCCGACATAGACGCCGAGCTGTGCGCCCTGGCCGAGGACCTGGCCCTCAGCGTGGAGACTTTCCAGTCCAACCACGAAGGCGCCCTGGTGGAGAGGATCCAGCAGGCCATGGGCACCGTGGCCGGGGTCATCATCAACCCGGCCGCCTACACCCACACCAGCGTGGCCATCCGGGACGCCCTGCTCCTGCTCTCCTGCCCCATCATCGAGGTGCACCTTTCCAACATCTTCAAACGCGAGCCCTTCCGCCACCACTCCTATGTGAGCGACGTGGCCACGGCAGTCATGACGGGCCTCGGCAAGGAAGGCTACCTGCTGGCCTTGCGGGCCCTTGCCCGCATGATCTACGGCGTGTCCTAAGCCCCCCGGAGGCCCTGTGGCACCGAGGCTCCTGCAAATTTTCACGCGCCTGCTCGGGCGCCGGCCCCGCAGCCCGGAGGCCGGGGACGGCCGCAAGCGCATGGGAAACCGCGGGGAGGACCTGGCCGCACGCTACTTGCAAAAGAACGGATACAAAATCCTGGAACGCAACTTCCGCTGCTTTTGCGGAGAAGCCGACATCATCGCCCTGGACCGCGGGATCTTGGCCGTGGTGGAAGTGAAAACCCGGAGCAACAAAAGCTTCGGCCCCGCCAAGGAGGCCGTTACCCGGAAAAAGCAGCGCACCCTCTCCAAGGTGGCCCTTTTCTATCAGAAGACCGCGAAAGGAAAGTACCCGAGGGCCCGCTTCGACGTGGTGGCGATTGACGAAAACAGCGAACCCCGGGTTACGCTTGTCAAAAACGCGTTCGAGCTTCGCTATGGAAGATAAAGGAAGATGAAGCTCTGCGGGATAGCGGTGAGGACCTCCGGTGAGCAAAATGGTTTTTCCCTCCCCCTTTGAACCATGCCCTCCGGTCCAAGGGCCGGAAACAGGCGGCGATGAAGGGAAGATCTGCTGTTACGGCATTTCGGCAAGAGTTGGGCCAACATCATGGAACCGGACAACACCTCCATCGTAGCCGGCGCGCTGTACGTGGTGGCAACGCCCATCGGCAACCTCTCGGACGTTACCCTGCGGGCGATTTCCGTTTTGCGGCAGGCGGAAGTCCTGCTGGCCGAGGACACCCGGCGCACGCACAACCTGCTTTCCCGCCTCGGCATCGAGAGAAGGATGCTCTCCTGCCACGAGCACAACGAAAAAGCCCGGACCGAGCTGGTCCTAGGTTTCCTTTCCCAGGGAAAGAGCGTTGCCCTGGTTTCGGACGCGGGCACACCCGCCATATCCGATCCCGGCTTCCTGATGGTGGCCGCCGCCACCGCCGCCGGGCATCCGGTTTTCGCCATTCCCGGACCTTGCGCCGTGTCCGCCGCCGTTTCCGCATCGGGATTCTCCGGCGACCGGTTCTTCTTCGCCGGGTTCCCGCCCCGGAAGCAGTCGGAGCGGGAGGCCCTCTACAGGGAAGCGGGGGGAGTGTCCTCCACCCTGGTCTTCTACGAGTCGCCCAACCGGGCCGCGCGGCTGGCGGCCGAGCTGGCGGAGGCCTTGGGAGACCGCCGGGCGGTTCTTTTCCGGGAGCTCACCAAGGTCTTCGAAGAGGCCGTTCGCGGCAGCCTGTCGCAGATAGCCGAAAGCCTTTCCGCGCGGGAGGCCGTGAAGGGCGAGTGTGTTCTGGTTGTGGATGCGGCAAGGCCCGGGGACGGGCCGGCTTCGGAGGAAGACCTGGTTTCCGCGATCCAAGAAGGCCTGGCCCAAGGAGAGCTTGCCCCGTCGAAGCTTGCCACAAGCCTTGCCCAACGGTTCGGCTGGCCCAGGAAAAAAGTCTACGAGCTCATTTTACATATGCAGAAGAGCGCGGTCGCATCCCCTGAATAGAAGCTATCTCAAAAAAATAAGAGGAAAAGGATTTTTGCTGGGGAGGGGGGGAAACCCCTTGTGAACAAGATGGCTTTTGCCCCCTCCCCGGCACCCCCTCCCCTCTTTCCGCAAATTTTTTTTAGAAAGGCCCAAAGGCCGCCATCCGAGGCTTACGGCCCATGATGCCGGCATAAGAAGGCTTTCACAGCACAAGGAAAGAGCATTTAACAATGGAATAGCCCCCATCGAGCAATATTGTGAGATGCGTTCTATTCAATATAACGATAGCTTGGAAACAGCCCTTAAACCCGCGCTGTTGTTGCGAGGCGTTGGAGATATGGTCATGAGCGATTCCCGTCCGGCGGGCCGTCCCTGGTTTTCCTCGTATGATCAGGGTGTGCCTGCGTCTCTTGCCTATGAGCAGATCACGGTGGTCGAGGCGGTGAAGAGGGCCGCCGCGCTTTTTCCCGGAAAGGATGCCGTGGTCTGCCAGGGCTTTTCCCTCACCTACGCCGAGCTTGCCGACCAAATGGACAGTCTGGCCGCCGCGCTGGCCTCCTTCGGCCTGGCCAAGGGGGACCGGGCGGCCATCTTGCTCCCCAACGGCGTACCCGCGGTGATTGCGTACTTTGCCGTTCTGTCGCTGGGTTGCGTGGCGGTTTTCGGCAACCCGGACTTCTCGGACCGCGAGCTTTCGCACCTTTTAAACGACTCGGGCTGCAAGCTGGCGATTGCGCTGGATCTGGACGCCAACCGGCTCATAGATCTCCGGCCCCTGACCAGCGCGCGCCAGATCGTGGTGGCCGGGCTGGGGGACTTCCTTCCCTTCCCCCGCAGCCTGCTTTTCCCTCTGCTGGCGCGGAAGAAAGGGCTTTCCGCCGATGTGAAGAAAGCCCAGGACGTTTACCGTTTCAAGGACCTTCTCCAGCGGTCCGCCCCCACGCCGCCGGCCGTATCCATAGAGCTTTCCGACCCTGCGTGCTTTTCCTACACGGGCGGGACCACGGGCATTGCCAAGGGCGTGGTGCTGACCCACGAAAACCTTGCGGTCAACGTGCAACAGATCGCCGCCTGGTTCCCGTTCCTGCAAAAGGGCGGAGAAACCGTGCTGGGGGCCCTTCCCTTTTTCACGGCCCTGGGGCTTACCGCGGTGGTGAACCTTTCCGCATGGATGGCCGCCACCGTGGCGGTTGCCACCGGAGCCACCGGTGAGGATCTTGTCGCCGCCCTGAAAAAAACCAAGCCCACCTTCGCGCCGCTGACTCCCAACCTCGTGGCGGCCTTGGCCGCGCATCCTGAGCTTGCGCCGGGAAGCCTCAAGGCTGCTTTTTCCAGCGGAGCCGCGGTGGATCCCGAAACCCTGAAGGCTTTCGAGGAGAAGGCGGGCGCTCCGGTCATAGAAGCCTACGGCCTGACGGAAGCTTCGCCGCTGGTTTGCGCCAACCCCTCGGGCGGGAGCCGAAAGGCGGGCTCCCTGGGGCTTCCCCTCCCCGATACGGACTGCCGCCTGGTGGACATCGCCCTGGGCGAGGACGACGTTCCGTCCGGCGAACCGGGCGAGCTGATCGTCCGCGGCCCCCAGGTCATGGCCGGCTACTGGAACAATAACGAGGAAACAAACGAGGCCCTGCGCGACGGCTGGCTCTTCACCGGCGATATCGCCACCGTGGACCCGGACGGATTCTTCTTTCTCACGGACCGGAAAAAGGACCTCATCGTCTCGGGGGGGCTGAACGTATACCCCAAGGAGGTGGAGGAGGTCCTGTGCTCCCATCCCAAGATCGTGGAGGCCTGCGCCCTGGGCATCCCCCATCCCATCCGGGGCGAGGCCGTGAAGGTCTTCGCCGTGATCGCTCCGGGCGAAACCGCCTCCGAGGAGGAGATCATCCTGTTTTTAAAAGAGCGCCTGGCCCCCTTCAAGCTTCCGGCCGAGATCGAGTTCCGGGAAAACCTGCCCAAGAGCAACGTGGGGAAGATACTGAAAAAAGAGCTGAAGGAGCAGGAGGGCAACCGGGGCAGGTAGTTGTGTTCTGGAACACAGTATTTTTAGGGAGGAATCCCTCCGCCCCCCTCCCAAGAAAGCCCCCGCATAGGCTTGTCTGCGCCGGCAAAAAGAAGGCGGCAGGGCGATACCCGGGCCCTGCATGGCCTGCCCGCCGCCAAGCCTCTCCGCTGCCATCCCGGCCTCTCCCGCGTGCAGGGTGCCGGGCATCAGGCTCCCATACACGAAGAAGTTTTACGGCAAAGGGGGGAAACGGGACCCACGGGCGGCGCAGCCCCCTCGGAAAGAGAATACACCGCGTTTTCAAAAGGGGTTTTTCCCTCTCACCAGCAGAAGACTTCTCCTTCTTTTCTGACAATCCTAGGAGGCCCCATGAGCCGCTTTGTGGAAACCGAGAGGAAGAATCAGACCCTGTGGGTAAGGCTTGTGAACCCGCCCGTGAACTTTTTGACCGCCGACATGCTGGACGAGCTGTTTCACGTGTTCAAAGAAGCGGAGAAGGACGATGCGGTGCGGGTGGTGGTGCTGACGGGCGGTATCGAGGACACCTTCATCATGCATTTCTCCATTCCCGAGCTCGCCCGGATCGTGCCGGACAACAGGAAATCGGGTCTGGAGGCCCTTGCGCGGACGCGTGCCGGGCGCGCCGCGCTGCAGTTCCTGACCACTGCAAGCAGCAGGCTCATGGACCGGCTGCCGGCAGCGGAGGCCCTTTCCCTTTCCCTGGCCCGGCGAGCGCGGGTCAAGAACGCCACGTTATTCCTGTGGCTCGTCATGCAGAGGCTCTACCTCTACATCGAGCGCTTCCCCAAGATCACCGTGGCCGCCATCAACGGCCCGGTAAACGGCGGGGGAATGGAAATCTCGGCCTGCTTCGACTTCCGCTTCATGGTGGGGGACCAGGGCTTCGGCCTGGGCCAGCCCGAGGTTCTCATCGGCATCGTGCCCGGCGGCGGCGGCACCCAGCGGGTGCCCCGGCTCATCGGCCTTCCCCGGTCCCTGGAGTGGATGCTCTTGGGAAACCTGATCACCCCGGAAAAGGCCAAGGCGTGGGGGCTTCTTACCGACGTATTTCCCAAGAAAGGGTTCACCGCAAAGGTTCAGGAGCTTTGCGATCTCTTGTCCAAGCGCCCGCCCGTGGCCGTGGACGCCATCAAAAAGGCCGCCCGCGGCGCCCTGGAAACAGACATTGCCGCCGGGCTTTCCCTGGAGCTTGCCGGAAGCCTGCGCTGCTTCGCCACGAAAGACGCGGAAAAGGCGCTGGAGGCCTATATCCGGATCATCCGCGAGCGCGTGGAGGTGCCGGCGGAAAAGCGCATCAGCGCCGAGGATCTCTTCGACATCATGCAAAACGCTCGATTTGTGGACGGATTTGCGGGAAAGTAATATAATAAAAAACTTATATCGACACTGTTGCAACTCCCGGAAGCCCGTTCGGCTTCCTTCCAATCCAAGGGACAGGCACGAGAGGAACTCCCATGGGCAATAAATCCGTTTATGCCTTGTTGGCCGTCTTTGTTTGCGTTGCAGTCCTCGGCTCCGCCGCATGGGCCGCGGACCAGGCCGGCCCCGTCACCCGTGCAGAGGTCGTCTCCTTCGTGGACCAGGCCGTGGACTACGCCCGCAAGAACGGCAAGGAAAAAGCCCTGGCCGCCTTCATGGACCAGAAAGGCCCCTTTGTCCGCGGCAACCTCTACATCTTCGCCTACGATTTCGGCGGAACCGTGCTGTCCCACGGCGGCCAGCCCGAAGTGGTGGGCAAGAACCTCATCGACCGCACCGACACCGACGGAAAGAAGATCATCGTGGAGCTCATCGCGCTGGCGCGCCAGGGCTCCGGGTGGCTGCGCTACAACTGGGAGGACCGCCTTACCCGCAAGATCCGACCCAAGCTCGGTTACGTGAAAAAAGTGGACGATACCTGGTGGCTGGGCTCCGGCCTCTACGAGGACGAGATCGCCCAGGGCGGCGGCTCCTCTGCGGAAGAGCCCGGCCCCATCACCCGCACAGAGGTCGCCGCCTTCGTGGACCAGGCCATTGACTACGTCCGCAAGAACGGCAAAGAGAAGGCCCTCTCCGCCTTCATTGACCAGAAGGGCCCTTTTGTACGCGGCAATCTCTATATCTTTGCCTATGATTACCACGGAAACGTGCTGTCCCACGGCGGCCAGCCGGAAGTGGTGGGTAAGAACCTCATTGACCGCACCGACACGGACGGCAAGAAAATCGTCCAGGAGGCCATGGCGATCACCCGCCGGGGCTCGGGATGGTTCCGCTACAACTGGGAGGACCACCTGACCCGCAAGATCCGTCCCAAGCTGGGCTACGTGAAAAAGGTGGACGACACCTGGTGGCTGGGCTCCGGCCTCTACGAGGACGAGCTTTTCCCGGACCAGTCGTTCCTCATCAACGCCCGCGCTGCCCTGGGCCTCCTCGTCCTGGCCTCGGACGGCCTCCTGGAAAAGGCCCTCTCCTCCCTCTCCGTTGTTGCGAAGGCCAATGAGACCGCCACCTGCGACTGGGAAGCCGTGAAGCCCCTGCTGGCCGCCGCGGCTGAAAAAACCGCCCTGCCCGGCGCCTTCTTCCTGGTCCGCCCGGACGGCACCTACTTCACCCTGGAGCAGGGCCTCCAACCAAAGACCATCAGCGACCGCCCCTACTTCGCGGACCTCATGGCCGGAAAAACCGTCGCCGGCTTTCTGCTCATCTCCCGCTCCACCGGAGAGCAATCCGCCGTCGTGGCCGTTCCCGTTGAAAAAGACGGGAATGTGGTAGGCGCCGTGGGCGCGTCGCTGTTTCTCGCCCCGCTCAGCTCCATCATCCGCGATGCTATGGTGCTGCCTCCCAACCAGTTCTTCTTCGCCGTGGACGAAACCGGACGCACCGCCCTGCACCAGAACAAGGACTTCCTCTTCAACCACCCGGCCGACATGGGAAGCCCCTCCCTTGCCGCGGCCGTGAAGCAGATGCTGACCCTGCCCGAAGGCACCGTTCACTGGGATCTGGGCGGCCTGGGCCGCGTGGCCGTATTCAAAAAGTCGAGATTCAACAACTGGAGCTACGGCGTGGCCGAGCTCGCCGGTCCGCAGCCCGGCGACGCCTCCCCCCGCGCCCTGGACGAGGTCCTCGGCGAGGTCACCCGGGACGTCTCCAACATCCTGGAAAAAATGGCCAAAGACCTCTCTCGCGCCGCCGCAGACCTGAGCCTGACCGGCATAGAAGGCCCGGAAGCCCGGAAGGTCATCGCCCGGCTCTACGCCGAAAACCCTCTGTCCGTGGACTGCTGCACCGTGAGCACCAAAGGACGCATGCTCGTCGTAGAACCCGCCGACTACGCTCAGAGCCAGGGCGCGGACATTAGCAAGCAGGAGCAGATCGTGCGCCTGCTAAAAACCAAGAAGCCCGTCCTAAGCCGCGTGTTCCACTCGGTGGAAGGCTTCGACGCCATTGACATCGAGCTTCCCGTAATCACCGCAAAAGGAAAATTCCTGGGAGGTGTGAGCCTCCTGTTCCGGCCGGACAGGCTGCTGGCCGCCGTAATGGGACCCGCCGCCGCAGGCCAGGGTATGGAAGCCTGGGCCATGCAAACGGACGGCGTCATCCTGTACGAGCCCGACGGCGAAGACATCGGCCGCAACGTCCTCACCGACCCGGAGTACGCCAAGATCCCGGCCCTGGCCGCCCTGTACAAAGAGATCGCCTCCACTCCCCGAGGCCGGAAGGACTGCGAACAAGACGCCCAGTCCTCGTTCCGCAAAACCATCGCCTGGGAAACTACAGGCCTCTTCGGCACCGACTGGCGCGTGGTGGTGACGAGGACAACGAAATAAGATTTAAAGCGCTGTTCAAAAGAAAAAGAAGAAAAGTTTGGGGGGGGGGGGGGGGGGTGCGGGG
>JBFMHL010000147.1:0-7416 GCA_040753055.1 Thermodesulfobacteriota bacterium | reverse complement strand
TGCAGGTCCGCGTCCAGGGATACGACCACCCTGCCCGAGGCGTGGTCGAAACCGGCCATGAGCGCGGCGGACTGGCCGAAGTTTCGGCGGAAGTGGATGACCTTGATTCGGGGGTCTCGGGCCAGATCGTCCAGGACCTGCTCCGAGCCGTCGTGGGAGCCGTCGTTTACGAAGATCACCTCAAAGGGCCGGTTCAGCGGCTCGAGCGCCGTGATCACCTCGTCCCGAAGCCGGACCAGACTGTCCTTTTCATTGTAAACGGGAGCCACCACGGAGATGGCGATTTCCTCGGTCATGCGCTCTACCTCGGGTCAAGGGGTGGAAGGGCGGACGCGGGCGGCTTTCCCGGGCCGCCGCATGCGCGTTACTTTGCCAAAAGCCGTTCGATTCTTTTTTTCGAGTTGGAAAACCCCGAAACCGCGTCCAGGTTCGCCTTGAGCTGCGGGTTCTCCGGATTGCTGGCCAGGGCTTCGGAAAGTTCCCGCCCGGCCTCATCCAGGCGCCCCGCCTGCACGAGGCGCACCGCCAGGTCGTTTCGGACCGAACCGTTCTCCGGGTTTTGCATAAGGGCTGCGGAGAGCCGCAGGGCTTCCCGCGCCGCTCCCTGCGCCTTGCCCTCGGCCTGGGCCTGGAGGGTCCGGGAAGCGGGGTTTTCCGGGTTCAGGGACAGAGACTTCTCCAGAACAGCCGCAGCTTCGGCAAAGCGCCCCTGGGCCAGGAGCAGAATTCCCAGGCCCTGGAAAAATCCGGCGTTGGCCGGTTCGAGCTCCGCCGCCCGGACCATTGCATCCATGGCCTTGGTATCTTCTTGGCGGCAGTGCCAGGCAGCGGCCAGGTTGGCATAGGTAAGGGCGCGCTGCGGACGCAGGCGGGCGGCGCGTTCATACCAGTTCACCGCCTCCTCGCACTTTCCGGCCCGGGTGAGCGCATTTCCCAGGTTCACCGCCACCTCGTCGTATCCCTGGTCGGCGGCCCAGGCCAGGCGGAAGTGGGCGATGGCCTCCGCGCCCTGCCCCATCTCGTTCAGCGCAATCCCCAGATTGTTCTCCGCCACGGCGTTGTCCCGGGTCACGGCGACCGCGTGGGTGAAGAGGTCGTGGGAGCTCTTCCAGTGGCCGGCCTGAACATAGGCCAGCACCGCCAGCACAGCCACCGCGCAGACGGCTGCGGCCCGCAAAAAGGCTTGCGCATGCCGCCAGCCCGCCAGGGCCTCGGGCAGAAACCAGCACAGGGCCATGAACAGCCCCATGTAGGGCACATAGACGAAGCGATCGGCCATGGCCGGCCACAGCCCGGCCTGGACGATCCCGGTCATGGGAAAGAGCACGCCCAAAAACCACAGAAGCCCTGCCAGGAAGCAGGGCCGCGAACGCCGGAACCACCAGGCGAACAGCAGAAGAAAAAAGATTATCGTTGCGGAGATGAAGATGTCCTGGCCGGGGATCGCCTTGGGGTAAGGATACACCACGCTCATATTTTCCGGCCACAGGAACTTGCCCATGTACTTCACATAGGACACGAGCGCGTTCTCGATGCGGTAGGAAAGGGAATGGGCCGCGGAGACGTTTACCTTGAAATGGACCAGGCTCAGGAGCGACACCGCCATCGAGGCGGCCGTCAGGAAGAACAGGGGAAGCTTCTCGGCGAAGAGCCTGCCCAGGCCCAACTTTCCGGCGGCCAGGGGGGATTGGCAGGCGCGCCGGGGAGAGAAACGCATGCGGCAAAGCGGCCACCAGTCCATGACCAGCAGGGCGCAGGGGAGCGTCATGAGGACGGGCTTGGCCAGGAGCCCCAGGAGCATGGAGAGAAAAACCGGAACATAGCGCCCGACGCTGGGCTTCTTTACATAGCGGCCATAGAACAGCATGGCCAAAAGCCAGAAGAAGGTGGACAGGAGGTTCTTGCGTTCGGCCACCCAGGCGGCCGTATCCACGTTCATGGGATGCACGGCGAACAGAGCCGCGGCGGCCAGGCTTCGGTAGAAGGAGCCGGTGTACTGGAGGAGGACAAGGAAAAACAGAAACGAGCAGAAGAAGTGGAGAAGGACCGAGGTCAGATGGTGCAGGCCGGGCCGGTAGCCATAGAGCTCCCAATCCAGCATGTGGGAAAGGAGAGCCAGGGGCTGGAAGTAGGAAACATCGGTGAAGGAAAAGGCATAGGGCAGGCTCTTTTCCGTGAGGCCGGCCTGGACGGTGGGGTTTTGAATAACGTAGCCCAGGTCGTCGAAGGAGACGAAGCCCTGGCTGAGCGTCCGGGCATAGACCCCGGACACCAGCAGCAAGAGGATAACGGCGGGCAAAAGAACGCGCCGCGTGCGGATGGAGTCGGCCATACGGCGTATCGGGGTAGCTCCCCGCGCCCCTCCTTTGTTTCGGGTGGATGATGCGCGAATGGGTACTGCAGGCGAATGTATCTGGATAGCGTGCTTTGGGAAGCCAGGCAAGGCTTTTCGAGACGGTGGCTATTTAACGATGGATATATGAGGTCAACGCGGCAGCCGGCATTCCCCTCAAACCCGCAGGCGGGTATGAAAACGATGGGATGCAAGGCGCGCAAGGCGGAAACAGAGGGAGCGTACTGTACCGTACGTGACCGAGGTTTCCTCCGATGCGCAACGCGGCAGACCGCGTTTTCATACTCGCCTGCGTTAGCGGTCCCAGGCGAAAAGTATGGTCCTTCGCGGCCGGTCGAGCCGCGTCAATCCCGCCTCCCCGGCCATTTCCATGGCCTCCCGGAACTCCTCGGCGGTGATCTCGCGGGTGAAGCCCGGAAGGCTTGCCGCCTTGCCGCAGGGCCGATACTGGCTCATCACGTTTACATAGGTGTCGGGCGAGATCTCCCGGGCGAGGAAGCGCATGACCTCGCGGGTGCCGGCCAGGGAGTCGGGCAGGACCAGATGGCGCACCAGGAGGCCCCGCCGGGCAACGCCGCGGTTGTCTTTTGTCAGGTCGCCCACCTGCCGGTGCATTTCCCGGACGGCCTCCCGCGCGCGGTCCGGGTAGTCGGGGGCGTCGCATGCCTGCTGCGCGACCTCGGGGGCGATGAACTTCAGGTCCGGCATGTAGATGTCCACCACGCCATCCAGGAGACGCAGGGTTTCCAGGGAGTCGTAGCCCGAGGTGTTGTAGACGACGGGCAGACGGAGGCCCTGGGCGGCGGCCAGGTCCAGGGCCGCGAGGAACTGGGGCACCACGTGGCTGGGGGTGACCAGGTTGATGTTGTGGCAGCCCTGATCGGCCAGGTGGAGCATGACGGCCGCAAGCTCGTGGGGTGAGGCTTCCCTGCCTTCACGGCCGTGGGAGATTTCGAAGTTCTGGCAGAACAGGCAGAGGAGGTTGCAGCCGGAGAAGAAGATGGTGCCGGAGCCGTGGGTGCCCACCAGGGGGGCTTCTTCGCCGAAGTGGGCGTGGAAGCTGGCCACCAGAGCGTTCTCCCCCACGCCGCACACGCCGGTTTCCCCTGCCAGACGGTTTACTCCGCAGGAACGCGGGCAGAGATCGCAGGCGGAGAGCTTTTCGCGGGCCATGCGCGCGCGGCGGGAGAGCTCGCCGTTTTTGCATAGGGAGAGGTAGGCGGGGGAAAAGGAGTCCATGGCCGGTCCTCCTTGCGGTCGGCGGGCGCAGCACATCGCCGGCCGGGCGAAACGCCCGTGCTCCGGCCGGGATGTCCGTCATCATAGCGGCAAACCGGAAATCCGGCAACCGAGCAAAACCGGAGGAGCGGTTCCGAATCTTTCCGGAGCTTGGCGGCGGGAATCATCACGCATCGCTACGTGTCTCATGTCCCGTCGTGTATCACGAAGGCCTGCAAGACACGGGCAGAATGAATTTATACATTTATTTTTCAAATAGTTAAAATCATCCTGCCGTGAGACGGGAGAGCCTCCCGCGTGTCTTTCATCGAATGTGTCTCAGACCCCTCCCCAGCCCCACAAACGCGTAACATATTGTTTACATTAAAAAATAAAAGCAAGCATCGTCCTGGCACGGCCCTTGCTCTATCCTTGGTCGCATTCCAAAAGGAGGGCCCCATGGCCGACGAAACCCTGAAGAAAGTCATCGAAATCTCCTACCAGATGCTGGAGCTGGCCGACCACGGCGACCGGATGCGCCAGGACGCAGGCTCCGGCGTCGTCTACGGAGCTCTCCGCGACGCCGCATACAAGATCCGCCGCATGGCGGAGAAGGAGCTCTCCCGGAAGGAAAGCTGAGCCAACCGCGAAGGCCCCGCACCGGGCGCCGCGCGTATCCGCCGGAAAACGAACCTTAAAACCCAGGAAAAAGGAAGGACCCATGACCCCGAAGAAAAAGATTCTCGTGGTGGACGACGAAAAAGACGTCCTGAGCTACCTGACGGCCCTGTTCGAGGACGCGGGCTATGCCACGCTGACCGCCGAGACCGGCAGCCAGTGCATGGAAAAGGCCAAGGCCGAGAAGCCCGACCTCATCACCCTGGACATCACCATGCCCGAGCAGTCGGGGGTCCGCGCCTACCGGAAGCTGCGTGAGGACGCGGAGCTCGCCAAGATCCCCGTCATCATCGTCACCGCCATCGGCGAGGAGATGGAGATGTTCCTGGCCAAGCTGAAAGGCTTCGCCAAGCCCGACGGATTCATGAACAAGCCCATCGTGCCCGACGAGCTCATCGCAATGGCCAAAAAGGTCCTGTCTCGCTAACCAAGCGGCCGCAAGAAACGGAGGAAACAAAATGTCAACGCTGCTTTATATCTTCTCCTACCTCGCCGTGATCGTGTTCGCCGCGGCCGTGGCGTCCAAAATCTCCAACTACTTGAAAAAACCCCTGCACGTGCGCTGGGAGCTCTATCCCGTGGCCCACGAGCCGGGACGGGCCGCCTACGGCGGAAGCTACCTGGAGGACGTGGACTGGTGGCAAAAGCCCCGCCACAAGTCCCGCCTGGGCGAGCTCAAGGTGATGGTGCCCGAAATCCTGCTGCTCAAGGCCGTCTGGGAGCACAACCGCAAGCTGTGGTGGCGCACCTATCCCTTCCACCTGGGCCTGTACCTCACCGCGGCCTTCATCGGCCTGCTCTTCCTGGGCGCCATCCTTTCCTTCGGCGATCCCAATCTTTCCGCGGGCCTGGGCGTTCCCGTGGCCGCGCTGACAAACTTGCTGGGCCCCCTGGCCATGATCCTGACCATCTTCGGCGCTTGCTCGCTCTTCTACAAAAGGCTCACCGACGAGTCGCTTCGCCAGTACTCCTCCCTGGGGCATTTCGTGAACCTGGGGATCTTCATTGCCGCGATGGGCGTGGCCTTCATCACCTGGCTCACCACCGACCCCAACTTCGTCCTGGCCCGCGAGCTCGCACGGAACCTCATCACGTTGCACTTCGCCCCCGTGGGGAACGGGCTCTTCGGCCTCCAGGTCTTCCTGGCCTTCTTCACCCTGGCCTACATCCCGCTCACCCACATGAGCCACTTCTTCATGAAGTACTTCCTCTACCACGACATCCGCTGGGGCGACGAGCCCAACATCAACACCCCCAAGACCGACGCCAAGATCGGAACGGTCCTGGGCTACAAGGTCTCCTGGGCCGCCTCGCACATTGACGGCAAAGGCCAGAAGACCTGGGCCGAGGTGGCCACCCACAACCCCATGGCAGAGGATGCGGGGAAGCAGGCAGAGAACTAGCTAAAAACCCGAGCGGACGCCTACGCCCGCCGTGCGATCAACCAAGGAGCCGACCATGAGCAAAACGAGCGCCAAGATCAAAAACATCGGGGAGAAAACCGACCAGTTCCACCATGTGGACGTGAAGGGCCTAAAGAAGCTCCCCATGGACTATACCGAGGAGGAGTGGACCCCCATCTCCGACGAGGTGAAGGAAAAGTACGCCGCCATCCTGGACGACACTTGCATCCTGCCCATCCCGAGGCCCAAGACGCCCGAGGAGGAGGAGGAGCTGGTGAACAAGTTCCTGTCGGGCATGCGCAAGCTTTTCACCAAGGAGAACAACTGGACCTTCCTGGCCATGCTGGACACCACCATGGAGCACTGCGCCAAGTGCAACACCTGCTCCGAGGCATGCCACCTCTACGAGGCCTCCGGCGAGGACGAGATGTACCGGCCCAACTTCCGCACCGAGATTTTCCGGCGCATCTACAAGAAGTACGTGAAGGAGGAGCCGCTGGCCAAGTGGCGTCACGGCGACGTGGACCTGAACTGGCGCACCGTGGCCCGCCTGGGCGAGCTTGCCTACCGCTGCAACGTCTGCCGCCGTTGCGCCCAGGCCTGCCCCATCGGCGTGGACAACGCCCTAGTGGCGCGCGAGATCCGCAAGATCTTCTCCCAGGAGATGGGCATCGCCTGCCCCGAGCTCCACGAAAAGGGCTCCATGCTCCAGCTCAAGACCGGCTCCTCCACCCAGATGACCGCACTCGTGGTGAAAGACAACATCGAGTTCATTGACGAGGACTTCTCCGAGGAAACCGGCTTCGAGTTCAAGACCCCCTGGGACGTGGAAGGGGCCGACATCCTGCTCATCCACAACGCGGGCGAGATCATGGCCTGGCCCGAGAACATCGCGGCCTTCCACATCATCTTCACTGCGGCCGGCCTCTCCTGGACCCTTTCCTCGGAGCTCGCCGCCTACGACTCCATCAACTACGGCGTGTTTTACGACGACGTCCAGTTCGCCCGCACCGCCATCCTCCAGGCCCAGGCCGCGGCCAAGCTCAAAGTGAAGAAGATCGTCCTGGGCGAGTGCGGCCACGCCCACAAGGCGCTCACCGTCATCGCCGACCGGGTGCTTCCCGAAGGCCTGAAGGTCCCGCGGGAGTCCTGCTTCCCGCTGTTGCGCGACATCGTTTTGTCGGGAAAAATCAAGTTCGACCCCTCCCGAAACAACTTCCCGGTGACCCTCCACGACCCCTGCAACGTGACCCGCCTCATGGGCATCATCAAGCCCCAGCGGGACATCATGAAGGCGCTCTGCCCGCAGTTCCGGGAGATGGTCCCCAACGGCCCGCACAACTATTGCTGCGGCGGCGGCTCGGGCTTTGCCATCATGCACCGCGGAAACATCGAGGAGTGGCGCTACAAGATCTCGGGCCGCAAGAAGATGGACCAGATCTTAAACGCCTTCTCCGACTGCCGGGGCCCGGAAACAAAGAAGTACGTGGCCGCCCCCTGCTCCAACTGCAAGGGGCAGCTCAGGGATCTTTTCAAGCACTATGATATGATGGAGAAGGAAAGCCTCATATACGGCGGAATCGTGGAACTCATCGTGAACGCCATGGCGGATGTGAATCCGGGATTCATCAAATGGGAAGAGTTTTAGAGGAGGATCGCCGAAGACCACGATCCGCGGCGTTGCGCTTCGCCGTGAAACAAGGTCACTTACGACCGTGGTACGCGCCCTTGTTTCACGGCTCGCGCGCCTTGCATCTCATCGTT
>JBFMHL010000146.1:0-8138 GCA_040753055.1 Thermodesulfobacteriota bacterium | reverse complement strand
GTCAGGTCCGTCAGCTTGATGGCGTTTCCCATCTTCTCGTCCACGTCCATGGTGTTGTGGGAGATGACCAGGCTCAGGTTGTGGCCCTGGGCATCCGTGAAGGACCATTTCCACGAGGTCATGATGCCGAAGGAGTCCCCGCGGAACTTGTCGGGCTCGCCGAAGCGGTTCTTGAGCTGGGAAAAGAGCTTGTTGAAAAAATCCTCGCCGGAGTCCGCGTATTTGAGCTTGATGCGTACGACCTTCTGGGGGGAGGTGCAGGTGGAGTAGGCGATGAGCCCGCTTTTATAGCCCGGCAGCTTGCCGATCTCCACCTCCTTGAGCGACTCCAGGTAGCGCACGGGCAAGGCGGTGGTCATGTCCAGGCGGTCCCGGAACTTGGACACGTCCTGGCCGAGGGTGAAGCCGGCAAGATTCAAGGGGGCTTCCTCGCCCCGGAGGGAGCAGGGGGCCAGGATGGGGATCAGGAGCATGAGGACGAGAAGCTTTTTCATGGCGAATCCTCTACGGCTGATGTGGGTATGATCTCAGGATGCAATGCATCGGGCGGATTGCCGACCGGCGGCGTATCCACTTTTTTCAGGCGCTTGTCGTGATCGCCCTTGGGTTTGATTTTTGCGTGCGCCCGGAAGGGCGTTTCCCGGTTTTGGGGCCGGCGTGGGCCGGCAGCGCGTCTCAAACCCTGAAAAGCAGCCCCCGCAAAAGCGAGAAGACGGGCAGGGCGTCGGGTTGGTTCTCCAACTGCCGAGCGATCTCCCGGCCCTGCCGGCCCACCCCGAGCTTTACGATCTGCTCCACGGCGTGGTGCAGGCTTCGGGGAAACTTCTCGTAGACTTTCCAGAAGCTCTTCCGGTCCAGCGTCAGGCTGACGACCTCGGTTTCGGCGCGCACCGTAACGGGAGAAACCAGGCGGGCCAGGAGTGCCAACTCCCCGAAGAGATCCTGGGCTTCCAAGGTGTACAGGGTTTGCTCCCGGCCGTCCTCCACGAGAAGAGCTTTTGCAGTACCGGAGACGATGCAGTGGGCCCGCTCCAGCTTATCCCCTTGGGCCAGCAGGATCTCTCCCGGAGAGAAGACGGCCCGTTTGCTGAAGTAGGCCCACATCTTAACGATTTCCTTGGGGACTCCGGAAAAGACCGGGAGGCCGCTCAGTATGCTGAAGTCCCTGTGGAGCTCGCAGCTTGTGTCTCCGGGCTTGCAGACGAAATCCAGGTTCGGGGGCCCTTCTTTTTTCATTGCCTGTTCCGGAGGATGGAGAACGGGTTGCGTATCAATCTTGCCGTCGGTTTCCCTGTACGGGCTGTATGGGGCCCGCGCCCGGCCGGTATCTGCGGCATCGCCTGAAAGAATTGTATAGCATAGCCTGCTTTATATTGGTAGAGGCGCGAGAGAGAGTGGAAAGCCACGGATTTTCCCTGCCTCCGGGCCCGGTGTTCCGGGCGGCCTTCAGAAAGCGAAAAAGCCCCCTCCTCGACGGAAGGGGGCTTTTCGGCCTCTTCGGGCAACAGCTTTAGTATTCCCCGCGGCTTCGATTTTTCCGGGGGAGGGCGGCTCGGCGCCGCATTTCTACAACTGTCTGATCTTAATAAGCTCTTAGTAAAAGCGGAAAGGAAAAGCTAGTTCACGGCCTCTTTCAGGGCTTTTCCCGGGATGAACTTGGGCACGCTCTTGGCTGCGATATTGATGGCGTCGCCGGTCTTGGGGTTGCGGCCCTTGCGCGCGGCCCGCTTGTCCACCTTGAAGGTGCCGAAGCCCACCAAAGTGACGGACTCGTTTTTCTTCAGCGCGTCGGTGATGGCGGAGAAGACCGCATCCACGGCAGCCTGAGCTTCCTTCTTGGTTTCCACGACTTTTGCCACTTCATTGATAAGATCGCCCTTGTTCATGGTTTTGCCCTTTCTTTGCCGAAAAATTGTCCGTGATGGTACCGCAGAGGATGCGAAGAGAAAGGTCGCAAGCGGATTTGAGGTTTAGCAAAGCCAATGGGGCTTTGCAACTGAAAACACGCGCCCAGGCTGCTTTGGGATGATTTCAGTCTTTTTTCCTAGAGGTGGAGCCGGGCGCGTTTTCTCCGTTTCGGGCCGGGCCTTCCGAAAGCCTTTTCAGCCCGAAGCGCAGGGGCAGCACTACCGCCAGCGCGCAGCAGAACAGAACCAGGACTCCGGCTCCGCCCAGCCAGAGGAGGGTGAGAGGCCCGGGAGCACTGTGATGAAAGCCCGCATGGCTAATATAATAGACCGGCCCCGCCTCCACCATGACGACTGTGGCGATGAATATCGCGGACAGGATCATGAACAAGAGCCCCCCGAAGCCCGTGACCGCCTGGAGCGGGTTCTCGGAGGTGAAATCCGGGTAGGCGGCCCCCAGGCCCAGCCCCAGGGCCACGATCCCCGGAACCATCAGCCCCACGGTGATCACGGATACCCACATGAGGAAGGGGGTCACCGTCAGGAGAATGTTGGTGGCCACCACCAGGATCTCCGTCAGCACCAGGAGGGGGGGGAAGTAGATGGCGTACTTGATGAGCAGGAAGGTTCGCATGGAGACAGGAGCGGCGCGGACGATCCAGAAGGCCTCCTTTTCCAGGCTCACGGCGGGAAAGACGAAGCGCGCCGACAAGGCCGCCAGGACGAAGGTGGCAAGCCCCATGTTCAGGAAGGCCAGGATGTTCTTCAGGTATGCCGTGCCGATGGGGGAACGCTCCAGGGGCAGAACCTTGAAGTTGTAAAGGTAGATGCCGATCAAGGCCGCCATGAGGAAAAGCTGGGGCCACTGGGTGGTGTCCCGGAAGAAGGTGCGGATTTCCTTGGCCGCCAGTGCGCGAACAGGGCCCCGGATAAAGGGGAGCCTCCGGGTGCGCCAGCGGGCGAGTGCCACCGGTCCGGGGGAGCTGACTCTTCCTTCCTGGGCCTTGCTGACGCCGCGGAAGTAAGCTGCACCGGATATCCAGTAGCACAGGAAAACAAGGGAGGCGGCGCCGCTGAGCGCCAGCGCATCGGCGAACAGCACCCCGGAAAGGTTTCCGAACAGGGCCTCGCGAACGCTGTCGAAGGCCCAGGTGCTGGGCAGGAACAAGGATTCCGGCGTGGACAGGCTGGCCAGGTAGCGCATCATGGAGGCGGCGGAGTCGGGGTCCACCAGACGCTCCGGCCTTGCCAGGCGCAGGGCCAGGTAGATGAGTACAAAGGCGGACACTCCCAGAAAGACAAGGATTCCGCGGAATCGGCTGGCCGGAAGCACCAGGACCGCCAACATCACCACCAGGGCGGAAAGGGCGGCCGCCGAGACGCAGAAGGGCACCATGGCGAGAAAGACGTTGGCGTAGAAAAACAGCCCCTTGTGAAACACCATCCCGTAAGAGAGGAAAACGGGCGTGGCGTAGATGAAGATCATCCAGGAGGAGTCCACCAGGCTTTCCAGGAAACGGGCCAGGAACACCTTGGCATGGCTAACGGGCAGGCTTCCCACCAGGAACAGGTCCCGGGCCAGGTAGAGCTTGGATAGCGTGGTCACCACGCCGGAGAACAGAAGCAGCGCGAAGAAGGTGGTGAACACCATGGACAGGAGCTTGACGGCCAGGATCTTGGCGAAGTTGGGGTCGCCCACGGCCTGGTCCTCCACCGCAGCCACGTTGAAGTAGTTGAGGATCTTGAAAAACAAGAAGAAGATTCCCAGCCAGAAGGCGAGCCCCAGAACGCCGAACAGGGCGAACTTGACCAGGTCCCCCCTTTCCCTGGAAAGAAGGGACTTCCGGACCGACAGGTAACGGGGCGCCAGCAGGAAGAGGACCTCGTTCACGCTGCCTCCTGCTGGGTTTCGGTAAGTCGCAGGAAGACCGCCTCCAGGTCCTCCTCCTTGACCCCGGCCATGGTTTTCAGGTCGCCCGTGGTGCCCATGGCGATGAGGGCGCCCCGGTGGATGATCCCGATGCGGTGGCACAGGTTCTGGGCCACTTCCAGGGTGTGGGTGGAAAGGAAGAGGGTGACCCCCTTGTCGGCAAGGCCCCGGAGCAGGTCCTTCACCAGGCGGATGGCCCGCGGATCCAGTCCCACCATGGGTTCGTCCACCACCAGGACCTCGGGATCGTGGATGAGCGCCGCGCACATGATGAGCCGCTGCTTCATTCCGTGGGAGTAGCTCTCGATGAGCTCGTTTCCCCAGTCGTAGATGGAGAAGACCGTGAGCCACTCGGCCGCCTTCTCCGGGAAGTCCTTGCCCGGAGAGCCGTAGAGGTCGGCGGTGAAGCGCAGAAACTCCATGCCCGTCAGCTTGTCGTATAAAAACGGCCGGTCCGGAATGAAGCCGATGATCTTCTTGGCCTTTTCCGGCTCCCGCGCAAGATCCGCCCCCCCCACGGACACCCTGCCAGCCGTGGGCCGGATGAGGCCGCCCATCATCTTGATGGTGGTGGTCTTTCCCGCGCCGTTGGGGCCGATGAAGCCGAAGATCTCGCCCCGGCCCACCTTCAGGTTCAGGTCGTGCACCGCGCGGACCTTGCCGTAGTGCTTGGTCAGGTGGGAAAGCTCTATCATTGCTCCGCCTTTATGGTCTGGTTCGATGGTTCCTTGCTTTCGCGGCCCGGAGAAGCCCGCCTATTCTTCAGATTTCGCCACCGCACCCGTTGTCTCCTGGTCCTTGATGGACAGGGACAGCTTCCCGATGACGCCCATCATGTCAATCTGGCTCCGGGCGTCGCCCCGCGCGAACCGCAGGTGGGTGACGTCGGCCGGGAACTGGCCGAAGGCCGAGTCCGCAGTCACCCATCGCCCGTCGAGGTAAAAGGAGTTCCAGGCGTGGTAGAAGAACTTGCCCTTGAGGTATACCACGCCCACCTCCATCTGGGCGGGAATGCCCGCCGCCCGGGCGAGGGCCGCCGTGAGCACCGAGTGCTCGTTGCAGTCCCCGGAGCGGTTTTTTAGGGTCTGCACCGCATCGGGGACGGAGAAGACCGGCCTTTTCTCCAGGTTCTCGTAGACCCAGGCCACGATCTTCCGGGCCCGGACCACGAGTGGGTCGCTTGAGGAAGCGATCTCGGCCGCGGTTTTTGCGATCTCCGGGTTGTCCGACTCGATGAATGTGGAGGGCGCGGCAAAAGGCGCGATGTCTGCGGGTAGGTTTTGCTCCGTGCCGGGGACCTCCGCTGCGGGCAGATCCTCCCGGGTCACGGTGAGTAGGCCGTCGGCATACTCCTGCCTTCCTCCGGAGAGGTTCGCCAGGTACTCGGGGCCGGGGCCGGAAACCGCGATGACAAGCTTTTTGAGCTTGTCGGGATGGGCGATGACCGCGCCCGGATCTATGGAAGTGGCCTGGGCCATGTCGGTTTCTCCGGAGGAGTAGTCGCCCGAGAAGACCTGCTCGATGGAGGCCTTTTCCATGCGGATGCCCAGAGGACCCTCCTCGGCCAGGACTTCGCCGTCGGGCCCGATCCAGGCGTACTGGTCGGAGCCCATGAAGTTCACGGCCACCTTCAGGGCCTTTACCTGCTCCCCCATGACCGGGATCGTCTCCTCGGACACCACGGTGAGCTTCACGGGCTTTTCACCGGTGGTGGCAGGGTCGAAGACCGGGAAGGTGCGGCTTTGGCCCACGGCAAGCCCTTGGGCCGCCGCGGTTTCCACCAGGGATGCCCCCAGATAGGGCCTTTGCTTGAGCGGAATGTCCACCCGTTCCTCCTTGCCCGGCTCTCCCACATAGAGGGCCATGGTGCGGTCGTCCGTCATCTCGCCGCGAGCGCGGAAGGAGAAAAGGTGGGAGGCCAGCTCGAAGGTGAATTTGTCCAGGGTGAGGTCCGGCCGGAGGATGCCGGTGGTGGTGAAGTGGACCTCCTGCACCAGGCCCATGGCCATGAGGCGCATGTAAACGAGCTCGGAGGCGGCGAAGCCTCCCTGCTGCAGCTTGGTAACGCTGCGTCGGGCGTAGCCTATGCGCGAGCCGTTCTGGTAGATGTTCATCCAGTGGCTTTTGCCGGCCATGCGCTCCGCCGCGGAAAGGGCCTCTCCGGTCACACGCTGCGGCTTCTGGGCGAAGAGCCCGCCGCGGATGGACAAGAGCACGGCAAAGGTGACCATGCAGAGAAGGCCCGCAATATGGTGGCCCCGGATTTTTTTCATCGACAGCTTCATGTCTTCGTTCTCTTGGCCTCTTCCGCGAGGGCCGAGTACACCCTCCGGACCTGGGCCCGTGTGTCTTCGAGGGAGCCGTCGTTCTGGATGACGAAGTCGGCGAAGCCCTCGGTCTCCTGGATGGGGGCCTGGCTCGCCACCCGCTCCTCCGCCTGCTCGGGGGTGAAGCCCCGGCCGCAGACGCGGGCGATCTGGGTAGCCCGGCATGCGGAAACCACCACCACCTTGTCCACCAGGCTTTTGGGGTCGATCCCGATCTGGGTGAGCAGCGGAATCTCCTTGACGATAACGGCCTGCGGGTTTCGGGCCAGTACATCCCGGGTCAGGGAAAGGTCCGCCGTGAACACCTCGGGATGCACGATGGCGTTCAGGTCGCGCCGGGCATCCGGGTCCCGGAAAACCAAGTCCCCCAGCTTGTCGCGGGCGATGGTCCCGTCGGGCGAAAGAAAGGACGCGCCGAAACGTTTCACGATGGCGTTGTAGGCCGGCCTTCCCGGCAGCACGGCCTCCCGGGCCAGGAGGTCGTAGTCAATGACCACGGCCCCCATCTCTCCGAACATTTTGGATACGGTGCTTTTCCCGGTTCCGATGGAGCCGGTTATTCCAACGATCACGATGCGTTGCCCTTTCCAAGGGAGCCGCCGGCCCGGCCGGCGGCGATGGTTTAGAACCCCTTCCTTCGGTCGGTTGGAAGACCGCACTCCGTCGGCTTCACAATATAAGCCCGAAAAAGGCGGCGGTCATCCCCTCGAAGGAGAGGGGCACGGAGAGTTCCCGCAGGAAGGGCATAATGCTTCCTATTCCCGAGCCCCTCCATCGGGCAATGGCAGCTTTCACCGGCGAACGATTAAATAGAACACAAGCGCCGCGGTTCCTGCAAGTGCCCCGCAGAAAAGAAAGCTGGCGGCAGCCCCGTAGGAATCGAACAAGACACCGGACAGGAAAACGCCGGCGGCCAACCCCAGGCCGTACGTGGCAGCGTTGTTGGCGGCCTGGCCGAGGGTACGTCCTTTTTCGGGGAAGTTCTGCTCGATGAACAGGATGCTGGCCACGTGGAAGGCGCCGTAGGTGGCCGCATGGAGGATCTGTACCAGGATGATCTCGGTCAGGGTGGAGGCGAAGGCCTGGGCCGTCCACCGGACCACGGCCACCAGCAGGGACATTTGCAGGATTTTCTCCGGGGAGAAGCGGGAGAAGATCCTCCCCGAAAGGAGCATCACGGAGATCTCGGCGATGGAGGCCACGGCCCAGCAGAGCCCGATGGTTCTTCCTCCGAAGCCCAGGTTCTCCATGCGTATGGAGAAGAAGCCGTAGTATGCGCCGTGGCTCGCCAGCATCAGGAAGGCGCAGAGGAGGAATACCGGGATCCGTCCCCGGAGGAGATACGCCCCGTTCTCCCGGAAGGAGGGCCGCTCCCTGCTTCCGCCGGCAACCTGAGCGGGAACCAGGGGAGACAGCGCCGCCTGGGCTGCCGAGCCGATGAAGATGAGTACCAGGATTACGGAAACCGGCCGGGTGTTCAAGAGGGCACCCACGGACAGGACGCAGGTGATGAAGGAGAGAGAGCCCCATACCCGGACGCTGCCGTAGCGCCGCCGGTCCTTGCCCAGCACCTCCATGGAGAAGGCCTCCATGAAGGAGATGATGGGAGTGTAGAAAATGCCCCACAAGGCCATGACGGCGATGAGCCCGCCGTAGCTCTCGGTGTGGAAGAACAGGGAGAAGCAGGCGGTGGCTGCGATATTTAGTCCGATGAAGATGCTCCGCCGGTTTCCGCTGCGGTCCGCCAGCGCCCCCCAGCAAAGGGGCATGGCCACGGCCAGGAGCGATCGGATGCCGGCCACCACCCCGATCTGCTCCCCGGAAAGGCCCAGGCGGTAGAGGTACAGGGTGAAGTAGGGGAGCATGACGCCCATGACGCCGAAGTAGAGGAAGTACTGGAGGGAAAGGGCGGTGCGAAAGGAGAGCACGCTGCGGGAAGGGAGCGGTTTCGGCATGGCTTTTCTTTGGGCCCGG
>JBFMHL010000145.1:0-40982 GCA_040753055.1 Thermodesulfobacteriota bacterium | reverse complement strand
CCGGCGGCGTGTGGCGGCCCATCGAGGAGCGGGCCATCGCCCAGGTGGCCACCGCGGCCCTTCAGGACGAGGCCAAGGCCGGCAACGTGGAAGCGGCCTTGAAGACCCTCTCCCACATGCTGCACCGGGGGGAGGACTCCTGGCCCTGCTACCCCGAGATGGTGAACTGCGAGAACGGCATGGTGGACCTGGCGCTGCCGCCCGTGGAGTTCGTGGACCCGCAGAAGGCCCTGAAACCCCATGACCCCAAGTACGGCTCCCGGGTGCAGCTTCCCGTGCGCTTCAACCCTTCGGCCCGCTGCCCCCGGTATCACAAGTTTTTAAGCGAGGTCTTCGAGGGCGACGAGGGCAAAAAGCAGCTCTTCCTGGCTTACCAGGCATACTGCCTGTTCGGCCATTGCCGCTACGAGCGGGCCCTGTTCCTGTTCGGCGCCGGCGCCAACGGAAAATCCACAGCCCTAAACGTCCTGGAAGCCATCCTGGGCAAGGAAAACGTCACCACCGTGGGGCTTTCCGAGCTCTCCCGGCCCTTCGTGGTGCTGAGTCTGCGGGACAAGCTGGCCAACTACGCCGCGGAGATCGAGACCCGGGAGCCCACCTCGGTGAACACGCTGAAGGCCATCATCTCCGGGGACCGAGTGGCGGGCGAGAAGAAGTACGGAGAGCGGGTGGAGTTCCGGCCGAGCTGCAAGATGCTCTTCGCCATGAACAGCCCGCCGACTCTGGAGGACAAGACCTACGGCTTCAACCGGAAGATCCTCGTGCTGACCTTCAACCGGAGGTTCGAGGAGCACGAGATGGACCGCGGCCTTTTCGACAAGCTGCTGGAGGAGAAGGAAGGCATTTTCTACCAGCTCTGCGCGTCCGCAGTGGCCCTGCGGCAATCGAACGGTTTCGCCCGGTACGCCGAGGCGGTGAAGCGCGACACAGCCCTGTTCCTGCAACAGTTGAACCCGCTCCTCCTGTTCGTGGAGGAGCGCTGCACCGTGGCCGCGGACCTCTCCACCCCGGCCGAGGACCTCTTCAAGGCCTACCAGGCATGGGCCGCCGACGCGGGCCTGCGCCCCATGGGCAAGATCAAGTTCGGGCAGAACCTGCAGAACCTCTTCCCCAAGGTGGAATATAAAAAGATCACCATCTCCGCCGGCGTGCGGCGTTACAGCTTCGTGGGGATCGGCGTGAACCCCGCGGAGATGTAAGAAATTCAGGGCTTCATGACTATGGCCGAACCGCATGCCCCATGCTACCTTTCCCGGTTATCCAACCAGGGAGGGCCATGTATGCGCGGAGGAATCTACACGGACCAGAAGTGCCCCAAGTGCGGCGGTGTGATGCAGGACGATCCCAGGCGGCGCCGGGTATGCTGCCCGAAGCATCCCTCTTGCGAAGCCAGCCGGTTCCGGGTCTCGTTCGGGAGCCTGTGCAAGCGCTTCCGGAGCTACCAGGAGGCGGAGCGCTGGCTGAACGGAGTGCGCTTCAAGACCGACGAGCAGCTCTTCGACGAGCGGGACTACCGGCAGGAAAACCCCTTAGGCTTCGAGACCCTGGCCCGGAAGTGGCTGGAGCTCAAGAAGCGCGAGATCAAGACATCCAGCTGGCGGAACCTGCGGAATTATATAGGCCGCGCCACCGCGGCCTGGGGCGGGCAGAACATCAGGTCCATCGGTTATGCGGAAATCGAGGACTTCCTGCACTCGCAGACCGACCTTTCCGATAAAACCAGGGCCAACCTGCGGAGCGCGCTGCACACGTTTTTCACCTGGTGCGTCCGGCGCCGCGTGCTCAGGATGGACCAGATGCCGGAGTTTCCCGAGGTGCACTTCGAGCTGGGGTGGCGCAACACGGTGAGCAAGGAAACCCAGGCCGCCATCCTGGCGGAGATCCGCAAGATATCCTGGGAAATCGACCCTAAAATCTGGCTGGGCGTCCGGTGGTTGTGCATTTACGTGGAGCTGCGCCCGGCGGACCTCCTGAGCCTGCGGGAGCGGGACGTGGACCCGGACGCCGGCGTCATCGTGGTGCCCAGGGCGAGCAAAAAAAGGGGTGGGGCAAAAATCGTTCCCCTGCTTCCGGCCGACATCGAGTTCCTGCGGGGCTTTCCCCGGGCCTTTCCGGACCTGCCGTTTTTCCGCCACGCCCGGGACATGGGCGGGACGGGCTGGGCCGGCGGGAAGTTCGGGCCCAAATTTCTTTGGCGCTGGTGGAAGCGGGCCTGCGCCAACCTGGGCATCGAGGGCGTGGACCTCTACGGCGGGACCCGGCACAGCACCGTTACGGCCCTGGGCGCCGTGGCCAGCGTGGAGGACATCAAGGCCGCCACGGACCACCAGACGAACAAGGCTTTCGAGCGCTACTTCCAGGCCCAGGCGACGGTCAAGACCCGGGTTTCGGCGCTGGCCGATCCTGACAATGCCCTGACAATGAAAATCCGGCCCCCTGGAAAATCCAAGAGGCCGGATTCATTGCGAAAACTTGGTGGAGGCGGCGGGAGTTGAACCCGCGTCCGAAAGTATTCCACGAAGGCATCTACATGCTTGTCCCGAATAGTTGATTTCGCTCTCCGGGGCCCATCCGGGCCAGGGCCGCCGTGTCGCTATCCCGTAAAGTTCTCGTTCCTTCCGCTACGGGCAATCGGTCGGAACCAGCCTACTAATTGGCGCCCTTTACGTTTCCGTAGGCAAAAATCGCAAGGACGTTGGCCGACTTAAGCGGCCAAAGCGACGTTGTAGTCGTCTGCGGTTGTTTTACGTTCCACCGTTTTTACGAGCTGGCGGAGAACTCGGCATGCAGCCGTCGCTTCCTGACCCCCGTCGAAACCGTTTCGCCCCCTTTCTTTGCTTCGTTTCTCCAAACCGCTACGCACAGAATATAGCCAGCGTCCTTGCTTTGTCAATCGCGGCCCGCGGCTCACGGGCTTTTTCTACTCCCAGCCTTCCCGACGCCATGCTCCTGCCGGGCCGCATCTCGACCGCCCTCCCATTTTCGGAGCATTCCTTTCCGCGCCCTCCTTTTTCCTTTCATCCAATGCTGCTATAGAGGAAGAACCTGTTCCAACAAGCCGCTCCCGGCCCTGTCCGCCCCCCGGGACCGCGCCCCTCGGCCAAGGCGCACGACTGCTGCGATCTTGCTTCGGCCCTCGGGAGGCGCTACCGTTCTGGCCGGCTCCCGGCATTGGAAGTATTTTTTTATAGAAATTGGATCAGGATCCAGAACCAGGCGCGGCACCGCGGAAAAGAGGCGCATGCGGCAAGATATACGAGAATTTCGGGCCCAGGCCGCAACGCCGCCTTGGGGTGAGAGACGCATTTTGAAAAACGCTTCTACGAACCCGTCCACTCCCGTTTCCGGAAACCCGACATGACCGAAGAAAAACCTGCGGAGCGCACCTCCCTGGCGGGCTTCGTGCTCGTCGCCGCACTCATTCTCACGGCCCTCACCGCGGCCGCCTACCGCAACACTCTGAACGCCCCCTTTGTCTTCGACGACCGGGTGAACGTCCTGGACAATCCTTCCATCCTCTCCCTCCACCCTTTATGGGACGCCTTCTGGGCCCCGCCGGGAAAGGGGACCGCAGGCCGGCCGCTCATCAACTTCACCTATGCCCTCAACTATGCGGTAGGGCGCCTCTCCCCGCCTGTCTGGCACGCCACCAACATCGCGGTGCACATCATCGCGGTCCTGGCGCTCTTCGGAATCCTGCTCCGAGCCTTCTCCGGTCCGAGGCTCTCGCCCCGAACCGGGCGGCACGCCCTCTTCCTCGCCTTTGCCTGCTCCGCCCTCTGGGCCGTGCATCCCCTGCTCACCGAATCGGTCTCCTACGTCACCCAGCGGGCCGAGTCCATTATGGGGGCTTTCTATCTTTTGTGCCTGCTTTTCGCGGTCCGCTCCTTTTCCTCCCGCGGCCTTGGCTCCCTTTTGTTCCAGCTCCTCTCCGTCCTCTGCTTCATACTGGGCGTGGGCTCCAAGGAAGTCATCGTCACCGCCCCCCTCCTCGCCTATCTCTATGACGTGATCCTGAACGGGCAGGGCCCCTTTCGCACCCTCCGACGGAAGCCGCTCCTCTACGCCGGCTTTCTCGTCGGCATGATCCTCCTGTTCCTGCTGGTGCGCCGGGGAGGGTCGGCCTCCTCCGACCCCCTGGACCTGGCCATGCCCTGGTACCAGTATGCGCTCCTCCAGCCCTCCGTGATCCTGCATTACCTCCGTCTCTCCCTGTGGCCGGACCGGTTGTGCTTCGACTACCTGGGCCTGCCCTTGACCGTCACCGCCTCCGACATCGTCGCGGCCGTCCTTGTGTTCGCGGCCGTGGCCACGGGAGCGGTGCTCTGCATAAAACGCAAGCCCGCAGGCTACCTCTTTGCCTGGTTCTTCCTCATCCTGGCCCCCACCTCCAGCATCATGCCCCTCAAGTGCCTGGCCTACGAGCACCGCATGTACCTCTCCCTCATCGCCCTCATCGTCGGCCTGGTCGTGGGCGCCCATCTCCTCCTTGCCCGCTTCTCCGGCAACCCCAAAGCCCGAAAAGCAGCCTCGGCCGTTCTCGTCATCAGCTTCCTGGCGGTATTGGCCGCGCTCTTTTTCCGCACCGTGTCCCGGAACGATACCTATTCCTCGGCCATCCGCCTGTGGTCCGACACCCTGGAAAAGCTTCCCGCCAACCACCGGGCCCACATCAACCTGGCCCAGGCCTACAGCGCCGCCGGGGACCTCACCCAATGCGTGGCCCACTACCAGGCCGCGCTGGCCATGAAGCCCGACTACGCCAAGGCCCACTACAACCTGGCCAACACCCTGGAGCGCATGGGAAGAAACGACGAGGCGGAGAAGCATTACCGCCTGGCCATCTCCCTCGCCCCGGCACTGGTGGAGGCCCGCGTGAACTATGCGGCCCTCCTCATCAAGGAGCAACGGACCAAGGAGGCGGAAGGCGTCCTGCAGGAGGTTTTCCTGATCGAACCCGGCTATGCCCCGGCCCATTACAACCTGGCCAACCTCCTGGCGGAACGGGGAGAGTGGGAGGCCGCGGCCCGGCACTACGAGCAGGTGCTGTATAAGCTTCCGGGCCTGTCCACGGCCCGGATCAACCTGGGAGCATGCTACGCGCGGACGGGGAGATACGACGAAGCCATCATGCTGCTCATGCCGGTGGCCCAGCAAAGCGACGCGCCCTACCCCGCGCTCCGGGCCATGGCCCAGAGCCTCGAAGCCAAGAACGACAGGGCGGGGGCCGCCATCTGGTTCCGCCGCGCCGCTGCCAAGGCCCCCTCCCCCGCAACCGCCCTGGCCCTGCTGGGCCGCTCTTTGTATTCCCAACAAAACGCCAAAGCGGCCCGGGAGCAGGTCGCCCGCGCCCTGGAGCTGGAGCCGCAGAACGAAGAGGCGCGCGAGGCGAAGCGGCTGATGGGCGCAACGGCGATGAAGGAGTAGGGGCAAAAAGAAAAGACGTTTTGAAGGCCGGTAATGCGGCGCTTGATTTTGCAGCCCATCGCAACGGAAACGCCTTCGTACTTTGCGTTCCGATAGCTTCCGGCGCGCAGGGCGCGGGTATTCGATGGATTCCCTTCTCGGCACTTCAGCCAGGCAACTTCCTAAAGGGCGGAACAAGGGCCGGCGGCGGCTCTTCCTCCCCTGCCCCCCACTCTAGCCCCGGTACTCCGTCCTCTCGATCAGCTCGATCTGCATGTTGCGGTTCAATTTCGTGAAGTAGGCATTGTAGCCGGAGATACGCACCACCAGCCAGCGGAACTCGTCGGGGTTCTCCATGGCGGCCTTCAGCGTCTCCGTGGAGATGACGTTCATCTGCCATTGCATCCCGCCCAGGCTGAAGTAGGCGTTCAGGTAGCTGGTGAAGTTGTCCAGGGTCTTTGTGTGGGGCTCGCCGGGCTGGGGGACCAGCTTCACGTTGAAGGCGATGTTGTTGGGCATCTTGCGGTGGTCCAGGGCGGCCACGGAGCGCAGGTTGGGCAGGAGCTTGTCCGTGTCTCCGGGGGCCGGGGTGAGGCCGGGGGTGAAGGCCGCGCCCTTCTTCCGCCCCGAGGGGAGCGCGCCCGAAAGCATGCCGAAGCCCACGTGGTAGGAGATGGACCAGTAACCGGGCAGGTACTTTCCGCCGCGGTAGCTCTCGTGGGCCTGGTAGACGTCGTAGCAAAAGGAGATGATGTCGCGCGCCAGGGCGTTGGTTTCGGGGTCGTCGTGGCCGAACTTGGGCACCTTCCGGATCTGGGCGAACAGCTCGGGATCGGCGAAAAAGTCCGTGGCAAGCGCGGCCAGCAGGCGCTCGGGGGTTACCAGCTTCCGGTCGTAGACCAGGTCCTTGATGACGGCCAGGGAGTCAATCACGTCGGTGATGGACACCAGCGCAACACCCGAAGTGTTGTAGACCGCGCCGCCGGCGATGAGGTCCCGGCCCTTGTCCAGCGGGCCCGTGAACATGGCCGACAAAAGCGGCGTGGGGTGGATCTCCTTGTGGGCCAGGCCCAAAAGGTCGTTGATCTCCACGGAGAGGTCGGCCAGGTACTTGAGCTGGGCCTTGTAGGCCGCGTAGAAAGACTCGAATGTGGGGAAGGCGGTCGCGAAATCGCCGGTCTCCGGGCCCACCTTTTCGCCCATGACCGGGTGCACGCCGTTGTTGAGCGCCATCTCCAGCGGCGCCACCATGTTCAGAAGCATGCAGTTGGTGTGCCCGTAGTGGCGGCCCGCGATGGTGGGCTCCACGCATCCCGTGGCGGCCCAGTCGCGCGCATCCTCCAGGGGAATGCCCTGGTTGGTCAGGGCCTCGATCATCTTCATGTCGTTGTGGATGATGGGGGAGGCGCCCATATTGACGTTCACCTCCACCAGGCGGCGCAGGTACTCGGGCGAGTTTATGCCGGGGTGGAAGCGGGCGTTCATGTTGGGGTCCTGAAAGCCCAGCATCTCCGCGGCCTTTAAAATGATGTAGGTCATGTCGCAGACGGCGTTTTCCCCTTCCGGGGTCACGCCGCCCACCGTGACGGTGTCGTCCGAGGAGCTTCCGCCGAAGAGCTTGTTGCCCACCCCCGGGACCAGGGGATCGTGGTCGTTCAGCTTCAAAAAGAGCGAGCCCACCAGCTCCACGGCGCGCCGGACGATCTCCTCCCGCTTCCGGTCGGTCTTGGCCTTGGCCATGTCGGCCGCAAAATAGGGCTGGAGGATCCGGTCCAGGCGACCGATGGAAAGCGCCGAGTCGGCGTTTTCGGCATGCAGGCACACGAAGCTGACCCATAGGGAGACGAGGGCCTCGTACAGGGTCGCGGCAGGCCTGGCGGGCACCCTGCGCAGGATGCGGGCCATCTCGGAAAGCTCCCTTTTCCGGGCCTTCTCCTCGGCGGACTCGGCGGAAATGGCTTGTGCCTGGCGGTCGGCCTCGAGGGAGAGGTTTTTGGCATAGGCGAGCACCCCGTCTATGGAGATGCCCAGCGCCCGGTAGAAGTTCTTCGCTTCCCGGGTCTCCGCCGCCTTCTCCTTTTCCCGGGCCGCCTTTTGCCGGGCCGCGAGGCCTTCCCCCACCACCCCGGCGAAGTCGGGCACGGTATGGGAGATGGCGTTGTTCTTCATCATGAAGTAGAGGACGAAGCGCTCCTCCAGGCGCTGGGAAAGCGGGTTCCCGTGCTTTTTGCGGCAGTGCTCGCGCACATTGCGGTCCGTCCAGTAGGGAAAGACCTCGAAGTTTAAAATATCGGCGTCGCGTTTGGAGATGTCGTTGGGGTTGAGCTCGCGGCCGGAGATGGTGGAAAGCTCGGGCCAGATGAGCGTGCCGATGAGCTCGGGGTAGACGGGCACGCCCACCTCCTTGGCCGTGGTGGAGCCGGGCATGAGGTGGTCTTTTACGATGACCGGCTTCTTGCGGGCCAGGATGTGGTTCACCGCCATGGCCTGACGCAGCTCGGGATCGAAGGGCTTGCCGTCCTGGCCAATTTCGAAGCCGGACTGCCGGTGGAACTCCGTGACCAGCCGCGCGCGCTCGGAGCAGATGGCGGGCCGCAGGGAGAAACGGCGGTTCCGGAGCTTTTTCAGACGCGGAAAGTCGTTGAGGGAGAAGCGGCCCAAAAAGGGGTCGGACAGAAACTCCACCCGGTCCACCTTGCGGTCCAGGATCTCGTTTTGGTGCCGCGGACGGGCCTTGTCCATGTCCCGTTCGGGAAAGGCCGCCCGGGTGTCCGGCCCCGGGTCGTCCTTGATCTTCATGCCCCGCAGGAGCGTTCCCAAAAAGGAGAAGCGGGTGAGGTAGGAGATATTGCCGGTGTAGGACATCTCGTTGGTCAGAAGGTACTCCAGCGACTCCTCCGGGCTCTTGGAGAAGATCTTGGCCAGCGTTTCCTTGTCCTTGTAGTAGATGGTGACGTCGGGGTTCTCGATTTTCCCGAAGCCCGCGCGCATCTTGCCGCCGGCGATGGACACCCAGACAAAGACCGTGTTGTCGCGGGTGGCGAACTGATACCGGGCCTTCATGTCGTAGCCCAGGGCAGGGTTTTGGATCTGCCGGCGGAGCTTGGGGCTCATGCGGAAGGCGAGGCCCATGAACTTCAGGGAGGCCAGGAAAAGGTACACGGAGGCTTCGGTGCGGACGCGGTTCATCGGGGTTCCTCCCGGGCTGGCCGGATGGCTGGCGAAGGAATACGTTGTCGGTTCGAAAGGGGTTTGCCCCCTCCCTTGCGCGAAATCCTGGTTTTTTCCGCTCTGGTTACCTTTCCATAAAATAACACATTTTTCCGGCTCCGGGAGGGGGTTTTCCGGGCGGGAAGCGGCTGCATAGTTCGTGGATCAGACGCAAGGACGAGGCATCGCAGCGCGAAAAAGCCACGAGCAAGGAAGCAGCTGGAAACAGCCCCTAATGCCTGTGGGCGAGGTATGCCATCGGGTTCGCCTTCTTCTCCAGGCTCCCCAGGTCCAGCCAGGCGCCCGTGCTCTCCTCCGCCTTTCCCATCAGACGGGCGGTCTGCGAGAAATCAAAGGGCGAGGCCTCCATCGGGCACAGGGGAGGCAGGAAGAAGATCTCCACCTTGTTCATCAGGCGCTCGATGTCCTCGGCAAGCTTCCGGGTCACCATGACGTTCAGGATATGGAGCCCCATGGCGATGAGGCCGCCCGCGGGAAGCTCGCTCATGGCGCAGGAGTAGCCGGTGTGCAAAACGATGACGCGCGTGGCACCCATGTCCGCGGCCGCGGCCACCGGGGTCATGGCGGCGACTCCGCCGTCAATCAGGTTCCTGCCCCCTAAAAGCACCGGAGGGAAGACCGCCGGAATGGCTGCGCTGGCCATGAGGGCCGGAAGCGCAGGTCCGGACTTGATGCACACCTCCGAACCCGAAAGAAAGTCGGTGGCAACAGCGCAGAAGGGAACCGGGAGGTCTTCCAGGTTGGACACCGCCAGGTGCTTGCGGATGAGCCGGCGCAGGTGGCTCGGGTTCACCAGGTTGTTGGAAAGGGCCAGGAATGCCTTGGCTCCTTCCATTGCGGAAAGGGGAAACACATCGGGACGCTTGAGCCCTTGCCAGATCTCCGTAAGCGCGGCAGCTCCCTTGGGCGTTGGCTCCTGGGCGAAGAACGCCCCGTTGATGGCGCCCACGCTCGCGCCCACGATGAGGTCCGGCCGGATGCCGCGGTCGGCCAGGGCTTTCAGCATTCCCGCCTGAATGGCCCCCAGGCTTCCGCCTCCGGCAAGGACAAACGCGGTTTTTTCCTTGCTGGCTTTCTTCTCCTTCATGCCGGACACGCCTCCCTATCTTTGCTTTTGTCCGTGATATCTATGGGCCGTTTCCCAAAAAAATATAGTGCAATGGGCTGCAAACGCCAAGGACGGCGTCATCCGGCGGGAAAAGTCCTCGACGTGGCGAAACCCACGCCTGCGTCCTTTTTCCACCTGCTTCCTTGCCCTTGGCGCTTTCGCCTCATCTCATGACGACTTTTTGGGGAAACAGCCCATAGCCCGTTCTTCGCTTGTATCCAAGGAAAGCGGAGGTGTAAAGTGCTTCCGTACCCGTCCGCCCCAACGATTCCATCCCTTGCCGAGGAGGCGTCCCCATGTTCGCCGACTACCACAAGCAAACCCCCGTCATCCCCCTTTCCGACGCCTTCCGTGTGTTCGGCATGCGGTCTCCCGGACAGGTGGCGGGCGACCTCTCCTTCGTTTTATCGAACTTCGGAAAGGGCTTCCAGGTGGGGCTCTCCTCCGTTGACTTCATCCGGCCCGACCTGAGCTTCCCCGCCTATGCCGGCATGGTGCGGAAGGACGGCCTTTCGCCCGTCTACCATCTCTTCGACCGCCACGGCGGCGGCAAGCGCTACACCCAGAGGGTCACCCGCAAGTGGTGCCGCGACTTCCGGGGAAGGGCGCTCACCTACGACGAGCACGACGGCATTGACTTCGTCTGCCCGCCCGGCACCCTCCTGTGCGCCGCGGCCCCCGGAACCGTGGTCATGGTGCGGGACCGCTGGCTCCGGGGCGGAATCACCGTGGCCGTGGACCACGGCGGGGGCATGCTCACCCAGTACACCCACTGCTGGAAGCCGCTCGCCAGCATCGGCCAGAAGCTAAACCGCGGCGAGCCCGTGGCCCTCTCCGGAGTGGCCGGCATAGACATGACCCTCTTCTGCCCCTGGGTGCCGCCCCACATCCACTTCATGGCCTGGGTGAACGGCCGCCCCGTTGACCCCTATCGGGCCGAGGGCGAGCCGGACCGCCAGGGCGCGTGGGCCGAGAAGAACGACCCCAAGCCCGCCCGGCCGGCCGGGAAAAGGACCGTTCCCGATCTCAGCCCCGTGGACCGCAAGGCGGTGGACGAGATCGTTTCCAAGTGCAGCGATGACAAAATCCGCCGCGAGCTGGCCCTTTATGAAGGCAGCTACGAAACCCTGGCCGCCATCCTGGAAGACGCCCTGGACCACGACGACTTCGCCTTCCCGGAAGGCTTTCGCCACCGCTCCGTGCGGCCCGAGGCCAGGGATAGCGGGGTAAGGCTCAGCCTGCCGCTGCCTGCGGACACCTTCACCGGGGCCTACTTCGCCGACCCAAAGGTTTCCCTCAAGGAAAAGCTGGGGTGGTGACAGAGATTGGAGACCGGTTCGGCACAAAAAACAAACCGCTCCATGAAGTTTGGACAAGGCGCATGAGGAAAAGGAACCGTCCATGAAGAGATTCGTTTTACTGGCGCTGGCGATTGTTTTGTTGGTACTTCCCTCGCTCTCTCCGGCCTGGGCCGGAGTGCTGCGGGAAGAGGACGAGGAGGACAGCGACTACACCGCGGCGGACCAGGCCGAGGACGACCGGTTCCTGGAGAGCGAGGACCTGGCCCGCATCGCCTTCGTGAAGAAGAACGAGCGCGGCCAGGACGTGGTCTTCATCCGCATCCCCCCGGCCATGTACCGCCTGGCCACGGCGCGGTCGCGGGTGAAGCGCCGCGGCGTCGTCCGCGTGAAGCTGCGCCCCCGCCACTACCAGGCCCTGGAAGCCGCCATCGGACAGCGCCCCCGCAAGGTGATCCTGCGCATCTCCGCCAACCGCATGCGGAAGCCGGGCGGAGGCCTCACCGGCCATTACGTGGTGAGGCCGGTGTCCCAGTTCAGCCGCGAGGATGCCTCGGACACCTCGGACGACCCGCCGGAGGAGTAGAACGCGCTCACAGCCGGGAGTTAGGGGAAGGGCGATGCCGGAAAAGGCTAGCCCTGATCCAATTTCTTGCTGAGCTCGTCCCGGACCAGGCGCATGCGGTCCAGCACGGTGAGCGTGGTGAGGAAGAGGTAGACGAAGAGGCCGGTCCAGAGGAGGACGCGGGCGTAATCGGGCAGGAAGCTTACGGCCAGGGCCCAGATGAGCAGGTACACCGTGCGGGTGCCCCGCTCGAACAGGCCCCGGTCGCAGGCGACGGAGAGCCCCTCGGCCCGGGCTTTGGTGTAGCTGATGAGCACCGTGGCCGCAGCGGCCAGGAACAAGAGCAGCGTGGCCGCCGACGCGAAGGCGTCGGTGCGGAACAAAACCCAGAAGCCCATGAGGAAAAAGACATCGGACGCCCGGTCCAGAGTGGAGTCCAGGAAGGCGCCGTAGGGAGTCTGCTTGTCGAACCTGCGGGCGTAGAGGCCGTCCACGATGTCCGCCAGCGCGGAAAGCCCCATGAGAAAGAAACCGGCGAATGGGGCGAGATAAAAGGCCGGGACGCACGACAGCGCCAGGCCAGCGGACAGCCAGGTGATCTGGTTGGGGGAGCGGAAGCTGCGGGAAACCGTCGGCATGACGAAGCGGTCCAGCAACCGATAGAGCCCCCGTCCCATGGATGTTTCGCGCAAGGCCACGGCGTTATCGTTCTCCGGAGATTTTTCGAAAGCTGGCCAGGCCCCGCACGTTCTCCGGGTAGCCGGAGATGAAGGCCTCGGTCATGCGAAAGGCCTCGTCGTCCGTGAACTGGCGAGGCGGATGCTTGCAAAAATAGGCCGACGGCGCCTCCAGGATTCCCCCCTGGCCCCGGACGAGGGCCAGCTTGGCGCAGCGAATCATGTCAATGGCCACTCCGGCCGAGTTGGGCGAGTCCTCCACCGACAGCCGCAGCTCCAGCTCCATGGGCACGTCCCCGAAGAGCCTTCCCTCCATGCGGATGAAGCAGACCTTGTTGTCCTTCTGCCAGGGCACGTAGTCCGACGGGCCTATGTGGATGTTTTCGTCTTCCAGGCGCTCCGCGGCCACGGCCTGGACCGCCTCGGTCTTGGACTTCTTCTTGGAGGCCAGACGGCTGCGGTTCAGCATGTTCAAAAAGTCGGTGTTTCCGCCGGTGTTGAGCTGGTAGGTGCGGCAAAGCTTGACGCCGCGCTTTTTGAAAAGGTCCGTGAGGGTCCGGTGGACAATGGTGGCCCCCAGCTGGCTCTTGATATCGTCGCCCACGAGGGGGACGCCCTTCCGGGCGAAGCGGTCCGCCCACTCGGGGTCGCTCGCTATGAACACGGGCATGTTGTTGATGAAGGCCGTGCCCGCTTCCAGGGCGCACTCGGCATAGAAGCGGGCCGCCTGCTCCGAGCCCACGGGCATGTAGTTCAAGAGGACCTCCGTGCCCGAGTCCCTCAGGATCTCGACCACCTTGCCCTTGTCCGGCTGGGGCAGGTCCGCCGCGGCGAAGGTGTTCACCTCGTCGAAGTCGCCCATGTGCTCCGCCACGCCGTCCAGGACGCGCCCCATGGAGACCGTCACGCCGGAGACGGGGAGTTCGGTGCAAAACTTCTTGGTGCAGTTGGGCGGGGCGAAAACGGCCTCGCTCACGTCGCGGCCCACCTTGCGGCGGTCAATGTCGAAGGCGGCCACCACCCGGATGTCCTCCGGGGTGAAGCCGCCCAGGTTCCAGTGCATGAGGCCGATGGCCTCGCGGCCGCCGTTCTCGCTGTAGTAATGAAGACCCTGGATGAGGGAACAGGCGCAGTTACCCACTCCAGCCACGGCGATGTTGATCTTCCCCATGTGGATATCCTCCAAAGCCGGCCATGCTCCGTATCCGCCGCCCGACGGAATTATCTCCCATCCTTGTCCTTTTTCCCCGACCGGAAACGACCATGGCCGCCATTATGGGCGCCAGGCACCGAATGGCAGTCCTTCCGATTGGTTCAAAAAGTTATGCAAAAAAGGGGAAGGGGATGCGGGGGAGGGAGGAAAAGCCTTTCTTTGCAGTAGGGGTTTTCCCCCCTCCCCGGTAAAGTCCTTTGCCCTTTTATTGTTGCGATAATGTCTAGTTGACGGTCAGCTCGTGGTACACGGTGTAGCGGGCCAGGAGCTCCTTGACCTTGGCCCGGACCTCATCCGGGGAGACCCCGGCCGCGGCCTTCACCGTGATCTTCGCCACCGTTCCGTGGACCTTGTGCTCGGAGACCGCCACGGTGACGCTCTCCGCCAGGGGTCCCAGGGCGGCAAGCTCCTCCTCGTAGACCCTCCGGGTGGCGTCCCATTTGAGCGCCGGCTTGAAGATCTTGCCCACGGGCGTGAGCGGGATCTGGGGCGTGATGATGATCTCCTTGGGAACCGCCGCCTTCTCGCCCACATGTTCCTTGGCCCAGGCCATGATGTCGGCCTCGGTGATGCCGGCCCCCTGAGCCACCTCCACGTAGGCCACGGGCACCTCCCCGGCGTGGGGGTCGGGCCGCGGTACCGCGGCCACCATCTTGATGTTGGGCATCCTGTACAGGGGCTCCTCGATGGCAGCGGGGTCAATGTTGTGGCCGCCGCGGATGATGAGCTCCTTCTTGCGGCCCGTGAGCCAGCAATAGCCGTCCTCGTCCAGGCGCCCCAGGTCGCCGGTGTTGAACCAGTCCCCCTGGACCCAGATGTTCTTGTTGTGGGTGTCCTCCACGTAGCCCTTGAAGATGTTGGGCCCCTTGATGCACACCGCGCCGATCTGCCCTGCGGGAAGGTCGCGCACGTACTGCCCCTGGTCGTCCACCTCCACGATCTTGATGCTCTGGTAGGGCATGCGGATGCCGATGGAGCCGATCTTGCGCTCGCCGTCCCGGGGGTTGATGGACGAGGCCACCGCGCCCTCGGTGAGCCCGTAGCCTTCCAGGATCTTCATGCCCGAGTGCTTCTCGAAGCGGCGGAAAAGCTCCACGGAAAGGGGCGCCGCACCGCAGACGGCGTAGCGCAGGCTGGAGATGTCCGCGCCCCCCACGGGGATGTCCAGGAGCACGGAAAGGACCGTGGGCACCGCCGAGAAGGCTACGGGGCGGTATTTTTGCACGATCTTGTAGAAGTTCTTCATGATCCCGGGGTCGCGGTAGCCCATGGGCGAGAGCAAAACCACGTGGCCGCCCATGGCAAAGGGCGTGAGCCCGGTGACGATGGTCCCGTTGCAATGGAACAGCGGCAGGCCGCACAGGACGGTGTCGCCCGGCAGGAACCCTCCCATGACCATGATGTCCCAGGCCATGATGCACTCGTTGTAGTGGGTGCGCCGGGCCAGCTTGGGCGTGCCCGTGGTGCCGCCCGTGTGGTAGAGGCTGGCGATGTCGTCCGGCTTGATCTCCCTGGTAAACGTGAGTTTGTCCGCCGGGTACTTGGCCAGCGTCTCGTCGAAGCCGTAGATCCCTTCCTTTTCGTCCGTGGGCCCCATGACTCGAACGATCTTGGTGAGCGTGGGAATCTGCTTGCGGATTGCGTCCACCTTCTTCCAGATCTCGGTGCCCGGCAGATCGCCCAGGCAGACCAGAACCTTGGTCTTGGCGGCGAGGCAGATGTCGCGGATGGTGACCGCCTCCAGGAGCGGGTTGATGGGATTGGCGATGCCGGCGGCCTCCGCGCCCCAGAGCGTGTAGTGGGTCTGGGGGATGCTGGGAAGGATGTAGGTGACCACGTCCGTCGGGCCTATGCCGAGGTCCGCGAACATGTTGGCCGCCTGGCGGATCTTCCCCATGAGGTCGCCGTGGGTGATGACGATGGGCGTCTCCCAGGCGTCCCCGTTGAAAAGGAAGCTGAGCGCCGGGCCCTGGGGGTTGATGGACGTTCCCTTCTCGATGAGCTCGTAGGTGCTCTTCTCCGGAACACGGACGGACGCCGGGACCTTCTCGATCCCGGCTATGTCCGCTACGCTGGCGATGGTGAACCGGCTCATGTCCATGGTGCTCTCCTTTCGTTGGCGGCCCGCGCCGCAGGCGAATACCAGTTCCTCTCCGGCAAGGCGCCGGGAGCGTCGGAATACGGCAGGCAAAGGATTCTTCAAACCAGGCAAGGAAAGGCATTTTTACACAATCGCCTTCCGGTTGCAACAGGGCCTTGCTTTTTGGAGGGCCGGTACGGTAGTCTGAAAAATCCGGGCGGGGAAAAGGTTCTTTTTACTAGGAGAACATCTCATGGGTGAGCGGACGGAGAAAAAGCAGACGGGCAACATCCTGATGCTGAAAACCGGCTACAACCCCAACTCCAGCTCCATCGGAACCAATCTGGCTCCCTTTCTCGCCATCGGCACCATCCTGGCCTTCGCCGTTCCCATGGCAAGCTTCCTCATCTCCCAACACATCCGGCGCAAAAAGGACCAGCTCTCCCCCGCCGGAAAAGAAAGCTAGGACCCATCTCAAAAACAAGTTCCCGCTGCGATTGGTGGTAAAAACCATTGTTTTTGTGATGAGTTCTATCCACCGCTTTTTTCCGCATCTTTCCGCACAGCCTCCAGAAGCTCGGAAACATACGCGTCCCCGGGCCGCTCGCCTTGGGCCCGCTCCAGGTGCCCCAGGGCCTCCCGGGGCCTTCCCGATTGCCACAGGCATACCGCAAGGTTCACGCGGGCGTCCGTGAAATCCGGCGCGAGCATGACCGCACGTCGGAGGTGGGACAGGGATTCCACGCTCTTCCCGGCCTTGTACAGCGCCCAGCCCAGGCTATTCTCCGCCTGGGCCGATTCGGGCCGCAAGCGGAGCGACCGGGAAAGGTGGGCCAGGGCTTCGGAGATTTTGCCCGACGAGAGCAGCAGCGCCCCCAGATTGTTGTGGGCCGGTGCGAGGTCGGGCGCGAGGCTGAGGGCTCGCCGGAAGCTTTGCTCGGCCTCTTGCGCGTCCCCCGCCCGGGCCTGGGCCGTGGCCAGCGCGAAGAACGCCTGGGCGTTCTCCGGCCTTTTCCGGACCGTATCCTTCCACAGGGCCACGGGATCGGAAAGGATTTCCACCCGATGCCGGGTGGAAAAGCCCAGCGCCAGGGCTGCGGACAGGCACACGGCCGCGAAGGATAAGGCCGCCCTCTTCCGGAAAAATTTTTGGCAGGAGAAGGCCACGGAAAGACAGAACAGGACCGCAGGCCCGGCCATGGCCAGGTATGTGCGGTTCTCCGAGGCAAGGTCGCTCAAAGGCACCAGAGACGAAGACGGCAAGAGCCAAACGAAGAACCACAGGGCCCAGAAGCCCGCCGCCTTCCTCCGCGCCGTGGCGAGGAGCGAAGCTAAGAACAACGCTGCGGCGGCCAGAAGGTAAAAAGCCGCTTTGGGCATTCCCGTCTGGGCCAGACGGTAGTCGAAGACGAGCGAGCCGGGCCAGACAGCCCTACGCAGGTAGAGGAAAAGAGCTTCGGGCTGGCTCAGGGCATAGGAGATGGGCGAGTAGGGCGACAGGGCGGAGGCCCGGCCCAGGGAGCCGGAGTGGGCCATCTCCGCGGCCAGAAGCGCGAGCCCGGCCGCGAAACCGGCCAGGAGCGGCGGCGAGGCCTTCAGCGCTTTTCCCGGTCCCATCCCGGCAAACACCCACTGCCATGCCAAAAAAAGCAGCGGCAGCATCACCGCGTCCTGCTTTGCGCTCACGGCCGCGGTAAAGCAGAGCCCCGCGGCCAGGGGGGCGAGCTTCGCCCCTTTTTTCTCCAAGCTGCGGATGGAGAGGAGCAATGCGGAGAGAGCAAGCGACGCAGCCAGCACGTCGGGCAGCCGGAAGCTGAGCGCGGCGCTGTTGGCGGCAAGGGGATGGAGCCCGAACACGCCGGCTGAGAATGCGGCAAAAAGGTTTTCCCGCCCCATGCCCGGACCCGGCGCGGGAGCCTTGCCCAGGCTTTTCCGCACCAGAAAAAAGACCAGAGCGGTGCAGCCCATATGAAGGAGCAGCACGACCAGGTGATAGCCTTCCGGGTTTTCGCCGAAGAAGGCGTAGCAAAGGGCCAGGAGCAGGTTGGAGAGGGGCCTGCCCGCCGTGCCCGCCTGCGTGGGCGGGAAGAGTGCTTGGGAAAGCGGAGAAAGAGAGCGGATGCTCCCGTTTTGCAGGATGTCCCGGAAGTCGTCGTAGAGAAAGGGGGCCGAGAGCGCGGGCCGGTAAGCCGCCGCCACCGCCGTTGCCAGCGCCGCGAGATAAACGGGCGCGCTGCTCCTCCCCCGGAAAGGATGGTCCATGCCTTATGCGATCGTTTATGGCATTTGGAACACTTGCCGCCTGCTTCGATCTCCGCGGACGCTTGGCGCGTCGATGGCTTTACAAAGGCGCAATCCGGCAGGAATCATGCGGCTCGCTCCAACAGGCCCCGGGCATGCCATGCTCCCGCGCCGGAGGCCTGCCCGGCAAGCCCACTCCTCCGGGATGAGCGCGCTGCGCCTGCATCGGCCTAATGCCCGGAATCTGCTTTTTGCGCGTCTTCCATGTTCCGAATCTGGTCCGCCACGGCGCGTGCGATGATGTCGTCTCCCAGGGCGCTGGTATGGGCGTCCACGGGAAAGAGGTAGAGGTCCGCGGTGGAGGGCTCGCGCTCGAAAAGCGGCGTTATGTCCAGAAAGGGTATGCCGTTTCCCTGGCACAGGCGGGCCAGCAGCCGGTTGGCGTTCTGCATGGCCGGGTTGTGGACCTGGGCCGCGTCCGGGACCAGCACCACCAGGAAGAGCGAGCCGGCCCCCCGCACGTCCCCGTAAAGGCGCAGCAAGAGCTTTTCAAAGGCGGCCGCCTTGGCCGGATCGTCCAGAAAGGCCTTGTTGAGGGTCTCGAAGTGCTCCCGCCTCCGCTCGATGTTCTTCACCCAATGGGCGGAGATGCGCTTGAGCTTGTTGGAAAGCTCCGTGTAGACGTTGTTCACGAAGTTGAAAAGGTGCACCCGGGCCCAGGGGCCGTAGATCGGGGTCCGGAACTCCTTGAACTTGCCCGCCGAGGCCGACCGGTAGTAGGCCTCGGCCCCTTCTTCGTTGAGGAAGCCCTCCGCGTCGTCTAGAAAAAAGAAGTACACGGTCAAGTCCGGCCGGTAGCTCTTCCCCTTCTCCTCGAAGTAGCGCAGGGACTGGAAAAGGTTGTAGCCGATGACCCCCGCGTTCACCACGTCGGCGTTGCGGTTCTCGTCGTTTAGAATCTCCTCGATCTTCTTTACGTAGGTCTCTTCCAGGGGCAGGCCCATGCCGAAGGTGAAGGAGTCTCCCAGGCAAAGCACCCGGAAGACTCCCGGCGGCTTCGCCCACGTCCTTTCCCGGTCCCGCAGCCCCTGGGAGTTGACCGAGATGTCCCAAGCGGGCCCGGCGCTCCCCGAAAGCCCGGGGATGAGCTCGTAGCCCAGGGTGGGCGAAGGCCTGCGCCAGGCCTGGAGCGTGGGCTTTGCCGCCAGGGGAACCTGGAGGATGCGGAGCGCTCCTTCGGCGAGGAACAGCGAAACCAGGCAGGAGAAGAGCAAAAGGACCAGGTTTTTCAATTCCAGGGACAGGCACAGGCGCACGAACACCAGCACCAGGAGTATGGCAAGCGGTTTGGCCGGGTCGGAGGCCGAAACCCGGATGCCCAGGATCCGGGCGTCCACCAGGGTCCCGCCCCACCAGATGAGCAGAAGGAACAACAGCACGTAAAAGGCGATGGCGATGTTCACCAGCCACCGCAGGGCCGTCAACACGCGGCCTTTCCAGGTTTTTCCCATGCATACCGCCTTGGATCGGATGGGCCCGTCCCCGCTTGCGGGGAGGCGATGTCAGCGCTCGTCCGCCCGGATCATGCCCGCGATACGGACAATGTCCGCGGGTACGTCCACTTCGGGGGAGTCGTGGCGGGTCACTACCACCTTGATCCTGTAACCGTGCTCCAGGGCCCGGAGCTGCTCCAGCTTCTCGATGGCTTCCAGCCGGGTTTCCGAAAGCCCGGCGAAGACCTCCAGGAAGCGCCGGGTATAGGCATACAGCCCCAGGTGCTTGTAGGTGGCGAAGGGAACGTCCCGGTCGCGGGAGCAGGGAACGGGCGAGCGGGAAAAATACAGGGCGAACCCTTGGTTGTCGAAGACCACCTTCACGTCCTTGGGGTTCACGATCTCTTCCGGCCGCACGATCTCGAAGGCCAGCGTGGTCATATTGAGGCCCGCCTCCGTGAAGAAGGGCGCGGCCACCTCGTCCACGGACTCGGGATGGACCAGGGGCTGGTCGCCCTGGACGTTCACCACGATATCGTCCTTGGCAAGGCCCAGGATACGGGCCGCCTCCGCTGCCCGGTCCGTTCCGCTGCGGCAGGATTCGGAGGTGAGCACGGCCCGCCCGCCGAAGCCTTCCACGGCGTCGGCGATGCGGCGGTCGTCCGTGGCCACCACGGTTTCCGATACGGTTGCGCTTCGGGCCGTCCGCTCATACACGCGCCGGATCATGGACTTTCCGGCGATATCGGCCAGAGGCTTGGCCGCAAAGCGGGTGGACCCGTAGCGCGACGGGATGACGGCGACAACACGCATAAATTTCTTCTCCAAAAACGCAAGCGGCGAGCCGGTTCGCTCCGCTCCGCCCGTATTTGCTCCAAGCCCGGCGCCGGCGCTGGCGCCCCATACGCGCCGCAGCAATACCGCCGCAACCGCGTTCCGGGTGCGCGGGCCCGACCTTATACCGCATCTTTGCAGAATATAAAATCATGGAGATGCACGGCGTATTTCGGTATACCATATCCTTCCGCCAAAGGGAAAAGGGGAATGCACCTGCGTAAACCCCGAGAAGGCGGAGAAGCAGCGCCCGGAACCTGCCCGAAACAAGGACGGACCATGCACCAGAACAAGCTGGAAGAAATTCTTGCCGCCGTATCGGAAAAGCGCCTGTCCGTGGAGGACGCGCGCAAGAGCCTGGCGAACCTGTTCTCCGAGGACGTGGGCTTCGCCCACGTGGACCACCACCGCTCGCTGCGCAAGGGCTTTCCCGAGGTCATCTTCGGCGAATCGAAAAGCGCCGAGGTCATCGTCGCCATCATGGAGCGCATGCTGGCCCAGGAAGACGTGGTCCTGGTGACCCGCGTGAGCCCGGACAAGGCGCAAACGGTCCGGGCCCGCTTCCCGGAAGCCGTCTATGATGCGGACTGCGGCGCCCTCACCGTTGAGAAAAAACCCCTGCCCGACCAGGGCCGGGGCGAAATCGCCGTGGTCTGCGCCGGGACCTCCGACATTTCCGTGGCCAAGGAGGCGGCCGTTACCGCCCGAATCATGGGGAACAGCGTCGCCACCGTCTTCGACGTGGGTGTGGCCGGCCTGCACCGCCTGTTCGCCCACGACGCGGTCATCGCGCGGGCCACCGTCATCGTGGTGGCCGCCGGCATGGAAGGAGCCCTTCCCTCGGTCGTCGCCGGCATGTATCCCAAGCCCGTCATCGCCGTTCCCACCTCGGTGGGCTACGGCGCCAGCTTCGGCGGACTGGCCGCCCTGCTGGGCATGCTCAACTCCTGCGCCTCCAACGTGGCCGTGGTGAACATAGACAACGGCTTCGGCGCCGGCTACATGGCCGCCATGATCAACCGCAAGCAGTAGGGCGACCGTCACGATTGCGACCGGATTGCACCGGCCGCCTTTTCCCCGGTGCTTGCAGCCCCTCCTTGCCGGCCTCTTTGTATGTAAAGATTGGGAGTTCATCACCGGCAGGGCTACATCCTGCCCAACGTGACCCTGTGCGAGTATTGGTGGTCCTGCGGGGGAAGGAAAGACCGCACCGCGGTGCAGATCGAGTACTAGAAGCTGTTTCATAACCCCGGATCACGTTTCAGGGCAAGGCGCGTTTCCGACGAAAAAGCGGAGCATACAGCTTGTATGTGAGCATTTTGAGAAGGCGAAGGAACGCCGCCCTGGGGCGTCAGATGAGGTTATAAACAGCTTCCGCGAAATGCCGCCGTCCGGCTGTTACGACCCCTCCGCGTGGAGGGGCACCGGGCTTGTCAGCCCCTGCCAGAGGGATTTCTACCGGAGCTTTCTGGAAAACGCGGACCGGGGCTTCACGGTGGAGGAGCCCGGAGAAAAGCCGGGGCCGGGCGCCGCGGCCCCGCCTTCCCAAGCCGCTCCGCCGGCCCCTCCCGGGTCAATCCGGGCAGGTCTGGACGTACTGTTCCGAGGCGTAGGGGATGAGGTCCTGCTCCAGCCCGTTCATGTAGTTGGCGATGAAGCGCCCGGCTTCCTCCTTGGTTTCGTCCTTGAGCCGCATCTGGTGGATGAAGACCGCGGGAGCCAGGCGCGTTAAAAAGTTCTCCGCAAACTCGCTCTCGCCGGCCGCGGAAAAGGCCACCTGGGACGGGTCCTTCATATTCCAGGTGAGCGTGAGCATGGAGCCCCTGCCCTTGTTGGCCCGGTACATGGTGGAAACGAACTCGTCCACGTGGCTGCCAAAGTCCTTGGGAATGGCCAGGTCCACCACCCACTTGGGAATCACCGATGCCAGCCGGCCCGAGACCAGGGAGGGCGGCGCGTTCTCCTGGTGCAGGGTGAAGGTTCCCTTGTCCTTCTCGTCCTTGTAGCGGCAGGCCATGCGGATTCCGGGGATGTCCAGCTTCAGCCCGTAGAAGTCGAAGGCAAGGTCCATCTGGGTCGTGAAGGAAAAATCCGTGAGCTCGGAGGGCTTGAAGGCCTTGGCGAACACCGGCTTTCCGTCCTTGCCCCAGGGAATTGCGTAGCCTTCCCGGGTGATGGTCCAGAGAGTGAGGAAGTCCTCCCGGGTGTCCAGCAGCACCTCGGTGAAGCAGAGCCCGTCCGGCGTCAGGAGCTTGAGCCGGCAGGTGAGGAGCCCGCGCATGCTGTCCAGGTAGTCCGCAATGGCAGGGTAGTCCCGGGAAAGCTCCTTCATCTGCATGAGCATGGCCACCCGCACGCGGGTGACGGGCTTTTCATTGGAGTCGTCCCGCAGAAGCTGGGTGCCGTAAATATAGATATACTTCCGGAAGATTTCCGAAGACTTGGGAAAGGCCTTGTACATCTCGTGGACCACCTGGAGGGAGTCGTTCTTGATGTAGCGCAGGTTCCTTTCCTTGTAGGTCTGCATGGCCTTGATGTTCTCCGGGTCCAGGACCTTGAGCAGGCCCTCGGCCAGGTTGACCAGGCTTCGGTGGGAGAATACCGATGTGCCGGCCTTTGCCCGGAAAAAGCCCGAGTACTTGGGCGTGGAGCCCGCCTCCCCGTTCTTTTTCAAGCCCATCTCCGCGATGAAGCTGCCGAAGGAGATGACCGAGACGTTGTCGTAGCAAGTATCCGAGAGCCGGAAGAAGTACTGGTCCCCCGCCTTCCCTCCCTGGAGCACCACCCCGTCGTATCCTTCGCCCAGCGGCCGTGTGTAGGGGTTCTTCACCAGCTTGTCCCAGGAAAAGGAGCTCAGGGTCTTGTCCAGGTAGCCGAAGAACTCCCGCGTGCGATCGTCGGTTTTCCCGTTGAAGCCCTTGACGAAGCGCACCAGGGAAAGCGCCGCGTCGCCCCCGCGGCCGCCGGGGGCCATGTCCCGCACGGCGTCGCCGAAGTTGTAGACGCAGATGGCCCCGCACAGGGCGAAGATGATGACGGCATGCCTCATGGCGATGATCTCCGAAAGGGGAAAACAACGGGTTGCGGACCGGGCTTGGCTAGGGCTTGGGAACCGGGATGGAACTGATGGCATCCCGGCTGGTTATCTGTGCTTTGAGAACAGTCGTCTTTTTTTTACTATTTTCCGGTTCCGCTTGTCCAGGGAAGACGCAAAAGGACAATGGTCCCGGCGCTTTGTAGTTTTTTTCATTACCATTATGTGATATGAGTATTCAGATTAGCCGCAAAACTCACCGTGCCGAGAGCTGCGGCTCCGTCCCCGAAGCCTGGGGGCGCAACCTTTTTCGCCCGCTGCGTTTATATTGCCGAGCAGTTCACCGTCCCGGAACCGGCCTGCCAGGCGGGCCCTTTTTTCTCGCGTTTTGTGACATCTACAGGAGGGGCGATATGGGTCGCACGTTCAAGTCCGCTATCCTGGTTTTCCTGATTCTGGCCTTTCTTTTAACTCCGGCCCTGGCCGCCGACAAAAAGCTGGTGCAGTACCGCTGGAAGATGGCCACGCTTGCGCCGGACGGCGTGGGCTGGGCCCGCCACATCAAGGATGTGGTGATGCCCGCCCTGCGCGACGCCACCGACGGCAATATGGCCGTCAAGATCTACTGGGGCGGCGTCATGGGCGACGAGGAGGAGTACGTCAAGAAGATGCGCATCGGCCAGCTCCAGGGAGCCGGCTTCGCCGGACAGGGCGCCACCCTGGTGTGCCCGGAGATGGCCGTCCTGGAGCTTCCCTTCATGTTCCGCTCCTGGCAGGAGGTGGACTACATCAAGAGGGTCATGAGCCCCACCTTCGACGGCCTCATGAGGGAGAACGGATACTTCATGCTGGCCTGGGCCGACCAGGACTTCGACCAGATCTACTCCATTGGGAAGCCCATCGCCGACGTGGCGGACTTTGCCGGCCAGCGCTTCGTGGAGTGGTACGGCCCCATCGAAGTGGACACCCTGGAGGCCTTGAAGGCCCAGCCCATCCCGGTCCAGGTGCCCGAGATCACCGCAGCGGTCCGCCAGGGCCAGTTCGACGCCGCCATCGGCCCCGGCCTCTGGATCGTGGGGGCCCAGCTCTACACGGTCATCAAGTACGTGAACCCCATGAAGATCCGCTACTCCCCCTCGCTCATCACCGTGACCATGGACGCCTGGAACGAGCTTCCCGAGGAGTACAAGGAGAAGCTCTACACCGAGCGCGACAAGATCATCACCGAGTACTGCCGCAGGCTCCGGGAGGACAACGAGAAGGGCCTCCAGGCAATGGTTGACTACGGCATGACCAAGGTGGTGAGCACCGACAAGCAGATCGCCGCCATCAAGGAGAAGACCCGCCCCGTGTGGCTGAAGCTGGCCGACGACCTGTACCCGCGGGAGCTCCTGGACGAGCTGGTGGCCAACCTGGACGACTTCCGCGCGGGCAAGACCAAGGGCAGGATCAAGGACACCTGGTCCGGGGCCGTGCGCTCGGCCGCCGCCGCCGCAAAGCCCGCCGCTCCGGCCGCCAAGCCCGCCGCCCCGGCGGCTCCGGCTACCGTTGCGCCCTCCGCCCCGGCCGCGGCAGCGCCCGCGGAGACTCCGGAGCAGCCCGAGTATGTGGCCGCGCCCGGTCTCCTGGCGCAGCCCGCCGGTTCCCAGGAGGTGCCGCTGGACAAGGCCGCCATCGCCAAGGTCCAGCAGAGGCTCAAGGATCTGGGTTACTACAACCTGGCCGTGGACGGCATCACGGGCCCGCGCACCTTCTGGGGCATCCGCCGCTTCCAGAAGGACAAGGGGCTTCAGGTGACCGGAAAGATTGACGCGGAGCTTCTCAAGGCGCTGGGAATCTGACCATGCCCCGGGCGATTCTTCCGGCCCAGGATCGTTTCTCGGCCCTGGACCGCGTTTTTGCCCGTTTTCTGACGGATCAAAGCGGAGGCGTGGACCCCCTGCTCGCCTTGTGCGCGGCGCTCACGAGCCGCGCGGTGGGGGAGGGCGACTCCTGCCTCCCGCTTGCCCCTTTGGCAGGAAAGCCCTGGCCCCCGGACGAAGCTCCGGGCCGGGGCTTTTTCTTTCCGGAGCTTCCGGAGATCGTCCGGAGGCTCTCGGCCACCGGCCAGGTGGGTGCGCCCGGCGACTTCCGCCCCCTCATCCTCACCTCTTCGGGCCGATTGTACCTGCACCGCTTCTTCGAGTACGAGTCGGCCGTGGCGCGCGCCCTGCTCTCCCGCTGCCGCAAGCCGCCGGGCTATGCCGCGGAAAATATGCAACAGTATCTGGCGGAACTCTTTCCGCCCGGCGATCCCCGCACCTCCGTTCAGCAGCGGGAAGCGGCTACTGCCGCTGCCGCAAGCCTCTTCTCCGTGGTTACGGGCGGGCCCGGCACGGGCAAGACCCACACCGCCGCGCGCATCATCGCCCTTCTGCTCCTGGCCGATCCCGGCCGACGCATCCTCCTTTCCGCACCCACGGGAAAAGCCGCGGCCCGCCTGTCCGAGTCCCTGGGCCGGGCCGCCTGCTCCCTGGCGCTTCCGGCCCCGGTGGCCGAGCGATTCCCCCTGGAAGCCGCCACGATCCACCGCCTCCTGGGCGCCAAGGGCCGCGGATCGGGATTTGCCCACGACTCCCAAAACCCCCTGGCGGCCGACACGGTGCTGGTGGACGAGGCCTCCATGGTGGACCTGCCCCTCATGTTCTCCCTGGTCTCGGCCCTTCCGCCCGATTGCCGCCTCATCCTCCTGGGCGACCGCGACCAGCTCTCCTCCGTGGAACCGGGTTCGGTGTTCTCCGACATCTGCGGCGGGACCGCCGCGGCGGGCCGGGGCCTGGCGGGCGCCATCACCGTCTTGACGGAAAACTTCCGTTTCCCCGAGGACTCGGGCATCCACCGCCTGGCCCGGCTGGTCCTGGAAGGCCGGGACCGGGAGGCCCTGGACCTCCTGCGGGAGGACCGAAGGGCCGATCTTGCCTGGGTGGACGCCTCCGATCCCGAAGCCCTTTCCCGGAAGCTGGGAGAGGAGGCGCTCTCGGGATACGCGCGGCACCTGGCAGCCGCATCACCCGGGGAGATGCTGGCGGCGCGGGAGGACTTTGTGGTGCTCGCCGCCGTGCGCCGGGGCCCCTTGGGACTTCTCCGCGCCAACGAGTTCCTGACCGCCCTTTTCGCCCGGAACAACCTCTTGCGGCCCGGCGTCGGAGCTTTCTTCCACGCCCGCCCCTTGCTGGTCACCGTCAACGACTACGCAGCGGGACTCTTGAACGGCGACATGGGCTGCGTGTTCGGAAACGCGGCCTACTTCCCCTCCCGGGAGGAGGAGCCCCGGCGCTTCGCCGCAGCTCTGCTGCCCTCCCACGAGACCGCCTGGGCCATAACCGTGCACAAGGCCCAGGGCTCCGAGTTCGACACGGTTTTCGTGCTCCTGCCGGAAAACCCGAGCCCGGTGGCGACGCGGGAGCTCCTCTACACGGCCGTTACCCGGGCGCGCAGGCGCGTCGTGGTGGCGGCGAGCCCGGCCTCCTTCTCCGCGGCCGTGACCAACCGCGCCCGGCGCTCGTCGGGCCTGGGCGAGGCGCTGTGGGCAGGCCCGGCCCCCGAATCCGCCAACGAGGAATCGCAACTTCCATGAAGTACGGAATCACGGAGAACCGTTTCACCCTGGGCAAGATCGTCGCCACGGGCGCCCGCGAGTTCCGGGCCAACCTCTGGAGCATCTTGTTCATATTCCTCATCGTCTACCTCCCCATCAATTACGCTCTATCCTACATCTCCGTGGACTGGTCCGAAGGCCCCTCGGGCATTCGGGACTATCTGCGAATCAGCCTGCTCTGCGAGAACCTGTTCGGCGTCCTGGCCACCATGTCCCTGGCGTTTCTCGTGGAGGCATCCTTAAAAGGAACACCCCTCACACCGGCTCAGGCCCTGGGCCGGGCGCTGTCCCGCTGGCCGGCGGCCTTACTCACCGCAATCCTGTCGGCAGCCATCCTTCTGGCGCTTTGCTGCCTGCTGATCATTCCCGGTATTATCTGGAGTGTTTACTATGTCTTTGTGATCTATGCGGTGGCTTTGCGGGAAAAAATCGGCCTGGACGCGCTCCGCTACTCCAAGGCGCTGGTCAAGGGCCACTGGTGGGGGATCGCGGGCTGTTTCATTTTCATCGAGGTACTCCGCCTGCTGACCATGCTCCTGCTGGCCTTCATCTCCGCCCTCCTGGGTCCCGAGGAGAGTCGGCTCTTCGAACTTCTGTCCGATACCGCTACGGACATCTCCAGCGCTCCCTTCATCGCCATGATCATCGTCTTGTTTCTGAACCGGGACGCCCTGGCCCATTCGGGCGCTCCCCAAGAGGAACCGGCTCCGGGCCTGCCGGCTTCGTCCAACCAGGCGCCGGACATCATCGAGCCCCGCTGACCCAGGCAGCCCGCTTGGGTTTCCATAAAAAGAGGGGCGGCCGGCCCCCCCCCCCCCCCGGCCCCCTTGGGATTTTTCTGCCCGAAATCCGCCTACTTCTTCACCCGCGTGACATACGAGACGGTCCGGGTGTCCACCTGGATCTTCTCCCCCTCTTCCACGAAAGGCGGCACCTGGATCACCAGGCCGGTCTCCAGGGTCACGGGCTTGGTGTCGCCCGCAACCGAGTCGCCCTTGGCCCAGGGCGCGGCTTCCGTCACCGTCAGGTCCACGAAGTTGGGCAGCGTGATGCCGATGGCCCGACCCTGGAAGAACAGGATCTCCATCTCCAGGTTGTCAATCAGGAAGTTCTTGGCGTCGCCCACCGCTTCGGCCGGAAGCATCACCTGATCGAAGTTCTTGGTGTCCATGAAATAGTACTCGTCTTCCGCCGCGTAGGAAAACTGCATGTGGCGCTCCTCCAGCTCGGCGATCTCGAAGGTCTCGCCCGAGCGGTAGGTGCGGTCCAAAAGCGATCCGGTGATGAGGTTGCGGAGCTTGCACTTGTAGAAGGCAACCCCCTTGCCGGGCTTTACGAACTGCACCTCGACGGCCACATAGGGGTTGCCGTCAATCATTAATTTGATGTTCTTCCGGAGCTCGCCTGCACCGATGATGGACATGTGTCTTTCCTCGCAGCTAAAAGGTATTTTTCGGGCGGCTTATAAACGATTTGGGAAAGCCTGTCAATGCGCCGTAAAAGCCTTGCTCCCCGGCCTTTCCAAGTGTACCCTGGCCCGGCGTCGAGGCCCCTTACAATAATCCGGAAAGGACCGCCCATGCATTCCGACTGCATATTCTGCAAAATAGCCGCGGGCGAGGCCCCCGCCGACTTCGTGCACCAGGACGACACCCTGGTGGTGTTCAAGGACATCCGTCCCCACGCCCCGGTCCACCTTCTGGTGGTGCCCCGCAAGCACATCCGCAGCGTGAACGACCTCACCGCCGAGGACGGCGCCATCGTCTCCCGCATGATCGCCACCGCCCGCGACATGGCCAAGGCCCAGGGCGTGGCCGAAAGCGGCTACAACCTGGTGTTCAACGTGGAAAAGGGCGGCGGCCAGGTGATTTTCCACCTACATCTACATCTCCTCGCCGGCTGGAAGAGGTAATCGTTTCCGAAAACGCGGTCTGCGGCGTTGCATTTCGAGACGAGCTTCGGTCACATACGGCCGCGTATGTTCCCTCGCCCATCCCTCGCGCGCCTTACATCCCATCGTTTTTCGCCCGGCTTGGATGCGCATAGCGAGAGGGGATTCCCTGCAGTTCTATGTCCCCAGGGTCTTTTTCAGGTTCTCGATGTAGCGGTCCACCATGCCGGCGAACTCCCGGCGCACCACCGGCGTGACCACCAGCTTGGCGAGCCCGGGAAGAGGCAGGGTGAGCTCGCCCTTGGCCTCGAACTCGATCTTCGAGCCCCCGCCCGCCGCGGAGATCTTCCACGAGCCCTGGACCACGCCGTTGCCCACTCCGGAGACCGGCGTCCACCAGATCCTCTTGGCCTTCTTGTCCGACATGTACTTGCAGGCGTAGATGGTCTGGATGCTGTACTTGTCAATCCCGATCTTCTGCATCTCCCAGCGATAGGCGTTGTCGCCCAGGTCAACCAGCTTGTCCACCTTGGGGAAATGGCTCACGGACCGGGGTACGTCCGACAGCAGGTCGAAGGAAGCGTCCGGAGAGGACGTGACGGAAAAGGTGCGGGACAGATCAATGGAAACGGTGACGGCCATGGGGACCTCCTTGCCGGTTTAAGGGGATGGAAGAGGCGGAACCGTAGGATGCAGGTACGACTTTACCGGAAAACCCGAGATAAAGAAAAGCCCTTTGCCATACGAGCCCAGATGCAGCGAGTAGCTGCGGTAGATGCGCCAGATCCATCCCCAGAACTGGGCCGGGCCGTTGAAGCGCTCGCAGGCGTATGAGAGCAGCTTCTCCATCTGGTCCGGCGAGATGTGAGGGTGGTTCCAGGTGAGGTGCTTGGTGTCGAAGCGCTCCCAGTCGCGCTCGAAGATGCCGTACTTTTCCCGGATCTCGTCCCACAGGGCCGTGGCCGGATAGGGGGTCAGGACCGTGGTCTGGATGTAGCCGATGCCATAGGAAGCCACGGTCTCGATCTCGTCCAGGGTGGCCTGGTAGTCGGCCCGGTCGCTGCCGATCATGAAGTAGCCCCACAGGTAGCGGCCCCGCTCGTGCAGGCGCTCCTTTAAATCCAGCACCGACGCGGGCGCAAGCTTCTTTCGCCAGGACTTCAGGGCCTGGGGATCCACGGACTCGATGCCGATGCCCACGCCCATGAGATAGGACCGGCACCAGTGGTCCAGGTGGGCGACGGCGTTCTCATAGCGGCTCTGCACGCTCCAGAAAAGCCGGTGCTTGCGCAGGAGCTCCACCACCTTCTCCGTGTGGCCGGCAAGCTGTCCGAAGTTTTCGTCTATGATGAAGAGCCAGTCCACGCCGGCCTTCCGGTATTCTCCCATCACCTCGTCCAGGGATTCCAGCGGCACGGGCTCGGGCCGGGGGGCGAAGCCCGGGCTCTGGCAGAAGGTGCACTTCATGGCGCAGCCCCGCTGGGTGTGCAGCACGCCCACCCGTTGCACCCGAAAGGGAAACGGCTTGATGTACCACTGCTCCACCAGGAGGGGATGCCGGATGGGCCCCGCCGACGTGCCCAGGGCCCGGGCCACCTCCTCCTCCGCGTACCCGCAGAACACGCGGTCGAACAGGCCGGACAGGGCCGGGTTCATGGCCCCGTAGTTTCCTCCCCATATCTGGGAGACGCCCGCCCGCCGCGCGCGCTCGGCCATCCGGGCCACCCGGTTGGTGCCCGAGGTGTGGAAGGACAAGCCCACCACGTCCCACCCCCGGGCCAGCGCCGCCTCAAACTCCTCCCAGGTGGGGTACTCCAGCACCTCGATTCCGGGAACGTTCTGTTTGAGAAAGCGGAGCCCGTAGGAAAGCTTCAGGTGGAAAAAGATCCGGGACCCGTGATGGCTGTTCTGTTGGAAGTAATCGTACCATCCGTCTTTTTCTATGTAAGGCGTTACGAATAAAACCCGCACGAGATGCTCCTGGCGTAAACTAATCTTGAGAAAAAATCCTCTGAACGTCGAATTCGATCTCTACACGATTCTTCCTCCCCATCGCAGTGCATTATTACCGCCGGTATGGCCGGTGATCCGATGGGTGCAGGCTTGGAAATGCATCAAAAAGTTTTGCGGAAAAGGGGGAAGGGGTGCGGGGGAGGGAGGAGGGGGGAAAAGCCGCTTTTTCAAGAGCGGTTTTCCTCCCTCCCCCGGTAAAATCCTTCCCTTCTTTTCACGCTATCATCCTGCAAACGCTTCGCCACGGCCGGAGATCAGGCCCCCATGACCCGGTTGCGCCCCAGGCGTTTGGCCTGGTACATGGCGGCATCGGCCGCGTTGATCAGCTCGTCCGGCGTTTTGCCGTGGTCCGGGAATACGGAAACCCCGGCCGAGATGGTGATGGGAACCGAGCAGCCCTCCACCTGCCGGAAAAGGTCCGTTTCTATGGCGCGGGCCAGGTTTCCGGCACGGTCCGCTGCGGCGGACAGGGAGGCTCCGGGCAGGATGAGCAGGAACTCCTCCCCTCCGTAGCGGCAGGCCACGTCCCCGCTCCGTACCCCGTGGGCCAGCAGAGCTCCCAGCCGGGACAGGACCCGGTCTCCGGCCTCGTGACCGTAGGTGTCGTTGAAGTCCTTGAAGTGGTCCACGTCCATCATGATGATGCCCAGCGTGGAGCCCTCCCGCTCCGCGGTCCTGATTTCCCGGAGCAGCGACTCCTCCATGTAGCGCCGGTTGAAGAGCCCGGTCAGCGGATCGCGCACCGAGAGCTCGCGCAGCCGGTCGCGGAGCCGGATGTTGGCGATGGCCAAGGAAAGGTGCTCGGCCAGGGCCAGGGCAAGCCTGCGCCGGTTCTCCCGCATCCGGGTCCTTTGGCCCTCGGTAAGCTCCTGGCCGGCTAAGGGAAAGCGCAGGTGTAACACCCCCAGGACCTCCCCCTGGGCCACCAGGGGAGCGCAGAGGTAGCCGGAGCCTTCCGAGACGGAGCACTGGCCGCAGGGCCGTATGCGTTCCGGCTCGTCCATGATGTGCATCCTGCCGCGGCGTACGGCCCAGCAGGACTCCGGAAGCAGGCGGGTCCAGGTCCCGGAAAAGGTCCCCCAGGACACCGCCGGGTCCAGCCGGATCTTGCCCTTCCCGTACAGAAAAAGGGCCCCGGCCTCCTGAGGGAACAGCTCCAGGGCGGCTTCCGCCACCACGTCGAAGGCGTCCTTTTCCGTGCTGGCCGCCTGGAGCAGGTCGCCCAGGTTGTTGAGCACGGCGATCTCCCGGTTGCGGCGCTCCAGCTCCGAGACCCAGCGCGAGAGCTTCTCGTTGGTTTCGGTAAGCTCGGTCTGGGCCCGAGTCCGGGCCTCGATCTCCTTTTCCAGCTTCTCGTTTTTCTCGTCCAGCTCCGCCGTACGCGCCAGCACCATCTGGTCCAGGCGCTCCATGTTCTGGCGCAGCCGCTCCACCATGGAGTTCATGGCAGCGGCCAGGAAGGAAAGCTCGCCCTTGCCGGAAACCTCCGCCTGCACTTGCAAGTTTCCCGACTCGATGCTCCGGGCCATTTTGGAGAGCTTTCCCACCGGCGCCAGAATGCCCCGGAGAAAAAGGGCGGCCACCACGATGAGCCCCAGGTACAGGAGCGAGGCCGCGGCCAGCACCCGGGAACGGAGCTGTACGGCGGTTTTTTCTATCTCCTCCAGATATACGGTGGTCACGATGTACCAGTCCGTTGGCTCGAAGCGGCGCACGAAGGAAACGCACTCGTACTCGTAGTTTCCCTTGTCGCCGGGCCGGTCCCAGACATAGGAGACGGTCTTGCCCGGCGTGTCCGCCGCGGCCATGAGGTCCGAAAGCAGGCTTCTGCCCGTCTTGGGATTGACCTTTAAAAACTCCTGCGGCGAGCTTACGGACGGGTCGGGATGGATGATGCGCTTTAGCTTGGCATCGTAGATGAAGGCATAGCCCGTCCGGCCCATGGAGAGCCCGGCCAGCACCCCCCGCAGGGCCAAGGTCATCTCCTCCCGGCGCCGGTTCACTTCCTTCTGCACGTCATCCACATAGACGCCGGTCCCCAGAACCCATTGCCAGGGGGGGAAATCCCTGGCATAGGCCAGCTTCTCCCGGTCCGTCCCGCCGCTCAGGCGAGTCCACCAGTAGTTTACATAGGCGCCGTCCGGGTTCGCCCTCGCCTCCCGGATGAGCGTGGGAAGAAAGAAATGGCCGCGGGCATCCTTGATTTGGGAAAAATCCTGCCCGCTCATGGACGGGTCCGGATGGGAAAGCATCCTGCCCGAGTAGTCGGCCACCCAGAAGTAGTCGTCGTTTCCGTAGCGGGTCCGGGAGATCTGGGACAAAAAGGCCTTCCTGGCATCCTCTTCGGAAAGGGAGCCGCTTTGGGCCAGGGCGTGGTAGCGCGTGAGAAAACCCATGGCCAGGGCCAGCATGTTCTTAAGCTGCCTTTTATAGGACTCCATGGCCGAATGCTCGTAGGCCAGCACATCCTGGTTCTGGGTCAGGGAAAGAGCGTAGAGGTTATCTAGCGCGATGCGCGCGGAGTTGGTCTCGGCCCGGAGGGCCGTGGCCCGGATGATGGGCGCGGAAATGGCGTACAGGGCCGCGGAGTAGCCCAGGACGATGAGCAGCAAAGGCACGAAGATGCGCCTGAAAAGGGCCGAAGTGAACATGGGGACATCCAACCCGGAGATCACGGTTATCCTGACTTCGTATTCCTTGAATATATGAACCGTTAGAACAAACCTCAAGGGAAATTAACGCTTTCCCTAGCCAAGCACCCGTTTGCCGGCCGGAAGCAATTGTCCCCGGCCTGGGGGAGGCCGGGAAGGTGCGTCTTCGGATTGCGGCCGGACCTTGGCCAGGAATGGTCTTGAAAGCCGGGGCAAACCCCGCCATGATGGCAGGCTATGGAGAGAGAGGGAAAACCGAAAACCGGCAGGGAAGCGTCGGACGGATTCCGGACCGGAGCGGCCCTGGGAGCCGCCCTGGCCGCGCTCGTCCTGGCGGCGTGGGTGAACTCCCTCCATGCTCCCTTCGTGCTGGACGATTTCCGCTCCATCGTGGAGAACCGGTCCATCCGGGAGCTCTCTTTCGGGCTCCTCGCGCCGCAGGCCTCCACCGGCCTTTTCCTGCGGCCTCTCACCAACTTTTCCTTTGCGCTGAACTTCGCCCTGGGCGGCCTTTCCCCCTTCGGCTACCACCTGGGGAACGTGCTTGTCCACATGGCGGCCGCCCTGGCCCTTCTCGCCCTGCTCCGGGGCACGGCCCGGATTTCCGGCGCGGGCCGGAAGGAGACGGCGGCATGCGCGGCGGCGGCCTTCCTCTGGGCCCTGCACCCGCTTTGCACCGCCACCGTCACCAACGTGGCCGAGCGGGCTACGGCCCTCTGGGTCCTGTTTTTATTTTTGAGCCTGTATTTCCTGATGCGGGCCGCAACCAGTGAGCGGGCCAGGGGCTATCGCGCGGCGGCGCTCGCATCCCTCTTCCTGGGGCTTTGCGCCAAGCAGGACGCGGTGGCCATCGCCCCCATCCTGCTCTGCTACGACGCGGTGTTCCTCTCCCGGGGCTTCCGGGAGGCCCTCAACCACAGAAGGGCCTTCTACCTGGCCGCCCTTTTCCTGACCGCGGCCGCGGCCGCGACCTTCCTGGCGGGCGGGGGCGTACCGGCCACGGAAACGGCCCGGCTCTCCGCCTTTTCCTATGCTGCGCGGGAGCCCTGGGCGGTGTGCCGCTACCTCCGGCTGGCCTTCTGGCCCGCCGGCCTCACGCTGGACTACGGGGCCGGCCCGGCGGACCTCCCCCCCAGCCCCGGCTGCGCCCTGGCATTGATGGCCCTGGCCGGCGTCTGCTCATACGGCGTGCTTTCCCGCAGAGCCTGGTGGGGCTTTTGCGGGGCCCTGTTCTTCCTGGCGCTCCTTCCCTCCTCCTCCTTCTACCCCCTATCTACGGTATGTGCCGAGCACCGGGCCTACGGGCCGCTGACCTCGGTGGTCTCCATAGCCGCCGTTCTCCCGGCGGCCGCGATCCGCTTTTTCCCTGCAAAACGAGGGGCGAAGGCGGCCGGCCTTTTCCTGTGCGTTCTCCTAATATCCCTGCTGGCGCTTTTCTTTTGCCTCACCGTGTCCCGCAACCGCGACTACCGGAGCAGCCAGGCCATCTGGGAGGACACGCTGGGAAAAACCCCCGGCAACGCCAAGGCCATGACCGGGCTGGCGGAGGCTCTGCGCGACCGGGGCGAGGAGAAACGAGCCGAAGAGCTCTACCGCAAGGCTCTCGACCTCTCCCCGGATTTCGCCCCGGCCCGGTTCAACCTGGCCAACCTCTACCTGGGCCAGGGCCATCCGGCCCTTGCGTTGAATCACTTCCGGCAGGCGCTCGCGGCGGACCCCGGCAACGCCAAGATTATGAACGGGATGGGCCAGGCGCTGCTCATGGGGGGAGACTTCCCGCAGGCCGAGGACCTGTTCCGCCAGGCCCTCAAGCTGGAGCCTGCGCGCGCCGAGGCCTGGGCGAACCTGGGGACCGCCCTGATGGCCCAGGGACTTTTCGGAGAAGCGGCGGACTCGCTTTCGCAAGCCCTGGTGTTGAATCCGGAGATGGTGAAGCCGCGGGTGAACCTGGGGGTCTGCCTGCTTGCGCTGGAGCGTCCCCGCGAGGCGAGGGAGCAGTTTCTCCGCGCCCTTCTGCTGGACCCAGCAAACGGGGCGGCCCGAACCAACCTGGCCCGGGCAAACCAGGCCCTGGAAAAGGATACGGAGGCAACCAATCAGGAAAGAGAGGAGAGATAGACCCGGAGGTTCTTCTTCCTTCGTTTCAGCCCCAGCTTGCGGCGCAGGCGGTCCCGGTGGAACTCCACGGCGCGCTTGCTGATGTCCAGAATGCGGGAGATCTCCTTGCTGGTCTTGCCCAGACGCACCAGGTTGGCCACCTCCACCTCCCGCGGGGTGAGGTTCTCATGCTGTCCCCCCAGCTTCCGCAGGAAGGGGTCCACCAGCTCGGTGAGGTTCGCTTCCAGCACGTTGGCCAGGACCCGCTGCTCGTCATTCAAACCCATTTCCTTGAGGCGTTTTAGGTAAGGGAGAACCAGGTCCTCGATGTTTCCGGCAATGGTCCTCTCCAACCTCTTCTGCTCCTCCCGGTTCTGGTCCGAGATGCGCCGCAGGGCCTTGTTCACCTCGGTGAGCTCGTTCTGCTTGGACACAAGCTCCTTTTCGCGGGCCGCCAGCTCGGAGGTGCGATGCTTTACGCGGTCCTCCAGCTCCTGCCGGATGGCGGCCAGCTCGCACTCCATCTTCTTTCGAGCGGTGATGTCGCGAAGGGTCACCACGGTGTAGACCTGGCCCTCCAGGGTGAACCGGCAGGCGGAGACCTCCATGTCGAACACGCTGCCGTCTTTGCGGATGCCCACGGTCTCGTAGACGCCGTCCGGCTCGTGGCCCGCGCTCCTCCGGCGGACCTTGTCCTCGATCTTGGGCCGTTCATCCCGCGCAACGTTTTCCAGGGTGTCCCTTCCCAGGAACTCGGCCTCGGACGCGTAACCGAAAAGCCGCACGTGGGCGGGGTTTACAAAAAGCCGAACCCCGTCCCGGGAGATCCCCAGGGCGTCGGGAGAGTGCTCGAAGCAGGCCCGCATGAGGGTGAGCGCGTCGGGCTCGGAGGACGGGCCTCCGGGATCCCCCGGTTTCCCTTTTGCCTGTTGACTCATGGTCGCGGTCCTCAGTAAGGAAAAGAATAGCGTTCGGGCCGAGCGCCCGGATCTCCACGGAACGGAAAGCTGCTCGTCCTGCCCGGAATATCCGGAAACGACGCTCTTGTTAACGGGAGCAGAGACTATTTCTATGGGCTTTCAAGCCGGCCGAAGGTTTGGCACGCTTTGAGCCCCGTTGCAGGATCAACGCCAATAGAAATGATTGTTGCTCCCCGTAATACTGTGCCCCCCGTCCGGCGGACTGCTTCCATTCCAGCGCATCAAGAAAACCATAGGAGAAGGAGATCCGGCAGGAGGGCCGCGCACCGGGCGAAAACCGCAGCCCGCAGCTTTGACCGGGCGTTTGAAAGGCCCTTGGCAGTTTACTGGCTGCTATGGCTTGAGGCGCACTATAGGTTCGGATGAAATCCATCGAAGAAGAATGCCCCGCTCCGGCCGGATCGGGGAAATGAACATATCGCACGGATGCGGCGGACTATATCCCCGGCGGTTGGATTTGTCAATTTCCGAGGGGAGTTCCACCCCGCCTCCCGGAGGAGCACTTTGGAAAAGCCGGCCTTCGACGTGACCCGTGCGCCCCTTGCCGGGGTCCATCTGGTGGAGGCCTCCGCCGGCACGGGAAAGACCTTCCAGCTCTCCACCCTCTATGTCCGCCTGGTGGCCGAGGCGCTGGTCCCGGTGGACCGCATCCTGGTGGTCACCTTCACCCGCGCGGCCACCCAGGAGCTTTCCGAACGCATCCGCGCGCGTCTCGCCCAGGCCCTCGACGCCGTTTGCGGGGGGAGCAGCGAAGACGAAAGCCTTGCCGCCATCGCGGCCCGCGCCGGGGAAAAGGGCCGGGCCGCCCTGACCCAGGCCCTGTGCCGCTTCGACGAGGCCTGCATCTTCACCATCCACGGCTTCTGTCAGCGGGTCTTGTCCGAAAACGCATTCGAGTCGCAGGTTTCCTTCGATGCGGAGCTTTGCGGGGACGTGACGGATCTCTTGCGGGAGATCTGCGAGGACTTCCACCGGAAGAACGTATCCGAGCTCCCCCGCGAGTTCCTCCAGCAGGCGGGCGACCTGACCCCCGCCGCCCTCATGAAGATCGCCTCCTTTTGCGAACGCCACCCCGATATGGCCCTACAGGCCCCGGAATCCATGCCCGGGTTCACGAGTCTGGCCCGGGTGCGGGAGCTTTTCCCGGACCTGTGCCGGACATGGCCGGAAGCGCGCTCGGAGCTTAGCAGGCTCCTTCTTTCCCCCTCCCTGCAGGACGGCACATACGGCAGGATCAAGGAGAAGGACGGGAAACCGCCGGAACGAGACGAGAGGGTTGCAGGGTTCATCGCCGAAATGGACGCCTTTCTCTCCGGCGGCGAGGCCTGGCCCCGGCCCGGCTGCCTCAAGTACTTTTCCTCGCGCTTTGTCTCGGAAAAGACCTATAAAAAGCTGTCCGCTCCGGCCCACCCCTTCTTCGACCTCTGCCAGAGCTTTTCGGACGCATCCCAGGAGACCTTGCGCGATTTCGACATAGCCCGCCGCAGGCTTTTGGCCGACGCATTCCTCTATGCCCGGCAAGAGCTTTCCGCCCGCAAGGAGGAGAAAAACGTCCTCGCCTACTCGGACTTAATCGAGAAGCTGGCCCGGGGACTCTCGGGCCCGGGCGCGCCGGCCCTGGCCCGGGCCGTTTCGGCCCGCTACGACGCCGCCCTCATAGACGAGTTCCAGGACACGGACCCCCTCCAGTACCGGATCTTCTCCACGCTCTTCGGAACCGAAGAGAAAGCCCTCTTCCTCATCGGCGACCCCAAGCAGGCCATCTACGGCTTCCGGGGCGCGGACCTGTTTTCCTATCTGCAGGCGGCGCGGGAGGCCGGCTCCATCTACACGCTCACACGCAACTGGCGCTCCGGGCCAGAACTCGTTAATGCTGTTAACGAAATTTTCGGGAGAGCCCGGCTCCCCTTCGTGCTTCCGGGAATCGGCTTCACCCGCGGCGAAGCCGCGGACAGGCCGCGGGACGAGCTGACGGTGGAGGGCGAAAAGCTTTCCGGGCTGGTGCTCTGGGCGCCCGAACCCCCGGAGGGCGGCAAGGACAAGCCGGCAGGAAAGCTGGCCGTGGGCCGCAATGCCGTCCGGGCCGTGACCGCGGAGATCGCGCGGCTCATGGCCCTGGGAGCCCGGGGCCGGGCCAAGGTGGGCGAAGAAAATCTCTGCGCGGGTCACGTGGCGGTGCTGGTGCGGACCAACCGCCAGGCCATCCAGGTCAAGGATTCCCTTTCCGCAGCCGGGATCCCGGCCGTGCTCCACACCAGCCAGAGCCTTTTCTCCACACCCGAGGCCGGCGACCTCCTCTTCCTGCTGACGGCTGCCGGAAACCCCCAGGACCTGCGGGCCGTGCGCTCCGCCCTGGCCGTTCCGCTCTTGCGGAAAAGCATATCCCGGCTCTGCCTGTCCCTTACCGACGAAGCCGAGTTCGAAAGGCTGGCCGCGGCATTCCGGGGCTTCCGGGTGAGCTGGACCCAACGCGGCTTCTTCTTCATGTTCGCGGAGATGCTTTCCTTTTTCTCGCTGGCGCCCCGCCTGCTCTCCGAGCCGGGCGGAGAACGGCCGCTGGCCAACCTCTTCCAGCTGGCCGAGTTCCTGGCCACGGCCGAGCACCAGCAGACCCTCTCCCCTTCCGGCCTTTGCGACCTTCTGGCGCAGCGTATCGCCGACCCCGCCGCAGAAGCCGACGAGGAGCATGTGCTCAGGCTCGAGAGCGACGAGGAGGCCGTGCAGGTGATGACCGTTCATCGCAGCAAGGGCCTGGAGTACCCGGTGGTGTTCGCGCCCTTCGTACACGACCCGGCCGGGCCGGCAAGCGACAAGGCCGACATCGTGTTCCACGATCCGGAAAACGAGAACCGCATGACGCTATGCCTGCTCTCCGACCCCGGCCGGGGAAAGGAGCTTTACGAAACCGAGGTCCTGGCGGAGAACGTGCGCCTTTTCTACGTGGCCGCCACCCGCGCCCGGCACCTGGGCCACATGGTCTGGGGAAGGATCAACAAGTGCGAGGGGTCCGCCCCGGCCTATCTGTTGCACCAGCCGGAAACCGCCTCCTCCTCCATGCCTCCCCACCGGCTTTTGCAGGAAACCGCGGAGCGCTACGAGAACCTGTCCCCGGAGGAGCTTGAACAAGACCTCTCCGGGCTTGCCCATGCGGCCCGGGGCGCCGTCCGGATAGAGCCGCTGGAGGAAGACCGGGCCATCCCCCCCGTCCCTCCTCCTGCCGCCCCGCCCGAGATCGCCTGCCGCAGCTTCCTGGCCGACCCCGACCAGAGCTTCGGCCTGACAAGCTTCTCGGGCCTCGCCTCCTCTTCCGAGGACAACCGGCCCGGAACCGACGAGGGCGGCCCCCTGCTCTTCTTTTCGCCCCGGCTCTCCGCAAAGGCCCCGGACGGAAGCGGCAGCCCGGACCCCTTCGCCTTTCCCCGGGGGCCCGAGGCCGGAACCGCCATCCACGAGGTCCTGGAAAAATGCGACTACCAACACCCGGACGCGCCGGAGCTGCCGGACCTCTGCGCGCGCGTGCTGGAGGCCCGCGGCATCGCCCCCCGCTGGGCCGGGGCCCTTGCCCGTATGGTGCAAAACGTCCTCACAACGCCTCTCATCAAAGGCAAGCCCGGCTCCATGCTGTGCCGCGTTCCCCCTGCCGACCGCATCCACGAGATGGAGTTCTCCCTTCCCGTCCGGACGCTCACCCCGCCGCTCCTCTCCCGGCCCTTCCGCTCCTCGCCAAAACCTTCCCTGCAAACCCTTGCCGACCATGCGGGCCGCCTGGACTTCGCCCCGGTTTCAGGCTTCATCCGCGGCTTCGTGGACCTGGTGTTCGTGCTCGAGGGGCGGACCTACATCGTGGACTTCAAGTCCAACCACCTGGGAGACCGCATCTCCGACTACGGCCCGGAAAACATGGCCCTGGCCATGGACCAGCACCTGTACGGGCTCCAATACCACATTTACTGCCTGGCCGCCTCCACCGCCCTGGCCGGCCGGGATCCCGGCTTCGACTACGACCGGGACTTCGGCGGCGTGCTCTACCTCTTCACACGCGGTATGAGCCCGGAGAACGGCCCGGAAACCGGCGTGTTCGCCGATCGGCCGGACAAAGACCTCCTAAGCCGCCTTGCCGATTCCTGGATGGCCCCCCCCGAGTTCGGGCAGACGATCCTATAAAAGCCGGGCAATACCTTCCTGCTGCGATTGGATACAAAGCCGATGGCTGCGCTGTCGGCCCGATAGACCTTCGACGTAAAGCCACTCGACGCTGTTTTATAACCCCATCTGACGCCCCAGGGCGGCGTTCCGGGGCTAGGAAACAGCTTCTGCGCCTTCAGGCCTATGGGACCTGCTTCCTTGCCCCGGGCTTTTTCGCTCGATCCCACGACGAAATTTCCTGGAGATCAGCCTTAGAAAAATGCCCGTCATAGTATATAAATATCCAAAATTATATATATAACATGAATCCAGGAGAGATGGGAATTGGAGCCGGCCCCTTTTCCGGGGCCTGTTCCGATTGGATCGGCAGCCTTCACTTCAGACAGT
>JBFMHL010000144.1:0-10958 GCA_040753055.1 Thermodesulfobacteriota bacterium | reverse complement strand
AGTAGCGGAGGTTCGGCCTTCTTCGCGCGCGTCTCATGGGTCCGGATCTCCCGCCGGTCTTGCGGATCACAAAAGCCCTGGTATCTTCACTCCTTCCGGGCCAGAAGCTGGAACGTCCGGGCCGGACTTCCGTTCATGGTGCAGACCTGCATCTCCCGGAAGCTCTTCCACGCAAAGCCCGCGAACAGCCTGTTCAGCCAGGCCCGGTCGTGGTGGCGCAGAACGGCGCCTTCCAGCTCGAACACGCCCCACCTTCCGTACTTTCCTGCAAACGTCCTGTAGCGGGCCAGGTTTTTCTCATCCTCCTGCAACAGGTAATCGCTCACGTACAGGAAACCGCCCGGGGAAAGCAATCGCTTCACCTCCGCCACGATTTCCGTCTGCCCGCGGTCTTCGGGAGCGCAGGTGAGGACCGCAAACAGGAGGACCAGGTCGAAGGATGCGCTGGAAAAGGGGAGCTTGGGGCCGCTCAGCACCCGCAGGTCGAGCTCCGGATTCTCCCGGAGACCCCGTTCGATCATGGCCGGCGAGATGTCCGCCCCCGTGATGTTTTCAAATCCAGCGCCGGCCAGGAGCGAGGTCAGCCGTCCATAGCCGCAGCCGAGGTCCAGCACCCGTGAGGGAAGGGGCAGGTTTCGACGCAGGAGGGGCAGGTCCGGGACGTGGGTGAAGGTTTTTTTCAGAGCGACCCTGTCCCAGTATGCGGTTTGCCGGTCCAAGGCGGCGCTGTCCAAGGAAACCCTCCTGCTTTTTCTGGTCAGGGCGACTCTTCGTCCACATACATCCGCGGTACGCGGGGCGAAACCCCGCAGCAGAGTTCGTAGGGAATGGTTCCCAGCGTCTCCGCGATATCCCACAAGGGGATGCCCCCCTGGTCCGTCTCGCCCCACAAAACTACGGGATCGCCTTCGGCCACGGGGTCGTCGCCCACGTGCACCATGATCTGGTCCATGGTTACGCGGCCCACCACGGGATATTTCTTTCCCCGGATGAGGACCCGCGCGCGGCCCGTGAGGCTCCGGGGGTATCCGTCCCCGTAACCCGCGGGGACGACCGCCACCCGCGTTTCCCGGGGTGCGGCCCACAGGCGGCCGTAGGAAACCGGCGCTCCCTCGGGGAGGAGCCGGAGGTGGGCGACCGCGGACTCGAAGGTCATCACCGGCCTTGCCGTCACGGTGTCGGGGCACTCCCGGGAAGGAGGATAGCCGTACATGAGGATGCCGGGCCGGACATGGGTGAAGAAGCTCCCCGGAAGGGAAAGCACGGCCCCGGAGTTTGCCATGTGCACCATGGGCGGGGCCATGTTTTTGGCCCCAAGTGCGGAAACCAGGCTCTGAAAAGATGCGAGCTGCTGCAGGGCGAAGGCCGGGTCCTTCTCGTCGGAGGTGGAGAAGTGGGAGTAGAGGCCCTCGAAGATCAGGCTGGGCGATGCGGCCAGGGCGGAGAAGAAGCCGGGGTCCTGGTCCGGGATGAGCCCCACCCGGCCCATGCCCGTGTCCACCTTCACGTGGACGAAGGCTTTGCGGCCGGCTGCTGCCTTCTCCATCCAGTCCAGGTCCCGGCGGCTGAAGGCCGTGACCCGGAATCCTTCCCGGACGGCCACGGCCAGCTCGTCGGGAAGGATCCGGCCGAAGATGAGGATGGTCGCCCGGATGCCGGACTCGGCCAGGGCCCGGGCCTCGTCCAGGCGCGCCACGGCGAAGAAGGACGCGCCTCTGCCGCACAGCTCCCGGCAGCAGGCCACGGCCCCGTGGCCGTAAGCGTCCGCCTTGACCACGGGGATGACCCGGGCCGGGGCCGTCCGTCCCTTGATGGCCAGGTAGTTGTGCCGCAGCCGGTCCAGATGGATGCGGGCGACCGTGGGATGGGGCATCGCTTTCCCCCTGAATCCGTGACGGAGTTTTTCCTTAAAGCGGCCAAAGCCCGTCACTCGGGCCTTCTTGCCAAGAACGACGTTCTCTCCGGGGTGAAAGCCTTTTTTGTCCTCCGGGCCACAAAGAGGCCGCTCACGGATTCGGGTTCCCGTCAGCCTACGCTCACGGTGAGCCGGTTTCCGTCCACCGCAACGGGGAACTGGCGCAGGGGCTTCTTGCCGGGTCCGTGGATGCACTGGCCGGACTCGTTGTAGGTGCTTTTGTTCACCGAGCAGCACTGGACCGTGTCGGTGCCGGGCACGGGGTCCAGCCTTCTGTGCCCCAGGTGGGAGCAGCGGTTTTGATAGGCCAGGTACTCTCCCTTGCTGTCCCTTACGATGAGCACGCGCAGCGGGATGCCGTCGCCTTCCACCCGCAGCCCGCCTCCCGGCCTGGTAAGCTCCTTGGCGCGGGCGAGATCAACGGTGATAACACCGTTTGCATAGGACCAGCAGCCCGGGTCCGCCGGAAGCTTGGTGGCCGGGATGCCCAGGATGCGCGAGAATATGCTCCGATCCAGGATTTTCACTTGGGCCATGACGCTCTCCTTGGGTTTGGATTACAGAAGATAAAGGGTGGGTTTGCTCTCCTGGCCGATGTCTATGCCCACCGAGTCTCCGGTTTTGATTCCCATTCTCCGGAAGGCCTTCACCACCGCATCGTGCCGCTCCACGTTCCAGTAAACGGACCACAGGGGATTTCGCAAGGTGTCTATCCCGTAGGCGTCGTGGCTGCACAGATTGATGCGGAAGCGATCCTTGGCCACCAGAGTGTCCGCCTCGGCCAGGAAGTAGTCCATCTTGTACAGGTTGGCGGATAAAGCCTTGGAGAGCTTCTCCTGTATGGGCGGGAAGTCCTCCAGATAGTGGTTCGCCACCTGGTACAGCTCCTTGGGCTCGCGGATGGAGAGGCCCAGCACGGCGTAACGCTCATGCAGGACGGCGAACTCCTCCATCTCCTTCTCGTAGTCCTCGATGATGGACAGGATCTCCTCGATGCTGGGCTTGGGCTTGCCTTCGGTCCCCAGGACGAAGTCCTCGCAACGCCCGATGAGCTTGATGTAGAAGCTTTTGTTGTCCATCACGAAAACGGGGCGCTCACGGTAGTTTTTTTGCACGCGGATACGCCGGATGCCGTCCAGCTTGATGGAGTGGGTGACCCGCGTGAGCTCCCGCGTGTCGAAGCGGGAGATGTCCTTGGCCTGGACCACGTAGATCTCCCCGGTTTCCGCCGCGATGAACTCGATCTCGCATCGGAAGCCCAGGTACTTCTGGATTTCCTCGGACATGGCCAGGAGACGGATGTCGTGGGGCGTGTTGGTTACGTAGGGGTCCACCTGGATCTTCTGGCGGGTGTCGCAGCAGTAGCCGAACTCCCAGTTCTCGCCCAGCTGCTTGGCCATGACGCTCATGCCCGTGATGAAGGGCATGATGATGATGCCCATGTCGTCCAGGTCCACCCGGGGCGCGTCCGAGAACATCTGCTGGCGCAGGATGGAGAGGCTCTTGGCGGTCTTGGCCAAGGTCACGATGCGTTTGCGGGCGTACTGGATGCCGGCCAGGTCCGCATAGGTTTCCAGGGAATCGAAGGTGCCGCCCTTGAAGAACTCCTCCATGGGATGGGCGGACCGGGCGATCACCTTGAAGCTTTCCTGGTGCCGGGAGAGAAAATCCCGCAATGCCCCGAAGTTTTCCTTCTCGAAGTCTTCGGCAGGGACGTAGATGAGCTCGGGGACGTTGAACCTGCCGTCCCGGAGCCTGGCGAGAAGCCTTGCTTTTTCCGGCATGCCCGCAGCCATGCTAGACTCCCCTCAAAGCAATATGCCGGCCCCAGGAGGGGCCGGGCAGGACATTTCCTTCATGGGAGGAATTCTTTTATCTTATCCAAGCAGCAAAAAAAGTCAAACGAAGCGCGTAAAACCGCGACTCCGCCATCGTCTTCGCTTGTCAGGTTCCCAATTTCACTTGCCCCTGCAAGGCGGATTCGTTAAAGTATCGTGCATTCATACAAGAATATCCGGTACAAATGCAAGCAGCGCCGGGACGATTTGGATGGTTGTGCTGCCCTCTTCGGGGACTGTTACGAATCTCTTGTCGGGAGGCCGGAAGGTGATGGAGAAATACGGAAGATGCACCCGGAGGGCCGGGCTTGGCCGCACGGCGGCTCTGGCCGCAGCGGCTCTGTTCTCGCTTGCGGTCATGGGAGGGTGTGCGCCCAGCATGAAGACCCGGATGCTGGTCCCTGCCAAGGCCTACGAGGCGTCCCGCTTGAAAAGGGTTGCGGTCATGCCGTTTACCGGTCCGGACGGTGCCCGCGTGGCGGCCGAGATGGAGGCCATGCTGGCGGGCATCACCATTGACGGCAAGCCCTACTTCACCGTGATCGAAAGGAACGCGCTGGAAAAAGTCGTGGCCGAGCAGAAGCTCTCCTTAAGCGGAATGGTGGACGAGCAGACGGCCGGAAGCGTGGGCAAGCTGGCGGGCGCGGAAGGGATCTTCATGGGCAACGTGGGAGGCATCCGCGCCGACGACGCCCACTCCCAGGCGACCCGCACCCGGTGCGGGGCCAAGAACCAGGAGGGGAAGTGCATCCGCTGGGACGAGTACAAGGTGGACTGCACCAAGCGGACTGTGACCTTCACCCTGACCCCCAAGGTGGTGAGCACCGAGACGGGGCAGATCGTGAGCTCCGAAACCCTGTCGGCCAGCGCTTCGGACGATCAATGCGCGGACTCCGGGCAGGCGCTCGCTTCGGTCAACGCTTTGTCCGCCAATGCCGAAAAGGCCGTGATGGACCAGTTCCGGGAAATGATCGCCCCCTACTATGTGGACATGGAGATCAAGCTGATCACCTCCGACGACAGCAAGATGAGCCCCGAGGCCAATCAATGCATCAAGGACGGGCTGGCCTGGTTCAAGGAGCAAAGGATGGACCGGGCATGCGAGCTGTGGAGCAAGGCGGCCTCGCTCCATCCGGAGGGCTACGCCATACCGTATCTTCAGGGGGTTTGCGCGGAGGTGCACGGCAGCCTCGACGAAGCCTTGGAGTATTATCGGGCGGCCGACGCCAGGACGAAAAAACCCAACAAGGATATTGCGCTCGCCATCTCCCGGGTGGAAACCAAGATGGAGAACAGGAAAAAACTAGAAAAATGCCTGTGATAAACTGATATTTATTGGCGGAAAACCCGCAGATGAAGCAGCCGTTTCTTGGGTAGAAGATGGTTTTTACACGCGTAAGGAAGGAAATTATGTGAAAAAAAATGAAAAATGAAGTATAGTGATGTCAAGAAGAGAAAAACGTTCGTTTTCTTCATACATTTCTAGATTAGGTATCGTGGAGCCATTCGGTCTGGGGCATGCGCCCCTGGGCAAGGTGCTCGCCCCAGGCCCTGCGTAAACCTTATAAAAGAATGATCCCCCTGGTTTTCGGGAAAGGGGCCGGCCGCTTCGGCGGGCCGCCCGGAAGCAGGCGGGGATCATGTAATCGGGAAGGGTTTTATGTCGCCACCCTTCTTGGGAAGACCCACGGCAAAAAGCCGGGAGCTTCGGGAGCGCCTCACGCTCATCGAGGTCTTGGTGGTGGGGCTCCCTTTTCTCATCGTCTTGTATCTCCACTACGAAGGCCGGGTCAGCCTTGCCGGCTGGAACATCCTGTTTTTCCTGTTTATCCTCCTGACAGTACTGGCCGGCCTGGTGCTCCTGCGCCAGTTTTTCGAGGGCGTGAGCGAATTTGTGCGCACCGTGAAGGCGGCCGCCTCCGGAAACGTGGAGCTTCTGGATCGTTTCCGCAGGACCGGTGAACTCTCCGGTGCGGCCGAAGCCCTGACCAGCATGGCGCATCGCATGGAAAGCACCAATATCGAGCTCTCCCGCAAGGTCAAAAGCCTTTCGGTGATGCGGGAAATGCTCCACATGGCCAACGGCTCCCTGGATCTTGATGCCTTGCTTTCCAAGCTTCTCGGTCAGGCTATGATCCTCTCCGGTTCGGAGATGGGCTCGGTCTTTACACTGGACCAGCGGAGTTCGGGCTTCCGGCTGGTACGGTTCCACGGCCCATGCGAGGCGCCTCCCGCCCAGATCGAGGATCGGGCGCTGGCACCCATCATGAGCCGGGTTTTGTCGGAGAAAAAGGCCCTGCGTGTGGCCGATATCGAGAACGACCCCAGAGTACTCCGGGAAAACAATCCCAAGTACGGGCACCCTTCCTTCATCTGCCTTCCCGTCCTGGCGGACGGGGAAACCGTGGGCATCATCAACCTGGCGCGGAAGGAGAACCTGGCGGCCTTTGACGAAGAGGACGAGAACCTGCTCTTCCTGGTCTGCTCGGAGATGGGCTTCGCGCTGCAAAACGCATTTCTGTCAAGGAAGATCGAGTCCCTGGAGCAAGGCCTGGGAGTGAGAAACGGGGAGCTTGCCCAGGAACGGGCATGGCGGAGGCTGGCCGAGGAGGAGAAGAGGAAGCTGTCCACGCAGCTGGCCATGGCCCAGAAGGTGCAGGCCATGGGAACGCTGGCCGGGGGAGTGGCCCACGACTTCAACAACCTGCTCATGGCCATCCAGGGAAACGTCTCCCTCATGCTTCTGGACGTGAAACCCGAAGGCAAGGAGTTCGTTCGCCTAAAGAACATCGAGCGCCAGATCGCGTCGGGCTCCAAGCTCACAGGACGGCTCTTGGGATACCTGCGGAAAAACCGCTCCGAGAGCACCGCGGTGGACTTAAACCGCCTGCTTCTGGAAACATCCGAGACCTTCGGGCGCACCCGTAAGGACATCTCCGTGATCCTGGAGCTGGCCGGCGACATCCCCTTTGTGAGCGCGGACCCTTCCCAGCTGGAGCAGGTCCTGTGGAACCTTTACGCCAATGCGTCGGACGCAATGTCCGCCGGCGGGAAGGTGCACATCGAGACCCGCCGTCCCAAACCCAGGGATTTGGAAGGAAAGGATTTTTCTTTAAACTGCGAGGACTTCATCCTGCTGCGTTTTCGGGATACGGGCTCGGGAATGGACGAGGAAACCCGGAAGCGCGCCTTCGAGCCCTTCTTCACCACCAAGTCGGAAGGCAAGGGCACGGGACTGGGGCTTTCCTCGGTGAAGGACATCGTTTCCCAGCACGGCGGCTTCATCCACCTCACATCGGCGCCCGAGCAGGGGGCCCTTTTCGAGATTTTTCTCCCCTCCAACGGCTGCGCGGCACCGCCGCCGGACCTGGAAACCAGCGCATCCTGAAGCACGCCTGCGGCGGATGAAGCCGCCGTACGGACCCCCGGGCCATCCGGTCCGCCGGGCCGGATACGCCCCTCGTTGCTATCACGCCGAAATTTCCCATCAGCTTTTTGGGCTGCGCCTGAAGGGAGCCTGTTTATCCTCTGGGCCGTTCCGGGGAGCGAGAGGGAAACGCTGCTGCAGAACGCGGACGGAACGGGCGGGCCTTTGGCCGGGCGGACGCCCGGTTTTTTACGGCGAACCCTGGGTGTCTCGGTTGACAAAACAATAGAAACTATCTGATATGCCATAAGAAAATGCTTAGCTGCGGCGGCCCGCTTCGCACGGTGGATAGCCGACAAAAAAGGCGGGCCCCTTCTCGGGGAGAAGGTGGGCCGGGGAGGGGCTTTTTCAAGCCCTTCCCCGGTTTCGAGGCAGGTTGCAGGGGGGATATAGAAGATGGAAGCGGCCCCTCCGGCGGGTGGGTGTTCCGCCGGAGGGGGAAGGCCGGGCGGTACTTCTTGGGGGAGGCCGCCAGCCTGTTTTCCCTTGTTGGGCTATGTCACCTGGGCCTGTCGGCGGCGATTCCCCGGAGGAATAGATCCGAAAGGGGGTCCGCCAAACTCACCAGGTCGTACTTCCCGCCGCCGAGCACCCAGGTCGTGATGACCTCGTCCACCGAGGCGAAGATCATTCTCTTGACCATCCCCGGTTGCAGGTCGTGGCGGATGGCGCCTTCCTGCTGGCCTTCCTCCACGATCTGGCCCACGACGTCGTGATATGTTTTCAATGCGTCCCGGATGTCCTCCTTCATCAGCCGGTCGGAGCGCCGCATCTCCACCTGGTAGACCAGGGCGCGGTTCCGGTCGCGTTGGGAAATCTCGAAGTGGAGCCGGATGAGCAGCCTGAGCTTTTCCACCGCGTGCTTCACTTCCGCGACTTTTTTTCTATAGGCTTCGAAGAACTCCTGGGTTTGCTGGCGCACGAAGGTGGCCAGGATGTCTTCCTTGTTCTTGAAGTAGAGGTAGATGGTGCCGTCCGCCACCCCAGCTTCCCGCGCTATCTGGGCCACCGTGGACTGAAAATAGCCCTGCTGCGCGAAGATCTTGATGCCGGCCTCGAGGATCGCTGAAAACTTCCCGTTGTTGTTTTTATTCTTGGCCACCTGGGTTGCACCCCGCGCACGGCTCGTTCCTTTGCCATCCTTCAAACTGAATGTTGCCTCATTTTTAAACCATATGACGCACCTTGTCAAGAAAAATCGAAAAAGAACAAAAAAAGCCCTGGGGTCAAAGGGCTCAATCTTTTGCCGCAATTAGGACAAATCGGCGAAATTTGTATTGAAAATCGGACTGACACAGTGAATAGTGATTCAGTATTTTCCCGGCAGACGCACCCGACAGACCCTCTTGGCGACGGCTTCCCATGGCACCAAAGCCCTTCATCCGTCGCTCTCCCGAGCCCTTCTTCCCGCAGCCGAGATGCCGCCGGGAAAAGGCCCGCCCGACATTCCTTATTATAGTACGGGGAGCGACCATCATTTCTATTTGTGCAATTCTGCAAGGGGCTCCAAACTTGGCAAACCTTCGGTAGCCAGGAAAGCCTGTAGAAATAGTCTCTGCTCCCGCTACTAATCGCTCTCCCGTTCCCCGCTTCACAAGCCGGGGCGGAGTCTCCCGCCTGCGCCCGCCCTGATCGTCGTTATGTCAAGTTTGACATAACGCCCAGGAGGTGCTATAAACCGGCCTGTTTTCGGCCGGGCCTGCAACCAACCGACATGTTCCGGAGGCTCCCGTGCGCAAACCCTTGCTCCTTGGCCTTTTCGCGCTTTCGCTCCTTGCGGCCGGCGTTCCGCCGGCCCTGGCCGCTCCGGCGGAAAGCGCGGCATCCAAACCCTTGAGCTTCTGCATCTCCAACGTGGGCGGACAGGAAAACCAGCTCTGCCTCCACGGCCTGGGGCAGCTGGATTACCGCGCCCACTTCTTCGAAGACGCCGACGCCCCGAAGAACGGCTTCGATATCCGCAGGGCCCGGCTCTCGTTAAACGGAAAGCTCATCTCCTGGCTCTCCTTCAAGTTCGAGTACGAGTTCTCCGGCACCAGCAGCCAGCGCCTCATGGACGCTTACGCCGACATCCGCTTTTCTCCCTGGGCCATTCTGCGCCTGGGCCAGGAGAAGGAGCCCTTCGGCCTGGAGCAGACTACGCCGGACAAGGATCTGATCTTTGCCGAGCGCTCCATGGGTTTCGCCTTCCTTCCCAACCGGGACGTCGGCCTGGTGCTCCACGGCGCGCCCTTCTCGGGCCGGGTGATCTACGGCCTGGGGGTCATGAACGGAACCGGGCCGGACGGCTCCACCACGGGCCGGGTGGACGACCCCATCGTGGTTTCCCGGGTGAGCCTTCTTCCCTTCGTGACCGGCGAAGGCATTCTGTCCGGGCTTCTACTGGGCGGGTCGGTTGCCTACGGCCGCGTGGACGCCAGCAACGTGGAGCTTCACGTGAAGACCGAAGGCCTGACCCCCTTCTTCGACGTGGCCTCCCAGGCCAAGTTCAACGTGGTGCTGGATGCGGGGCACAAGGTGCTGTGGGGTGCGGAGGCGGCGTACAGTCTGGGTCCGATCGCCGTTTTCGGCGAGTACTCCCATCTGGACTGGGAGGGCATCATCACCAGCCGCGACGAGTTCGACGCAGAGTTCCGGGACGCTTACGGCGTTGTGCTGTGGATGATCACCGGCGAACATCCGGATTTCACCAAGGCGGTGCTCGCCCAGGTCCGGCCTCTCCGCCCTCTGACGGAAGGCGGCCCCGGAGCCATAGGCCTAGCAGCGCGCTACGACGACTTTGTGGGCGAAAAATCCGTGTACGACACCCTGGTGGTGGCCGGAGACTCCGTGCGGGAGGCCAAGGCCGTTACGGTGGCCGCCAACTGGTGGCCGGTTTCCTTGGTCAAGGTGCTGGTGGAGTACACCCGCACCACCTTCGATCAGCCCCTGAAGATTGACCGCGACCCTGTCAAGGGGACCGCAATCTATACCGAGGCGGAGGACCTGGCCACGGTGCGTTTCCAGTTCGCTTTTTAACAGGTCGCGGAAAGGGGAGCCCCGGATCGGGCCGGGCGCCTGTTCCGGGCGCCTGGCTTTCCCTGTCCCGATGCGTCCGCGCCGGCCGCGTTGCTCCCTTGGCTTTCCTGTGGTAAATATTTCCCATCCCACTTGCCACCGGCAGAAAATCCCACCCAACCAAGGAGGCGCCATGAAGGAGAAGACGAGGCAAAACGTCTACAACGCGTTCATCGGCGAGGCCAAGGCCTACTTTAGGCTCACGGCTTTTGCGGAAAAAGCCGAGGAGGAGGGGATTCCGCAGATCGCGCTTCTCTTTCGCGCCATCGCCGACGCGGAGCGGGTCCATGCCACCCGGCACCTGGCGCTGGTGAAGGATGTTTTGGTAAAAGACACGGACACCAACCTGATGGCGTCCTTCAAGCGCGAGAAGTCGGTGAGCCAGAACGAGTACCCCAACATGATCGCGGAGGCCGAGGCCGAGGGCGAGCAGGCCGCGGCGATCACCTTCACCCATGCCCGGGACTCGGACTCTTTCCACCAGAAGCTCTATGAGCGGGCCATCTACCACGTCATCAAGGACGAGGTGAAGGCCTATCATGTATGTCAGGTCTGCGGGTATGTTACGGAGAAGGAGATCCCGGACAACTGCCCGGTCTGCGGCGCGCCCAAGGAGAAGTTCAAGACGGTGGAGTAAAGATTGCTGCAAAATAAAAAGAAGAAAAGATTTGTGCGGGGGAGGGGGAAAACCCCTTGTGAACAAGATGGCTTTTCCCCCCTC
>JBFMHL010000143.1:0-9543 GCA_040753055.1 Thermodesulfobacteriota bacterium | reverse complement strand
CCGGACCGGGGAAAGGGCTCGCCCTTTCCCCGGTTTTTTTTCGCCCGGCCCGGAGGGGCCGGAAGCGAGCCGCGGTTGACAAAGCAAGTGCACAGGACGTAATCATATTGCTGGAAACCAACGAAACATGCGGGCGCAAGGCGAAGGGGGGGAGGCCTTTTGGGGCGAAACGGCGCTTCCGCTTCCCTTTTTACAAAAATGACGGGCGGCGGGCGTTTCCGCGGGCCATGAAGGTCGGCAGCCAACAGTGAGGGTCGGGTCCATGAGAAGAAGCATCGCTCTGCTCCTTTTGTGCTGCATAGCCGCGGCCGCCGCCTTCGCCCAGGAGGCCGATCCCGTCCGGACCGAGGCCCTGGCGCAGGAGGCTTTTTTCGCAGCCCAGGCCCTGGAGCAGAAGCAAGAGTTCGCCCGGGCCATCGAGTCCTATCTGGCGGTGGCGCAGGAATACCCCCGGAGCCCCTTTGCGGGCGAGGCCGTGCTGCGGTCGGCGGTGATCTACGACGACAACCTCTACGATCCGCCGCGCGCCATCACCTACTACCGCGAGTACCTGGAGCGCTATGGCGGGCGCCAGAGCCGCCGGGCCGACATTCGCATCAAGGCGCTTGCCCGTTACGCGAACGTGGACCCGCTCCTCTACCGGCAGTACCGCGACATTCTCGATCATGCCTCCGAGAACATGGCGGTGGCCCGGGACCGGATGGACGCCTTCATCCAAAAAAACCCGTCCTGCCCCTTCCTGGACGAAGCCCTGCTGTGGCTGGGAAACGAGTACCGGGGATTCAAGCGGGGCATCACCGACCCTTCCGAGCGGGACTCCATCCGCAGGGCCATGGTCTACTACCAGAGGATCATCAAGGAGTTCCCCGGCACGGAGAGCTACCTCTACGCCCTGAAGAACCTGGGCGACTGCCACCGCCTCCTGGGCGACTTTCGCCAGGGCCGCCGGGCCTACATGGAGGTCATGCTGAAGGGGGGCGATTTCGGCCGCATGCTGGTGGGAAACCAGATGACCATGCTCAACATGGACATGTACCGGACCCGCGTGCTCTACGGCGTCATCCTGCTCTTCGTGGGCTGCGTGGCCGGGCTTTTCCTCCTGGTGGACTTCCGCGCCGCGGACATCCTGCCCGGACTCTGGGCGGGCCTGCGCAAAAGTCTGTTCTTCGCGCCCGTGGCGGCGATTCTTGTCTTTGTCACCTACCTCTACACGGACGCCACCATGAGCAACATCAAGGGGGACGAGCCCTGGCTGGTGGCCGTCCTGGCCGTCATCGCCATGGCGGGGCTCATGCTGAACGAGGTGGTGGTCCGTGCGGACCGGCGCAAGAGAGTGAAAGCCGGAGCCTACCTTCCCATCCTGGCCGGCCTGATCCTTTGTCTGGTCTATCTTTCCTACTACTTCTTGGATTTTCTTCCCTATGCGGAGAGGCTTTTCGTTTCCGCGTAAGGCGTCGGGCCTTCGGTGCTGCGCAGGCGCGTCTCCGGCGAGGGGATGCAAGCGGGGGAATTATCATGAGCGAAAGCGGGTTTTTCACCAGGAAGAAAGTGCTCCTGGGGGTCGTGGTTCTTGCCTTTTTGGGCTTTGCATGGCTCACCGTCTCCTCCTGGACCATGATGGAGAAGGATTCCATGGCACCGGAGGCCGCCGCTCCCGTCAAAGGGAAGGCCCCTGCGAAACCGGGGGCGGGCGGCTTCGATTCCATGCCGGCCGCTCCGACGCGGCCGGCCGCCCCGCCGGTATCGGTGGCCCGGAAGATGGTTCCGGAGAACCCCGGCGAGGAGGTGGACCCGAGGCTGGCCAACGCCACGGTGACCGAGATTTCCGCCTACGACCCCCAGGACGACAACCTGACGCCCGAGGAGCAGCGCATCAAGAAGACCATTTCGGTCGCCACCAAGCCCCTGCGGTCCACCATGACCGAGCTTCCCTCCTTCCGCTACAAGGGCAAGATGAACATCACCGTGCCAACCATGGCCGAGAGCGAGGAGGCCTACAAGGCGGGCGAACGTTACGGAAAGGGCATCGAGGTCACATCGAGCTTCCTGATTGAAAAGGCCCAGGACGGGAGCTACCATGTGCACCAGGAGGCCAAGACCGCCAAGGGCGACACCAAGTACGACAGCCCGGAGTACAACGGCGACCTCTACTACAAGGACGGCGAGTTCGTATACGTGGGCGCGGACGGGAAAAAGGCGGACGACAAGACGCTCTCCCGGATCCTGGCCGCCCAGGACGTGAACAAGCTGGAGCCGCTGGTGCGCCGGAACTTCATCCAGATTTTAAACGAGATATCCATGGTGGTGGGCTTCGACCAGACCGGAAGCGCGGCCGGGAGCACGGACTTCAACATCAAGCCCATCAACCCGGAGAAGCAGGAATCCACCGTGAAGCTTTCGGGCCTTTCCGGCCAGCTCAGCATCCTGGACGACACCCAGACCATGCAGAACTTGGACATCAAGGGTGCGGGCCAGCTCAAGAGCGGCTATATGTCCGGCGCCAACATCAGCTACGACATTCATATGGAGGTCACGGACATCGGCGGCATCTCCACCATAGACGTCCCGTCCCTCTGACCATGACCATCCGCATCCTGGACATCCTGGACCGGGTCAAGGCCTACAACCCCGAAGCGGACCTGGACCTCGTCATGAGGGCCTACGTCTACTCCGCCCAGGTCCACCACGGGCAGGTGCGCCTCTCGGGAGAGGCCTACCTTTCCCACCCCCTGGAGGTGGCGGCCATCCTGGCCGACCTGCGCCTGGACGAGACCTCCGTGGCGGCGGGGCTCCTCCACGACGTGGTGGAGGACACCCACGCCACCGAAAAGGACATCGAGGACCTCTTCGGCCCGGTCATGCGGGAGGTGGTCTCCGGCATCACCAAGATCTCCGGCATCACCCCCCGCAACCGCGAGGAGCGCCAGGCCGAAACCATCCGGAAGATGATCCTGGCCATGGCCCGCGACCTCCGGGTCATCTTCGTCAAGCTGGCCGACCGGCTCCACAACATGCGCACCATCCAGTTCCACGACGAGGAGCGCCGGCTCTCCATCGCACGGGAAACCCTGGACATCTACGCGCCCATAGCCAGCCGCCTGGGCATCTATCGCATGAAGGTGGAGCTGGAGGACCGCGCCTTCATGGTCCTGTACCCGGAGCGTTACCGGGAGATCGAGAACCTCATCGCCACCAAGAAGGACGAGCGCGAGGCATACATCTCCAAGGTCCGCGCCGTGATCTCGGGCAAGCTGGAGAAGGCCGGCATCGAGGGCGAGATCAAGGGGCGATACAAGCACTTCTACAGCATTGACCAGAAGATGAAGCGCCAGGGGCTCTCCTTCGAGGATGTCTACGACATCATCGCGTTCCGCGTGGTCCTGGACTCGGTCTCCCGCTGCTACGAGGTCCTGGGGCTCATCCACGGCACCTGGAAGCCCATCGCCAACAAGATCAAGGACTACATCGCCAATCCCAAGACCAACATGTATCAGTCGTTGCACACCACGGTGGTGGGGCCGGACGGCAAGCGTATGGAGATCCAGATCCGGACGAAGGAGATGGACGATGTGGCGGAGAGCGGCATTGCCGCGCACTGGAGCTACAAGGAGCGCAGCCGCCCCGACTCCCGGACCCTGGCCACCTTCGCCTGGCTCCAGAACATCGTGGACCACCAGAAAAGCGTCTCGGACCCGGCGGAGTTCCTGGAGAACGTCCGCATCGAGCTGTTCCCGGACGAGGTCTACGTGTTCACGCCCCAGGGCGACGTGGTGGCCCTTCCCCGGGGCGCCACCCCCGTGGACTTCGCCTATGCCGTGCACTCCGAGGTGGGCAACCGCTGCACCGGCGCCAAGGTGAACGGCCGCATGGTGCCCCTCAAGACCGAGCTCAACACGGGTGACGCCGTTGAGGTGCTCACCGCCAAGAACCACAAGCCCAGCAAGGACTGGCTGAACTTCGTCAAGACGGTCAAAGCCCGGTCCCGCATCCGGCAGATGATCAAGGCCGAGGAGCGGGAGCGCTCCATCACCACGGGCCGCGAGATGTGCGAGAAGACGTTCCGCCGGTACAAGATCGCGGTCTCCACGGTGTTCCGTTCGGAGAAGATGCCCGAGATCCTGGAGACATTCGGCTACCGCAACGAAGAGGACCTGCTGGCCGCGGTGGGATACGGCAAGGTGACCGCCCTGGCCGTCCTGCGCAAGTACCTTCCCAAGGAGGGAGAGGGGGAGGAGGTCAAGGAGCAGGTTTCCCTGACCCTTCCGCAGCCGCGGAAGAAGAAGAAATCCAAGAGCGGGGTGACGGTGAAGGGTGAGGCGGACATCCTGGTGCGTTTTGCCCGCTGCTGCGATCCCGTGCCCGGCGACCCCATCGTGGGCTACATCACCCGGGGCCAGGGGGTGACCGTGCACCGCGCGAGCTGCGTCAACGCCCTGAAGGTGGACCCCATGCGCTCCATCGAGGTGGCCTGGGAGACCGACGAGGAGGCCGTGTTCCCGGTCCGGCTCCACGTGCGCTCCACGGACCGTATGGGGCTTCTGGCAGACCTCACCGCGGCCATCAGTCAGTGCAAGTCAAATATCATCTCGGCCAACACCCGGCTCACGTCCGGGGGCAGATGGGCGGATGCTTTTTTTACTCTGGCGGTGAAAAGCAAGCAGGAGCTACAGGACGTGGTTACAGCCCTGCGCAAGGTGCCGCAGGTTTTGGAGGTGCGGAGGGTGGTGAAGTAAGCGGAGGGAAATCGCCGCTGTACGGCGGCCCCGCCGCTTGACGGCCTTTCCGCTTCCGGGGGGAAAGGCCCTTTTCTCTGCAAGGTCCGGAAACTATCCCCGGCCTTCCGGACCGGGATCTTCCTAAAGAGCCGGCTTTACGATCTTTCCCTTCTTGATGCAGCGGGTGCAGACCACCACGCGCTGCACGCGGCCGTTTTTCACCGTCCGCACCTTCTGCAGGTTGGGGCTGAAGATGCGCTTGGAGATGTTGTGTGCGTGGCTGACGTTGTGCCCGCCCACGGGCTTCTTTCCGCAAATCTCGCAATGCTTGGCCATGGCGTTGGTTCCTTTATTCCCGTCCCGGCGGTCGGGGCCCGGGCTCAGAATTTTGCTGCGCGTTGGTCGTGCCTCCCGGCCGATCCGGCCGGTGAAACGGTACATCTACATAAAGCCGCCGGGCTTGTAAAGGCTTTTTTTAAGAGCGCCGCCCCGCCGCAGGACGCTGCCGGGGCATAGAAAAAGATTGTGCGGCTTGGACATATCGGAAAAAATACGGTATTGATCTGCCATGCTTGTAGTGGCCGGGGGCCCGTCGCAAAGCCCAAAACCCCGTGACAGTGCCGAAGCGGGAATGCATGGCTGCGCCTCAAGGCCGGACATCCGTCTGCACGGGCAGGAGAACATGATTCCCGTCTTATCGCGCCGGCAGAGGAAACCGTCGGCGAGCCGGACGAAGATCCATCCGGGCTGCCATAAGGATCACACCCTAAAAAGGCAAGGTTTCCCAAAAGCTTCCAGGTGAACGCCTTTTCGCTGCAAAGGAGAACGCCATGAAGAAAAGACTGCTTTCCGGGTTATGCCTGGCGCTCTGCGCGGCATGCGCGCTTTCCCTTTTTCCCTTTACGGGAAAGGCCGCGGCCCAATCCCGGGACTCCTGGGTTCTCCTGCGGGTGCGGGATCTGGGAGGCGTCGTCTCCGGCTTGGACGATGCGGCCCGGAGCGCCTTGAAAGGCAAGGGGGCCCCCCTTCCTTCGGAAATGATCGAGCAGCAGGTGGGCAAGCTCACCTTCCTCGACCCCAAACGCTCGGTTACGGCCCTGGTGGACGTCTCCCAGACAAAGCCTACGGCCTTCTGCCTGGTACCCATTCTGCAGAAGAACGATGCCTTCCGGGACAAGATGCAGGCGGTGGAAACCAAGGACGCCTACATCTTCACCCAGCCGGCCGGGATGGCCATCCCCCCCGAGGTGGCCGGCAGGCTGGCGGCGGCCTCCAAAGACAAGATGACCGACACCGTGTCCGTGGACCTGCCGCTGGCCAGCCTCATGGCCTCGGTCAAGCCCCAGATTGACCAGGGACTGGAAAAGCTCTCCGACCAGGCCGCGGGCCAGCAAGGCTTCTCCCCCCAGGACCTCAAGAGTGCTCTGGAAAGCGTGGTGGGCGTTCTGGACCAGGTGAAAACCATGACCGTCGGCCTGTCCTGGGACAAGGAGCTGTATCGCGCGCGCTTCACCGCCAAGGCCGTCCAGGGCAGCGAGCTTTTCCGGATGCTTTCCGCGCCGGCCCCCAAAGACCTCCTGCTGGCCGGCTACACGCCTTCGGGCATCATTACCATGCGGACCCGTCCCTACGATGCCAAGGACATGCTCAAGCTCCTGTCGGGCATGTACTCGGCCCTGGGAATGGACATCTCCTGCTTCTCCGAGCTGGCCGGCATGATGACGGGCGAGACCGCGGGCGGCATCAACTTCACCAAGAACCGGATGGTCATGGAAGGCATGTGGGTCCTGGACAAGGAGGGGCGCACCGCCGAGGACTTCACCGCCCAGTGGCTGGCCTGCAGCGAAAAGATGATGAAGGCCATGCAGGAAAAGGCCGGGGTCCAGGCTGCCGCGCCCATGCCGCTTCCGAAAAAGACCAAGGACAGCACCGTGCTGGGCCGCCAAGTGAAGGGAATCAAGGTGGAGGCCGCCACGGGCAAGGGCGCCGCGCCGGGAGTCTCCTACGAGCTCCGCATGGCGGAGGTGGGCAACATCATGGTCTTCGGCCCGGACGACAAGGCCGTGGCCCGGCTCATCCCCCAGGCCGAAAAGCTCAAGGCCACCCCTTCCGACGCTCCCTTCATGAAAATGGACATGGACCTTGCCGCCCTCCTGAAATGGGCGGTCTCCCTGGAGCCGGGGGCGACCCCGCTCAAAATCAAAGGCCCGGCCAAGCTCTCCTTCATCATGGACGCGGGGAACGGAGAGGCCACCGCCTCCTACGCCATGAAAGCAGCGGACGGGAAGAAGCTCGTCGCCTCCCTGGGAAGCCTCATTCCCAAGCCTGCGGCAAACGCCGTGAACGTGGACACCGGAGCGGCCGTTGACCTCTCCGGCGAAGGGCCCCAGGCCCAGGGCGCGCCGTCCATCCCCGCGGACGAGGCCACGGAGCTCACCCGCAAGGGCAACCTGGCCATGATCTACGGCGGGCCCAAGGAAGCCATCAAGCTCTATCGCCAGGCCCTGGCCCTGAACCCCGAAAGCGCCGTCACCCACTTCAACCTGGCCCAGGCCTACTGCGAGCAGGAAAAGTACCTCATGGCCCTGGCCGAGGCCGACCTGGCCCTGGAGCTGGATCCGGGCAACCCCGAGTACCTCTACGGCCGGGCGCGCATCCTGCTGCTTTCCGGCGACAAAGCCGGAGCCGTGGTGGGCTTCACCGAAGCAGCCGCCCTAGGCAGCAGCCAGGCCCAGGCCTGGCTCAACCGGATGTCGAAGTAGGGGAGAAGGACAAAGGCCAGGATAAGGGCGAAAGAACAGAAGATTAAGGCCAAAGAACAAAGGATCTGCGGGGGAGGGGCAAAACCCCTTTTGAAAAAGCCGCTTTTTCCCCCTCCCCTGCACCCCCTCCCTCTTTTCGGCAAAACTTCTTGATGCAGGTTCGCATTGGCCCATTTTTGAGTTAGAAGCCTGCAATGACGGAGAAACCAGCTTCGATCGAAAACAAAGAAATGCGTATTGTTTAGAAGCTGTTTCATAACCCCCGAACGCCGCCCTGGAGCGTCAGATGGGGTTATGAAACAGCTTCTACACTCATTGGGAAATGATATTGTTCTCCTGAGCATTGCCTGAAACCATGATGGAAGCCTTCTCCTACCCTTTTTTTCAACACGCCCTCCTGGCCGGGATCCTGGCAGGCATCGCCTGCGGCCTCACGGGCTCGCTGGTGGTCACCCACCGCCTGGTCTTCCTCTCCGGCGGCATCGCCCACGCGGCTTACGGGGGCGTGGGGCTGGCCCTGTTCCTGGGCCTCTCTCCCCAGGCGGGAATTTTCGGTTTCGCCCTTCTCATGGCGCTCGTCATGGCCTGGGTCAGCCGCCGCGCCAAGCACCGCGCCGATACCGTCATCGGCGTCCTGTGGGCCTTCGGCATGGCCCTGGGCGTGGTTCTGGCCGACCTCACGCCCGGCTACAAGGGCGACCTCATGGGGTTTCTCTTCGGCAGCATCCTCACCGTCTCCACCGCCGACCTGGTGGGCATGCTCCTCCTGGACCTCCTTCTCCTGGCCGCCTGCGTCGCCTTCTACCACGGCTTCGTGGCCTCGGCCTACGACGAGGAGTTCGCTCGCGCCCGTGGCGTGCCCACCAACTTCCTCTACTTCCTCCTGGTGGGCATGGTGGCGCTATCCGTGGTCATGGTGGTCCGGGTGGTGGGGCTCATCCTGGTCATCGCCTTCCTCACCACCGGCCCTTTTTTTGCTGAAAAAGCCACCCGCAGCCTTTCCGCCATGATGGCCGCCAGCGTCCTCTGCAACGCCGTCTTCGCGGTAATCGGCCTGTTCCTGGCCTATTACCTGAACGTCTCGGGCGGGCCCGCCATCATCCTCGTCGCCGTAACCTTCTTTTTCGGCTCCCTCCTGCTTCCCGGGGCGAGAGCCGCTTTTTCCCCGGGCAAGAAACAGGCATGACGCACGAAAATCAGGTGACTATCGGGATCATCGGCGGCACGGGGCTCATGGGCCGCTGGTTTGCGCGCATTTTCCAGAACGCCGGATGCCGGGTGCTGGTTTCCGGACGGAAAACCGAGCTCGGCTCCGCGGACCTGGCAAAGCAATGCCAGGTGGTGCTCCTCTCCCTTCCCGTCGCGGCCGCCATCCAGGCCGCGGAAACGGTGGGGCCGCTCCTCTCCCCCCACCAGGCCCTCATGGACCTTTGCTCCCTCAAGGTGGAGGTGGCCCGGGCCATGGAGGCAAGCACCCGCGCCGAGGTGGTGGCCACCCACCCCCTGTTCGGGCCCAACACCGAGTCTTTGGCCGGCCAGAACGTCATCGTCTGCCCCATGCGGGGACGCCGCTGGGCCGACTGGCTCTGCCGCCTGCTCACCGAAGGCGGGGCCAAGGTCACGGAGTGCGACCCCGAAACCCACGACCGCCATATGGCCGTGGTCCAGGGGCTCACCCACTTCATCACCATCGTTTTGGGCAAGACCATCGAAAACCTGGGGCTCACCCCCGACGGCCTGCTGGCCTTCGCCACCCCCATCTTCCGGATCAAGCTGGACCTGGTGGGAAGGCTCTTCGCCCAGGACCCCCGGCTCTTCACCGACCTCATCTCCGAAAACCCCATGGTCAAGGAGGTCCTCTCCGGCTTCATCGAAACCGCCCGGCAGACCGGGGACGTGTTCGTCTCCCGCCCGCGGGAGGAAGGCGTGGCCCTCCTGACCGAGATCGGCTCCTTCCTGGGAGACTTCCGCGGCCGCGCCATGAGCGAGTCCGACGCTTTTCTGGCCACCGTTTCGGAAAAGGCAAGGGGCTGCAACGAGGAGAAGAAAAAGAAGGAGTAAAAGAT
>JBFMHL010000142.1:0-41200 GCA_040753055.1 Thermodesulfobacteriota bacterium | reverse complement strand
ATATCAGCCTCGAAATGATCTCCTTCATGATCTCCTGGGTGCCGCCGCCGATGGAGAGGATGCGGTTGTCCCGGTAGAGGCGTTCCACGGCGTTGCCGCGCATGTATCCGTACCCGCCGAAGATCTGGACCGCGTCGTAGGTCACCTTGTCGGAGACCTGGCAGGCGAAGTTCTTGGCCATGGACACTTCTTTGATCTGGTTTATGCCCGCGTCCATCTTGGCGGCCACGCGGTAGGTGAACTCGGTGGATGCGGTCACCAGGGTGGCCATGTCGGCCAGCTTGTGGCGTGTCACCTGGAAGGCGGAGATGGGCTTGCCGAAGGCGTGGCGTTCCTTGGCGTACTTCTGGGCCAGCTCCAAAGCCATGCGGGCGGTCATGTTGGCCATGACGGCGAGGGAGAGGCGTTCCATCTGGAAGTTTTCCATGATGATGGCGAAGCCCTGGTTCTCCTGCCCGATGAGGTTCCCGGCCGGTACGCGGCAGTCGTTGAAGTAGATCTCGGCGGTGTCCGAAGCCCACCAGCCCATTTTCTTGAGCTTGGCGCCCACGGCGTAGCCGGGGGTATTGGACTCGATGACCAGGAAGGAGATGCCGGCGTGGCCGGGCCCGCCTGTGCGGACGGCGGTGGTGAGCTGGTCGGCGCGGACCCCGGAGGTGATGAAGGTCTTGGAGCCGTTGACGATGTAGTAGTCCCCTTCGCGGACGGCGGTGGTCTGGAGGTTGGCGACGTCGGAGCCGCCGGAGGGTTCGGTGATGCCCAGGGCCGCGATGCGTTCGCCGCGGATGACGGGCTTGACGAAGCGTTCCTTCTGCTCTTGGGTGCCGTGGAGGATGATGGGCGGCAGGGCGATGCCGTGGGAGCCCAGGGATGCCACAACGCCGGTGGAGGTGCAGCGCATGAGCTCTTCGGTCAAGACGACGGCGAAGAAGAGGTCGGCCGGGGTGCCGCCCACGTCCTCGGGGTAGCATATGCCGTGGATCTCGGCTTCGGCGGCCTTGCGGTAGAGCTCCCGGGGGAACTCGCCGGCCTCCTCCCACTCCTCCACGTAGGGGGTGATCTCCTTCTTGACGAAGGCGGCCACCTCCCGCCGAAACATCTCGTGGGTCTTGGTAAAGTACTCCTGGCACTGGGACTTCACGGAAAAATCCATAGCCATGGCGGTCTCCTTGGGTTCATGGGGGAGGCTTGATCCTTTACAGGCGCACCGCACCGATTTTTCGTTAAAGCACGCCCACGTTGTAGTCGTGGTACTCCGAGAAGGTCTTCTGGTGGAAGGCGTCAATGCGCGAGTCCACGTCGAAGAGGTAGGCGATGAGTGCGGCGCGCATCCACATGCCGTTGCGGGCCTGGGTGAAGTAGAGGGCCCGCGGGTCGCGGTCAATGTCCATGGGGATCTCTTCGTTTCGGGGAAAGGGATGGAGGATGCCGGCGAAGTCCTTCATGCGGGCCACGCGATCCAGGTTGAGGCGGCATTTCTCCATGTCCTCCTCCTTGTAGGAGCCCGCGTCGTTCTGGGAGTCGTGCTCCTTCTGGATGCGGGTCATGTAGAGGAGATCGGTTTTTCCCAAAACGTCGTCCAGTGTGTCGGTCTGGTTCACGGTGACGCGGTGGCTGGAAAGGAAGGAAAGAAGGTCGCTTCCGGGGATGAGCTTGGGGTGGTCCGGGCAAACGAAGGTGATGGTGATGTTATCATAGAGCGCCAGGAGCTGGCACAGGCTGCGCACCGTCCGGCCGCGGCCGATATCGCCGCAGAAGCAGTAGTGCTTTCCGTCCAGGCCTTTGGTGAGGTCCGGGTACTTGACCTTGAGCTTGTTGAACCAGTCAACGCGCGGAGAGTTGGGCGAGGCGGTGAAGGAGAACAGCCTGTCGATGGTGTAGATGTCCAGGAGCGCCTGGGTGGGGTGCTCGTCCGCGCCGGCTCCGCCCGACACGATGGGCACGGTCTTCATGTGGAAGTGGTCCAGGTCATTCATGAGATAGGCGCAGCACTCGGCGAAGTTGGGGATCTTGGAGCGCATGATGATGAGGTCGAAGTAGGTGGAGAACATGCGCACCGAGTCCAGGGGGTCCTCGCCCTTATACTCGGAGGAAAGCGAGGGGTCGCGGATCTCGTTGACCCTCATCCCCAATATCTGGCAGGCGGCCATGAAGGAGAGGAAGGTGCGCGTGGACTGCTGGGTGAAGTAGAGCATGGCCCGCTTGTGCGACAGGAGGGAGGTGAGGTAGTCGCAGCCGGGCTTGCTTTGCGAGATGTTGCGGATCTTGTCGGCCAGGTCGAAGAGGCGTTGCAGGGTGACCTTGGAGAACTGGCGGGCGAAGATGACGTGCTTGAGGCGTTCGTTCACCTGGAGCTCGGGTATCTTCATCATGAGGGGCCGGTTCAAGCGGGACTCGTATTCCAGAAGGCTTGGGCGGACGCTCATGGGAAACCTCCTTTGCAGGCTGTTGGTGTGGCTGATGAATTTTTTACCGAGCATGGGCAATCCCGGCTCCGGGGCGGATTTCAGCACCGGCCCGGGTCGGGCTTCATCGGGTGCGGCACGGTCCGGCCCCTGCCGGGTCCGGGCCGAAAACTGTACTGGTTAAAAGAGCGGGAAAAACACGCCAGCAAGGCTTTTTTCGGGTGGCGGCGCACAGGCGCCAGGGGGGCAGTTCGATTCCCATCAAGCCTGACTCGCTACCACGGCCCCGTGGTTGTTTCAAGTTTTTTTCAGGCGGGCTCCGGGAGGATACATAACGATTGTTGTTGACCCGGGGGTCGGGTTGCGGTATTTGTTTTTTTACTGTTGTAAAAATAACCGCCCCCGGAAGGCGGTCTGCTAACGCTTGCGAACGCTCGTATTATTTGGACAAAAGAGGGCTCCCGCCCTGAAAAGACATCCAAAGCCTCGCGCAAGAAAAAACAGGATGGAAAAAACTTTGGAAAAAAACGGAACCGGCGAACAGCGGCCCGCAGTGGCGGACATGGCTCCGCTCATCCATCGGATCCGGCAGCTGGCCACCCAGGAGAAAGCCCGGACGCTCCCTCCGCCCCTCTCGCCCGAGGAGCTCGCGCAACGATTCTCCTTTGCCGGCAGGCGCCAGGGCAAGCCCGAAGTCATCCTTTCCGAGGACGTGTTCGTGGAGCTGGGCCCTCCCCGCGAGGCCTCCCGGGGCATCGTCCTCCTCACCTTCGACCCGGGCCTGGTGGTCCCGGGCCGCATCCGCCTTTCCGGCCCGGACCTCTCCGCCATGCACCAGGGGGAAAGCCGCTCCTTCGGCCAGGTGGTGATGCTTAGCATAGACCCGGAAAACATCCCGGACCCCTTCGACCTGGACAACACCCAGTATCTCATGCACCGCATCTCCGGCTACATGGTCCGGTCCATCCCCGGACGGCTCTGGGTGCGGGTCAGCAAGGCCGGCCGCAAGAACGGCCTCACGCTCCACGCCATCGGATCGGCCCTCATTGCAGCCTACACCCGCGACTTTCCCGGCGTGCGCGCTGCCGAGGTCCTTTTCGTCACCGGCGACGCCGGCCAGGTGGAGGAGCTCTCCCAGGTGTCCGTGGAGGCCGGCATCCTCTCCGGCCAGCACAAGAAGCTGGCCCTCAACATGGACGGATCGGTGGAGTGCACGGACCTTTCGTGCGACACCTGCGACGAGAAACCCGTTTGCGACAACCTGCGGGACGTGGTGGTCAAGCGCCGGAAACGTGCCGGGGGCCAGGCGGAAACCGATTGAGGCGGTAAGCGTGAACCCGGAAAGCAAAAAAATCATCTCCGTATGCGGCAAGGGAGGGGTGGGAAAGACGGCATTCTCCGCGCTGCTCGCCCGCGGGCTCCTGGACCTCTCCGTGTCACCGCTCCTTCTCATAGACGCGGACCCGGCCGGCGGCCTCTTCTCCGCCCTGGGCGAGAAGCCGGACAAGACCCTGGCCGGAGCGCGGGACCGCCTCATCGCTACGGCCCGCTCCGGCAAGGAAACCGAAAAGGAGCGCCTGGCGAGCGACCTGGACTACCTGGTCATGGAGGCCCTGGTGGAACGCCCCGGCGCAAGCCTTCTGGCCATGGGGCGCATGGAGGCGAAGGGCTGCTTCTGCCCGGCCAACACGCTGCTGCGGGAAGCCATCGACGTGCTCTCCGACCCCTTCGCCCTGGTGCTCATTGACGCGGAAGCCGGCCTGGAGCAGATCAGCCGCCAGGTGACCCGGAGCGTCACCGACGTCATCGTGCTGTCGGACGGTTCGGTCCGCAGCCTGGAAACCATCCGCCAGATCGCCGACATGGTCGCGGGCGCGCGCCTCTTGGCCGTGGGCAACCGCGTGGAGCCGGGCGCGAACCTGGAGCTTCCCGAGAACGTAGCTCTCATCGGCTTCATGCCCGAGGACGAGGAGCTGCGGGCCTTCGACAAAAAAGCCCGGCCCCTGTGGGATCTCCCTTTCGAAAACCCGGCCCGCGCCGCCGCCCGCGCCATCGCGGAAAGGATTCTGGGGGAAAAATAACGGAAGAAAGAGGCTGATCCCGTTTTGGGGATAGGACCCAACCCAAGAGGAATAAAGGTGCCGTTATGAAGCAGCCCATCGTACTGGACAGGGTCTTCGAGGAGATGGTGGAAAGCCCGGTGAACGTCATGGTGGACCGGGCCCTGGAGTCCGGCCGCAAGGTCATCGGCTACACGTGCACCTACGTGCCCGAGCCCCTGCTGAACGTGGGGCCGCTATTCGGCGTGCGCCTGCGCGCACCGGGCGTGCGGGGCACCCCCATGGCCGACACCTACCTTTCCAATGTCATCTGCTCCTATACGAGAAGCCTCCTGGAACTGGCCCTGGAAGGCGCCTTCGACACCTTGAACGGCTGGGTCTTCGCCGCCAGCTGCGACCACATGCGCAGGCTCTACGACAACCTCGACTACCTTCAGCCGCCGGAGTTCATCCACATCCTGGACGTTCCCCACAAGAAAACGCCGGCCGCCGTGGCCTGGATGGCCGAGGAGCTCTCCATGCTGGCGGCCAAGCTTTCCGAGCGCTTCGAGGTTTCCGTGGACGGGGAAGGCCTGCGGGACTCCATCGCCCGCTACAACCAGTATCTCGCCGTGATGCGGGAGCTTGCCGAGCTCCGCAAGCGCGATCAGCCCCCCATCAGCGGCACCCAGTTCATGACCGTCATGACGGCCGCGTCCTCGGCCCCCAAGGACCTCGTGGTACCCGGCCTCCAGAAGCTCCTCGCCGCCCTGCAGGACGCCCCGGGCATTGACGATTACCGGGCCCGGCTGGTGCTGGCCGGGAGCCAGTGCGACGACCCCGGCTACACCAAGGTCATCGAGTCCGTGGGCGGCCTCGTGGTGGCCGACCGCACCTGCATCGGATCCATTCCGGGCCTTGCGGCCGTTGAGGAAGGGGGCGACCCCTTCGAAATCCTGGCCCGGCGCAGCCTCACCAACATCTCCTGCCCCCGCATGATGGAGGAGTTCGACGGCCGGGTGGCCGAGATCGTGGAGGCGGTGCGCGACTACAAGGCCGACGGCGTGGTCCTGCAGACCATGAAGTTCTGCGACACCTGGGGCGTGGAAGCGAGCCCCATGGTGACCGAGCTGCGCAAGGCCGGAATACCGGTCCTGCGGCTCGAGCGCGAGTATGCGCTTTCCTCCGAGGGCCAGCTCTCCACCCGGGTTCAGGCCTTTTTGGAAAGCATGGGCAAGTAGGCTCCGCACCGGGAGCGGGCTTTTTGCCTTTACCCTTCAAGTCACGGGGGAAAAATGAGCGTCTTCGACATCACCAGCGCGTCCGTCAGCCTGCCGGAGCGTTTCTCCACCTACCGGCAGCGGATCAAGACCTTCACCAACATCTCCGGCATGGGCCTTCGCCTGGGCACCCGTTTCATGATGGAAGCCCCCCGGAAGTATCCCTGGCTCAAGACCTTGCTCACGGCGGACACGCTCTTCGACATGAGCACCCGCGCGCGGCGCGGCCCTTACCGGCAGGCCAGCGCATGGGCCCTTTCCGAAGTCATCGCCTCCATCACCGATATGCTGGAGGGGGTGTTCGGAAACCCGGAAAAGACCGTCATGCACGAGGACCTGGTGCCGCCGGAGATCCTGACCGCCATGGGCCTGAACCCCTGGATGGCGGAGCTCCTGGGCATCATGGGCCCCCTGATCCGCTCCGACTTCGCCGAGGAGTACATTGACGCGGCGGAGAACGAGGGGACCCCCCCGGACGTGTGCTCGCTCCCCAAGGCCACCATGGGTCTGGTGCTCAAGGGCCAGATGCCCCACCCCAAGGCGATCCTCACTTCCAACATGCCCTGCGACGGTGGCATGAGCTCCTATACGCTGATGGAGAAGCGCCTGAACGTGCCCTGCTTCCGCCTGGACGTCCCCTACAACTTCTATGACGACCGTTCTGCCGAGTACTTTGCCAAGGAGCTCTTCCGCGCCGTGGATTGGCTGGAGGAGCATACCCCCGGGCGCATGGACTGGGACCGCCTCCGGGAGGTCTGCACCCTGCGCAACCGGGCCACCGAGTTCCAGATGGAGGTCTGGGACCTCCTGCGGGAAAAGCCGGCTCCCATGGCCGGCGAGCCGTTGTACCTGGGGCATATGATCTTCCAGGTGGCCATGCCGGGCAGGGAGAAAAGCGTCCGTTACTTCGAAACTCTTCTGGCCCACGCCAAAAAGATCCGGGCCGCGGGAGGGGCGCTGCCCGACGAACGCTACCGCATCGCGCTGTGGAACCCGCCCACCCTCATCTATCCGGAGCTCTTCGCCTGGGCCGAGCAGCGATACAACGCCGTGATGCTCATGGATATGATCTCCTACAACCGGCATCCCTATATCGACACGAAAAGCCCCGAAACCATGATGCGGGACCTGGCCCGCATCATCATGGCCGGGCCCATGGCTCGCCACACGCGCGGCCCCCAGGAGAACTTCTTCTCGGACCTCTTCGAGCTGTGCGAGCGCTTCAGCATGGACATGATCTGGATGGCGGGCCATATCGGATGCAAAAACACCATGGCGCTTTCGGGCATGTTCCGGGAAAAGTGCCGCGAGCGGGGCGTTCCGCTGCTCATCATCAACTACGACCTGTCCGACACGCGGGTGGTGTCCCCGGCCGAGGTGCGAAAGCAGGCCGAAGCCTTCATGGAAACGGTGATGAAGGCCGGCGCGCCGGTTGACAGTGAGGCCAAAGCCTCGTAAATCGGATGAACTCCGATTTTCGTTTCACAAAAAAACGTATCTCTCCCGGGCCCCGGGGCAGGAAAAGCAGGGCCCGGCTTGTCGGGAAGGACTGCCATGGCCAAGTATTTCGGCGGATGCGATCTGGGCTCCACCACAGGCAAGGCCGTTATTTTAAAGGATGGAAAGGTGGTGTCCAGCGCCACCATCCGCAGCCGCATAGACCCGGTGGAAACGGGAAAGGAAGTGCTCGAGCTCGCCATCCGGCAGGTGGAGGGGATCTCGTCGGTCCGGGACCTGGCCTACCTGGTGGGCACCGGCTACGGCCGCAACGAGGTTCCCTTTGCCAATGAAAACGTGTCCGAGATCTCCTGCCATGCCCTGGGGGCCAACTTCCTGGACTCCAAGGTGCGGACCATCATTGACGTGGGCGGCCAGGACGTGAAGGCCATATCCCTGGACGAAAAGGGAGCGGTGCTGGAGTTCGCCATGAACGACAAGTGCGCCGCCGGCACAGGCCGCTTCTACGAGGCCGTGGTCCGCACCTTCGATGTCACGCTGGACCAGTTCTCCGCCCTCAGCCTGAAGGCCAAGAAGGTGGTGCCCGTCACCAGCCAGTGCACGGTGTTCGCCGAGTCCGAGCTGGTTTCGCTCCTGTACAAGCGCCACTCGCCCGCGGACATCGCCGCCGGCGTTCAGCTCTCCGTTGCCAAGCGCGTCTTCACCCTGGTGCGGCGCGTGGGCGTGAAGGAGAAGGTGGTGGTCACCGGCGGCTGCGCCAAGAACCTGGGGCTCATCAAGGCGTTGGAAAAGGTCCTCCGGGTGCCCATCTCGGATCTTCCCCTGGACCCGCAGCTCATGGGAGCCCTTGGGGCGGCCGTGGTGGGCTGGCGCAAGGGATAAAGCCGGCTTCCGGGAGCTTGGCCGGGCTCCCCGCCTTGGCGCCGGCAATTGCCCAGGCAGTGGACAGCCCGGCGTTATCGGGCCAGCCGGGGAAAAGGATTTTTATTTGACTTGACCGTCGAGACTGTGTTTTTTAATAGCGGTTTTCTGCCTTCCGCTCTCCGGCTTCTTCTTCTCACCCCTCCTCACCGCCGGACGCGGCGAAAGCTCTTAACCGCAGACCGGGAGAGTGGTTCGCCTTCTTGCTTCATTCCCCTTTAACCCAAAGTAAAGACAGGGCCTCCGGCCTGAACCGGCGCCGGGACCCACGCAGGGGGCTTCCATGCATCGTAAAACTTTTTACATTCCCGTTATCCTTGCAGCCGCTTTGTTTTGCTTCGTCCTCGCAGGCGCCGCCCAGGCCAAGAAACCCGCCTATCTCTGGAAGGCCGGAACTCTGGCGCCCAAGGGCGTGGGCTGGGCCAAACAGGTGGAGGAGGTGCTCATCCCCACCATAGACCGCGTCACCGACAAGGATCTGGCCATCAAGGTGTACTGGGGCGGGATCATGGGAGACGACGAGGACTACATCAAGAAGATGCGCATCGGCCAGCTCCAGGTGGGAGGCCTGACCGCCCAGGGCGCCGTGATGATCAGCCCCGAGTGGTACGTCACGGAGATCCCCTTCCTGTTCAACGGCTACGATGAGGTGGACTACGTAAAGCCCAAGATGTTCGACACCTTCGACCGCGACATGCAGAAGAAGGGCTTCAAGCTCATCATCTGGATAGACCAGGACTTTGACCAGACTTACTCTGTGAAGCGCTCCCTGGAAAAGCCCGAGGACTTCCGCGGTGTTCGCTTCGTCACCTGGTACGGAGAGCTGGAGCAGAACGTGCTGGAGCGCCTGGGCGCCATCACCATCCCCATCAACGTTCCCGAGGTCTCGGCCTCCATCCGGGCCGGCATCGCCGATGCCAACCTGGCCCCCGCCATCTGGATGGTGGGTTCCCAGATGTACTCGATCTCCCGTTTCGTGAACACCATGAACCTCCGCTACGCTCCGGCGCTCATCTGCGTGACCATGGATGCGTGGAAGGAGATCCCCGAGGCCTACCGCAAGAAGATCGAGCTGGAGCGCGAGGACCTCACCAAGCGCTTCGTGGCGGGAACCCGCCGGGACAACGCCAAGTGTCTGGACGCCATGATCGGCTACGGCATGAAAAAAGCCAACGTGACCCCGGAGAACCTGGAGCGCTTCAAGAAGATGCTGGCCCCCGTGGGTCCGGAAATGGCGGGAAAGCTCTACACCAAGGCCATATATGACGAGCTTCTTTCTAATCTGGCAGAGTACCGGAGCCAAAAAGGCGCTTCCAAGCAATAACGTTACCTGAACACCTTCCTTGTGCGCCGGCCGCCGTCCGGGACGGGGCATGCCCTGCGACTCCGAGGGCATGCCCTGCAGGCTTTAGCCAAGGCGCATGAAATATTCATCTGGGACGATCGCCTCATGATATCGAAAAAGCTTCAGTGCCGGTAAAGGGGGAAACCATGGCGAAGGGAAAGCTTTTGTTCGTTTTCTTGGCGTTCTTCTTGTTCGCGGGTCCGGCGTTCGCCGAGAAGCCTCTGTTTGTCTGGAAGACCGGGACGCTGGCTCCCAAGGGCATCGGCTACGCCAACTTGGTGCGGGACATCCTGGTGCCGGCGCTCTCCAAGGCCACCAACGGCGACGTGGAGCTGAAGGTCTACTGGGGCGGCGTCATGGGCGACGACGAGCAGCACCTGAAGAAAATGCTGGTGGGCCAGCTCCAGGCGGCCGGGCTCTCGGGCCAGGGCACCTTCATGATGGCAAACGAGATCGCCGTCTTGGGCCTGCCTTTCCTGTTCCGGGGCTATGACGAGGTGGACTACATCCGCCACAACATGACCAACGTTTTCGACCAGATCGTGAGCCAGAAGGGTTACCGCCTCCTCATCTGGCTGGACCAGGACTTCGACCAGATCTACTCGATCAAGCACCCCATAGTGAAAGTCGCCGACTTTCCCAAGGCGCGCTTCGTCACCTGGTTCGGGCCGCTGGAAGGGGCCATGCTGGAGCTTCTGGGCGCTTCGCCCACGCCCATGGGTGTGGTGGAGATCCCCTCGTCGTTGCGGGCGGGAGTGGTGGACTCCATGATCGCGCCCTCCATCTGGGTGGTGGGAACCCAGCTCTACAGCACCTTCCATTACGTGAATCCCATGAAGATACGTTACGTGCCGGCCTTCTGCGTGTGCACCAACCAGGCCTGGAACGCGCTCTCCGAAAAAAACCAGAAGGCCCTGGAGGCCGGACGCCAGTCCTGGGCCGACGACTTCTGCCGCGGCTCGCGCGTGGAGGCCGAAAAGGCCCTGGCCGCCATGGTGAAGTACGGGCTTAACAAGGTTTCCTCCACTCCCGAGCAGGAGGATGCCATCAAGGAGAAGACCCGTCCCCTGTGGAACCAGCTGGCGGGAAACCTCTATCCCAAATCGCTTCTGGACCAGATCACCGAACTCCTCGCCAAGTATCGCGCCGAGAACAAAGGCAAGTAAAAAAAGCCGCAATCGCTTTTGCGGGGAGGGGAAGATTCCCGGCATCCCGGGGCCCGTCTTTCCCCTCCCCGCAGCCATTCCCCCCTTCCGACCTCTTTTGGCAGGTCCGGGCCGAGCAACCCAGCCGGAAATGGTGTATGATCCGGGCGGGGCTCGCCACGCCCCCCGCGTCCATCTTCCTTTCGGAGGGTTACGGCCTTGAATTCACGCGATAAAAACGAAGCGCCGTCCGCCACGGTCTCCGACATCATGGTCGCTACCCTGGTGAACTGGGGCGTTTTTGCCGTGTTCGGCATGGTGGGGCATTCCAACCTGGGCCTGGCCGAGGCCGTGCGCAAGCGCTGCGAAACGGGTGAGATGCGCTTTTTCGGCATCCGCCATGAGGGGGCCGCCGCCTTTGCCGCGTCCGCCTTCGGCAAGCTCACCGGCCGGCCCGCCGCCTGCCTCACCATCGCCGGCCCCGGCGCCACCAACCTGTTGACGGGCCTGTGGGATGCGAAGCTGGACAGGGTTCCCCTTTTGGCCCTCACCGGCCAGGTGGACCTCCAGTTCCTGGGCCCCGGCAGCTTCCAGGAGGTGGACCTGGCCGCAGCCTTCCACGCGGTATGCTGCTTCAGCCAGACCGTGCTCCCGGAGAGCAACCACGCCGAGCTCGCCGCCCTGGCGCTCAAGAACGCCATCCAGAAGCGCGACGTGGCCCATCTCATCTTTCCCAACCAGGTCCAGGACCTTCCGGCTCCGCCCGGCTCCGTCGCGTTCTCGCCCGCCGGCCGGCTCCCGGAAACCGCCGTAAGCCCGGACCCGGACTCGATTGAAAAGGCCGCCGCCCTGCTGCGCGGGGCGAAAAAGCCGGCCCTCATCATGGGCTACGGCAGCCGCGGGTGCGCGGAGCGGGTGATCGCCTTCGCCGAGCGCTTCGGCCTTTTTGTCATTACCACCTTCAAGGCCAAAGGTCTCATCCCCGACCTGCACCCCCTGGCCTGCGGCGTGCTGGGGCTCTCCGGCACCCCCGTGGCCGGGCTCGCCATGAACGGGGCGGACCTCCTTCTGGTCCTGGGCGCCTCCTTTGCCAGGCATACGGGCATCAACCGCAAGAAGGACATCATCCAGGTGGACCTGGACTCCCAGATTTTAGGAAAGTTCCATCCGGTCACGGCCCCGGTCTGGGGCGACATCGCCACGACCCTCGGCCTTCTGCAAGCCTCCCTCGCCGACCTGCCGCCCAAGCCCGACCCCCGGCCGGACATAGCCGCCCGCTGGGCCGACTGGCGGGCGGAAAAGGAGAAGCGGGCCGCCCAAAACCGGGGCCGGGGGATCAGCTCGGCCGCGGTCTTCGCCGCCATGAGCCGCCACACCCCGCAAAACGCCGTCATCACCGTGGACGTGGGCAACAACACTTACTCCTTCGGCCGTTACTTCGAGTGCAAGGCCCAGTCGGTCCTCATGTCCGGCTACCTGGGCTCCATCGGCTACGGCTATCCCGCCGCCATGGGAGCTTTTGCCGCCGCCCCGGAACGCCCCATCGTCGCCGTCACCGGAGACGGTGGCTTCGCCCAGTACATGGCCGAGGTCACCACCGCGGTGAAGTATTCCATGCCCATCAAGCACATCCTCCTGAACAACTCCGAGCTCGCCAAGATCACCAAGGAGCAGAAGGCCGCCGGAAAGCCCGTGTGGGAGACCGCCCTGGTGAACCCGGACTTCGCCCGCTACGCCGAGCTGTGCGGCGCTACGGGAATCCGCGTGGAAGAGGCCGGGGACCTGGACTCCGCCCTGTCCCGGGCCTTCTCCCTGCCCGGACCGGTTACGGTGGAGATCATCACGGACCCGGAGCTGGTATAAAGGATGGGATTGGGCGGGAAAAGTAGTAATTCCCTCAGGTAAACCTTTGCCTGCAGCGTGGAGGCCCGAAGAGGTTTGACGGGGCCTTAAAAGGATACTTTTGGGAAGGGTTCGGAAAGAAGAGGGGAAAATTCTTCTTGCCGTGCGAGCAGTTTGGCCGCGAGGTGGTTGAAGGAAACGCCGGGACCCCCTGCTTGGAGGTGCGCTTCCCTCCCCGCCGGAATCGGATTTTTATCCTTGCCTGCCGTTTTATTTTCTATTATGTAGACTAATTCGTCCGTCCCTGCGGCGGGCTTTCGTCCCTTTTTCCCCGGGCGCATGCCCGGCATCCCACACGCTTCCGGACCCGCGGGCCATTCGGTCCTTCCTCAAGGAAGGCGGCCCCGGGAATGAAGGGAGCGGAGGAAAAAAACCGTCAGAAAGGAGTAGCACATGCCCACCATCAGCATGAAGGAGCTTCTGGAAGCAGGCGTCCACTTCGGGCACCAGACCAAGAGGTGGAACCCCAAGATGAAGCAGTACATCTTCGGGGCGAGGAACGGCATCTACATCATTGACCTGCAAAAGACCGTGAAGCTGTTCCGCTCGGCCGTGTCCTTCGTCTCCGACGTCACCGGCTCCGGCGGCAAGATCCTTTTCATCGGAACCAAGAAGCAGGCCCGGGAGACCCTCTACGAAGAGGCCAACCGCTGCGAGATGTTCTACGTCCACAACCGTTGGCTGGGCGGCATGCTCACCAACTTCCAGACCATCAAGAAGGGCATTGACCGGCTCAACTACCTGAATCGCATCATGCTGGACGGCACCATCAACCTCTTTCCCAAGAAAGAGGCCCTGAAGCTCGGCAAGGAGCGGATCAAGCTGGACAACAACCTGGGCGGCATCAAGAACATGACCAAGCTGCCGGACGCCATCTTCATCATCGACACGAAGAACGAGTCCATCGCCGTCAAGGAAGCCCGCCGGCTGGGCATTCCCATCGTGGCCGTGGTGGACACCAACTGCGATCCGGACGAGATTGATTACCCCATCCCGGGTAACGACGACGCCATCCGTTCCATCCGTCTCATCACCTCCCGCGTCGCGGAAGCCTGCCTCGAAGGCACGGCGCGCTGGGCCGAGATCAAGGCCGCCGAAGCCGACAAGCGGGGTGACGAGAAGGCTGCCGCGGCCGCCGCTTCCGAGCGCGCCGCCGCCCGGGCCGCCAAGCCCCCCAAGGCCGCCAAGCCCGCTCCCGAGGCTCCGGCCCAAGAGGAAGGGCCCATCATCGAGCGCATCAAGCGTTCCGGCGAAGACGCGGAAGACGCCGATTAGTTCAGGCCCGGCTGTCGGGACGGCAAAAGCAGGGCTCCCCGGCGCCATGCCCAAGCGAATCGGCTTTGGCGAGCCTCCGAATAACGGAGCCCTTCGAACGCATTACACTTTATTGCGACATTATCGGGCCGGCAAGAACGGGACCACAAAAGCGGCGCACCTTGGATCCGCAGGAAAAGCTTTGCCTGCGGAGGCGCCAGGAATGCAATCGAAGGCTCCCGCGTTGCGCGCCCGCGAAAAGGAGAGGAAAATGGCAAACGTAACAGCCGAGATGGTAAAAAAGCTCCGTGAATCAACGGGCGCCGGCATGATGGACTGCAAGGCGGCGCTTGCCGAGGCCGGCGGCGACATGGAAAAAGCGGTGGACTTCCTCCGCAAGAAGGGCCTCGCCACCGCGGCCAAGCGCGCCGGACGCGCCACCAGCCAGGGCTCGGTCGCATCCTATATCCACATGGGTGGAAAGATGGGCGTCTTGGTGGAGGTAAACTGCGAAACCGACTTCGTGGCCAAGAACGACGACTTCCAGGCTTTCGTGAAGGACATCTCCATGCACATCGCCGCGGCCGCCCCCATCGCCGTGCGGCCCGAAGAGGTCCCGGCCGATGTGATCGAGCATGAGCGGTCCATCTACAAGGCCCAGGTGCTGGAGATGGGCAAGCCCGAGGCCGTGGCCGACAAGATCGTGGACGGCAAGCTCAAGAAGTTCTTCACCGACTCCTGCCTGCTGAACCAGCAGTTCGTGAAGAACCCCGATATCACCGTGCAGGATTACTTGAACCAAATCATCGGCAAGACCGGCGAGAACATCGTGATCCGGCGGTTCTGCCGCTACGTCCTGGGCGAGTAAACATGGCGGCTCCCAAGTACAAGCGTGTCCTTCTCAAGGTAACCGGCGAGGCGCTCATGGGCGAGCAGGGCTTCGGCATCGGCCCGGAGTGCCTCGGCTACCTTGCCGACGAGATCCGTAGCGTCTACGACCTGGGGATCCAGCTGGCCCTGGTCATCGGAGGGGGAAACATCTTCCGGGGCATCGAGGGCAGCTCCTACAACATGGACCGTACGGCGGCCGACCACATGGGCATGCTGGCCACGGTCATCAACTCCATCGCGTTGCAAGACGCCCTGGAGAAGAAGGGCATCCAGACGCGCGTGCAGTCGGCCATCGCCATGCACCAGGTGGCCGAGCCCTACATCCTGCGCAGGGCCCTGCGGCACCTGGAAAAGGGCCGCGTGGTCATCTTCGCGGCGGGCACGGGCAACCCGTACTTCACCACGGACACCGCAGCCGTGCTTCGGGCCCAGGAGATCCACGCCGAGATCCTGCTGAAGGCCACCAAGGTGGACAGCCTCTACGACGCTGACCCCAAGAAAAACGCCGACGCGAAGCCCATCCACCGCACCACCTACATGCACGTCCTTCGGCAGCAGCTCCGGGTCATGGACATGACCGCCATCTCGCTGGCCATGGACGGAAACCTTCCCCTATCGGTGTTCAACTTCTCGAAGGCAGGCAACATCCGCAAGGTCATCTGCGGCGAGCCCATCGGCACCTACATCGGCAACTGATCGAGCCGGCCATCCGGCCGGAAAGCCAAGGGGGTGAATGCATGCTGGAGTTAGTCTACGACGAAACCACCGAAAAAATGGAGAAAACCCTCTCCGTGCTCCACCACGACCTCTCCCGGGTCCGCACCGGCCGCGCCTCGGCCGCCCTGTTGGACGGCATCCGTGTGGACTATTACGGGACCATGACCCCCATCTCCCAGATGGCCACCATCGCCGTCCCGGAAAGCCGGCTCCTCACCATCAGCCCCTGGGACGCCTCGGTCATCAGCGCGGTGGAAAAAGCCATCCTGAAGTCCGACCTGGGCCTCACCCCGTCCAACGACGGCAAGATGATCCGCATCTCCATCCCCCCCCTTTCCGAGCAACGCCGGAAGGAGCTGGTCAAGGTGGTGAGCAAGATCTGCGAGGAGCAGAAGGTTTCGGTCCGCAATGTCCGCCGCGATGCCAACGAAACCCTGAAAAAGCTCAAGAAGGACGGGGACATCTCCGAGGACGACGCCTTCCGCGCCCAGGAAAAGATCCAGAAGATCACCGACGATCACATCAAGAAGATAGACGAGATCTGCGCCAAGAAGGAAAAGGAAATCCTTGAGTTCTGACGCGCCAAACGCGGAGACCTACGGTCTTGGCCGCGAAAGCCTGCCCCGCCATGTGGCCATCATCATGGACGGAAACGGGCGTTGGGCCAAAAAGCGCCTGCTGAACCGCGTCATGGGCCACGAGCGCGGGGCGGAAACCGTGCGCATGGCCGTGCGCACCTCCCGCGAGATCGGAATCGGCTATCTCACCCTCTACGCCTTCTCCACCGAAAACTGGCAGCGCCCCAAGACCGAGGTGGCGGCGCTCATGCGCCTCCTCATCCGCTTCATGAACGACGAGCTTGCCGAGATGCTGGAGAACGGCATCCGGTTCAACGTCATCGGGGCCGAGGAGAGGCTCCCGGCCGAGGTGCGGGAAAAGATCCGCACGACCCGTGAGGCTACGGCCCATAACCGCGACATGGTGCTCTCCCTGGCGCTCTCCTACGGAAGCCGCGAGGAGATCACCAGGGCCGTCGCCACCATCGCCCGGAAGGCGGCCGCCGGCGAGATCTCTCCGGAGAAGGTGGACGAAGCCCTCATCGCAAGCCTTCTCTACACCGCGGACATGCCCGACCCGGACCTCATCATCCGCACCAGCGGCGAGATGCGGCTTTCCAACTTCCTCATGTGGCAGGCCGCATACTCGGAGCTTTTCATCACGCCCACCCTGTGGCCGGACTTTAACCGCGAGGAGTATGTGGAGATCTTGAAGGAGTATGCAAAGCGCCAGCGCCGCTTCGGCCGCACCGGCGACCAGATGGAGGCGGACTGACGCACCGGAGGATGCGAGCCGGACGACCTCCGGCTTTGCTTCGAACCAAGGGATGGAGCGATTGTCATGATTCCTGTCGGATTGCGCCTTCTCGATGCCATCCGCGCGTCAAGCGTCCGCGAAGATCGAACCGGACAGCAATGATGACAAAGGATGCAGGATAGGGAGACGCCGGCCCGGGTTCACCCCGGTAGCCGATCAGAAGCGATGGCGTTTCTCGCCTTTGGATTGAAATGCCAAGGGGAAGGGAGTGCGGGGAAGGGAAGAAACCGCTTGTTCGAAAGGGGGTTTTTCCGTTACCTTGCAGGATCCTTTCCCTTTTTCCTTTTTCACGCGCGACATTTACGAGGCCCTCTCATGACCGCTTCCGCCCATGCCAAGCGCTGGATCACCGTGGCCTTCGTGGTCCCGGTACTGATCATCTTCTTCCTCTACGCGCCTTCCATTGCCGTAACGGTCCTGGCCGCCGTCGTCATGTGCATGGCCTTGTGGGAGTATTTCCACGCCTTCTGCGAAACCAAGAAACCATATGATTACGGATACTTGCTCGCCTGCGCCCTGGGGGCCACCATCATGTTCTCCGCCTGGGCCCAGAGCTTCGATCTCATGTTCGTAACCCTCTGGATGACCCTGTTCGTGTTCGCGGCCCGGGCCGTCATCCTGTACAACCAGGGGGGGCGCAGCTTCGAGCGCCTGGTGTTGGAGGCCTTCTCCATCCTCTACATCCCCTGCCTGCTCTCCGCCGCCGTGCTCATCCGCGTGGGAGACCGGGGCGTGGCCTGGCTCTTCTTCACGCTTTTCCTGGCCTTCATCTCGGACACGGGCGCATTCTACGGGGGCAAGTTCTTCGGCAAGCACAAGCTCATCCCCAAGGTTTCGCCGGGAAAGACCGTGGAGGGCTCCATGGGCAGCATCGTGGCCGACCTCATCGTGGCCTCCGTCTTCAAGCTCCTGGTGTTCCCCGAGCTCTCCTGGCACTTCATCCTGGTGCTGGGCGTCACCGCGGCCGTGGCCACCCAGATGGGCGACCTGTTCGAGTCCATGCTGAAGCGCTCCTTCGGCATCAAGGACTCGGGCGTCTTCTTCCCCGGCCACGGAGGCATGCTGGACCGCATTGACGGCTTCTTCTTCACCGGCCCGGTGGTCTACTGCTTCATGCTGCTGGCCGCCCTGTAGGAACGCCATGAAAAGCCTCACCATCCTGGGCTCCACAGGCTCCATTGGAAGAAACGCATGCCGCATCGTGCGCAGGTATCCGGACCGTTTCCGCCTTGCGGCCCTGTGCGCAGGCGGCAACGTGAAGCTCCTGGCGGAGCAGGTGCGGGAGTTTTCGCCCCTTCTGGCCGTCGTCCGTACCAAGGAAGCGGCCGGAGAGCTGTCCTCCCTGGTGAACGGCTCGCAAACGCGCGTGCTCTGGGGGCCGGAGGGCTACGCGGAAGCGGCTTCCCTGCCCCAGGCCGACATGGTGGTTTCGGCCGTGGTGGGTGCGGCCGGCCTCCTGCCCACGCTCGCAGCCATCGAGGCGAAGAAGCCCGTTGCCCTGGCCAACAAGGAAACTCTGGTCATGGCCGGCGAACACGTTACCGCCGCCGCAAGGAAAGCCGGAGTTCCCCTCCTTCCCGTGGACTCCGAGCACTCGGCCATCTTCCAGTGCCTCCTGGGCCAGGACCGCAGGTCACTTTCCCGCATCCTTTTGACCGCCTCCGGCGGCCCCTTCCGCGAGGTCCCCGCGCCCGACTTTTGCTCCATCACCCCGGAGCGGGCCCTGGTCCACCCCACCTGGGAGATGGGCAAAAAAATCACCATTGACTCCGCCACCCTGATGAACAAAGGCTTGGAGGTCATCGAGGCCCGCTGGCTCTTCGACGTACCCGTCCAAAACATACAAGTCCTGGTCCATCCCCAGTCCATCGTCCACTCCATGGTGGAGTTTTCCGACGGCGCCGTCATCGCGCAGATGGGGAACCCGGACATGATCGGCGCCATCGCCTTTGCCCTCTCCTTTCCCCAACGGCTCCCCGGCCTGGCTCCGGGGCCCGACTTCCCCTCCATCAAATCCTTGACTTTCTTCGATCCCGATCTGGTAAAATTTCCTTGTCTGGGGCTGGCGATCTCGGCTCTTTCTCGGGGAGGCACCTTTCCCGCGGCCCTGAACGCCGCCAACGAGATGGCGGTGGCCGCGTTCCTGGAGTGCGGGCTGCGCTTCGACCGCATCGCCGCCGTCATCGAAGAGGTGCTTGCGCGCCACGAGTCCTGCACCGCGGACCTTGCCGCCGTCATCGCAGCCGACGGCTGGGCGCGGTCCGCCGCGCAGGAGCAGATCAGGCGCTACATCCCCTGACGGCCGGGACCGCACCGCAACCATCGGGTTTTTCATCGGACCAGGCTCGCCAACAGGACAGGAGTCCTTATCTTGTCCCTGGCGAGAGGAAGGCTTCGCCGGCCTGGAGGGCGAAGCCCGGACGCTGCCCGATGAATAGACAATCTATGCGAAAACGCACATAATTATTCCGGGTTAGGAGAATCTCGAACAGTGCTCACCACATTGGTCCTCTTCATTATCGTCCTGGGAATCCTCGTCTTCGTCCACGAGTTGGGCCACTTCATCGTCGCCCGGCTCTGCGGCGTGGGCGTCGAGGTCTTTTCCCTGGGTTTCGGCAAACGCCTCTTCGGAATCAAACGCGGCCTCACCGACTACCGGGTCAGCCTCTTTCCCCTGGGCGGCTATGTTAAAATGATCGGCGAAGAGCCCGACGACGAAGTCCTCCCGGAAGCGGAAACCAGGTCCTTTTCCCACAAGCCGCGCCTCCTGCGCGCCCTCATCGCCTTCGCCGGCCCGGCCTCCAACTGCGTCTTGGGCTTCGTGGTCTTCTGGGCGCTCTTCGCCTCCGGATCTCTTCCCGTCTCCACCACCGAGGTCATGGCGGTCAAAGACCCCTCGCCGGCCCAGACCGCCGGCCTCCAGGCCGGCGACCGCGTTCTCGCCGTCAACGGCAAGAAGGTCCGCGACTGGGGCCAGATGGCCAATCTGGTGCAAGGCTCCGACGGCAACCCCCTCACCCTTGGCGTGCTCCGCGCCGGCAAGCAGGTCACCGTCACCGTCACCCCCGCCCCCGACTCCAACCTGAACTTGGCCGGGGAAACCACCACCGGATGGGTCATCGGCATCGAGGGCGGGAAGCTCATGAGAGTGGGCCCCGCAGACAGCATCTTCTACGCAGCGGAATCCACCTGGCGCTGGGTGGAACTCACGGGCTGGTTCGCTTATAAGATGGCCACCGGCGTCATCCCGGCCAAGGCCATCGGCGGCCCCATCCAGATCGCGCGGGAAACCGGCAAGCAGGCCCGTGAAGGAGGCGGCCGAGCGCTCCTCTACCTCCTCGCGGTCATCTCCATCAACCTGGCGCTCATCAACCTTTTGCCCGTGCCGATTCTGGACGGCGGCCATATCCTCTTCCTGGCCATTGAAGGCCTGATCCGCCGCCCCATACCCATGCGTGCGAAAGAGATCGCAACCCAGGTGGGGCTGTTCGCCCTCATCTTCCTCATGGCCTTTGCCTTCTACAACGACTCCGTGCGCCTCATCACCTCCGGAAGCGTGATCGTGTTGGACGACGCCCAGGGCTCCGTCACCAAGCACCTCCTGCGCCTGGAGTCCGAAGGCAAGCACGTGCTTCCCGTGGGAAGCGCGCCTACCGTCCTCACGGTGCTCAACGAGGAGAAGGCCTCCGGCATTGACGCCGTCATTCTGGACGAGTCCGCTGCGGGGGAAAACCTGCCCGAAGTCCTGGACAAGCTTTCTTCGCAACACCCCAACGTACCCGTCATCCTCATACAGGACTCGGCCTCCTCCACGCCCATTCCCAACAAGAAAACCGCCTTCTTCACGCTCACCAAGCCCTTCACTTTCCCCGACATCATGGAGAAGCTCGAAGCGGCCCGCCACTCCAAGGCATCGGCAGCGGGGAAAAAGTAAAAGCCAAAAGGTAACGCTATCTTTTTGGGGGCCCCTTTCTTTCCGAGAGAAGGGGGCACCCCTCCCAAAGAAAGCCCCTGGTCTTTAAAGGAACCTCGCTATAAGCCCTGGACGATTGCGCGGGCTCACATGCTCGAAAAGGCCTTGCGCCGGCCGCTCCCCCGTTTTTAAGGCCATGGTAACCTACGGAATAAAGACAGGATGGTTGCCTCCAACAAAGCGGCTCCGCGCCCCTTGCCTTTTGCCTCCCCTACCTATAAAGCTGGGAGAAACATGTCGTCCCGGAGCGGCAGGAGGCGCCGCCGCCCCTGCTTCCCCCTGTTTTGATTGCGAGTTGAAATGGAAGAAAAACCCAAACGCAGCTTTGTCGAGCTGGCTGCACGTGCGGCGTGGATTCTGCCCGTGCTCGCCTTCTTCGTGATGGCGGTGGCTCAGAGGAGCCTGACCAGGCCGGAAGGCCAGATCACCACCTTCATCGTGAGCGGTCTTTTACTGCTCCTGTTGCTGGGGGGCATCGTCTCGGGCGTCATCGGATGCTTCGGAATAAAAAGATACGGTGTCCGGAAGGCACTCGTTCCCGGCCTCATCGGAGCCTGCCTGAGCCTGGCCATGCTGGGACTGCTCACCTTCATCGCGGTCCGTTCCTTTGCGTATTTCCAGCAGGAAAGCCGGACCCGGGACCTCCAGGCCATGGTGGACCAGACCAACAAGCAGCTCCCCATGATGACCGACCGGGAAACCCGCGCCGACAGACTGGCCGTGCTGGGCCCCGGCCGCCTGGAGTACAACTACACCTTCGTGAACCAGAACAAAGAAACCTTCGACGTGGAGGGCTTCACCGGGGACGTGCAGCCGCAGCTTCTGGCCAACTACCTCACCAACCCCAAGTTCAAGACCCTCCGTGACTCCGGCATCTCCATCCAGTACACGTACCGCGACAAGAACGGTCAGTTGCTCACCAGCATCGTGGTTCCCGCCAGCGAAACCGTCGCCAACTGATTCTCCTGGGATGGATCGCAAACACGCAATGCGAGGGGTGTTTTGAAGCAAAGGCGTCGTACGCCGCCGAGCCCGTACCGGGACTTTGGGAGGGGGATTGTAAAGGGGGCCCCAAAGCTCTTTTGGGCTTTTGGGCTTTATCTTTTCCGCGGTTATTGCTTTTCCATGCGGCGGGAGGCGTTCACGGTGTCGCTGTCGTAGGTGCGGTAGATGAGCTTTTCGCGTTGGAGCTTGTCCGGGGAAAGCCCGGGCAGGGGTTCTTCGCGGGCGAAGGAGATGAGGGTTTCGCGTCCGGGGATGGCCTCCATGCCCTTTCCCATGGATTTTCCTGTGCTGGTGTCCAAAACAGAGGCCTCGCGGCCGTCCGTGGCCACGGCCACCGGGATGGGGGTCTTCATGGCGATGCGGGCTGCGGCCAGGGCTTCCCGTTCATAGGAAAAGACCGACCCGGCCACGCAGCGGATCACCATTGCGGGCGCGTCCTGCACCCGGACCAGCAGGTCCATCTCCGAGGAGAGTGTCCGGCCTTCCAGCTCGTAGGAAAAGGGCACCGACACCAGGATGTCCTCGGGGAAGTAACCCTTTTCCGAGAGCAGGAACTTCTCCACTGCCTGGCGGTTTTCCTCGGGGCCGACATTGGGCACTTCCCTGCCGGTGACCAGGTCCTTGACGGTTTCGTAAGGTTTTTGCGTCATATCGCTCTATTGTCTATTCGTCGTCGAGTTCGTCGCTGTCGAAGGATTCGGGCTCCTCCGCCGGAACAAGGCCGGCGGGCGGGTAGACCCTGCAGGCGTCGGCCCAGAGCCCTTCCAGGTCGTAGAACGACCGCACCGGCTCGTGGAACACGTGCACCAGCACATCGCCGTAGTCCAGAAGCACCCAGCGGCCGTCCTCTTTCCCTTCCACGCCCAGGGGCCGCCTGCCGCGGTTTTTCAAGAAGCGCTCCATGGCCTCGGCCACGGCGATCACCTGGCGGGTGGAGCGGCCCGAGGCCAGCAGGAACACGTCGGCGATGGAGCTTGCGCCGCCGAGGTCCAGCGCCACTACGTTCATGGCCTTCTTCTGGGCCAGCGCCTCGAAAAACACCAGCAGCTCCGCATCTGTCGAGCTTCGTTTCTCAGTTTTTCCTTCTGTAGCCATACAGTCCTTTTTCTTCAATAATGGCGATTACTTCCGGAGGGGAGAGGAAGCGCAGGCTCTTGCCTTCGCCCGTCAGCTTCCGCACCAGAGTAGAGGAGATGTCCAGCTGCGTGGCCCGGTACCGGGCAATGGGCAAAAACCCTTCCTTTGCCGGGGCAAACCCCGTTTCCCTTGTCGCAAGGTAACATCCGGGCAGGCGTTCGGCAAGATATCCCGCCACCCGGCCCGGACTCTCCGACCCCGGCCGGGAAACCACCACGAACCGAGCCAGCTTGAGAAACTCCGGAAACGCCCGCCAGGTGTGGATTTCCAGAAAAGCGTCCGTCCCCACGATAAAGTACAGCTCACGGCCTCCGCCGGCTGCAAGATCCCGCAAGGTATCCACGGTATACGACGGCCCCGGCCTTCCGATTTCCACATCGGAAAGCTCGAACCCTTCCACGCCCGAAACCGCGGCCCGCACCATGGCCTGGCGGTCCTTAGCCGGCGCAAAGGCCCCCACCTCCTTGTGGGGAGCCACGTTGCTCACGACGAAAACGACCCGGTCCAGGCCGAGCCCTTCGCGGACCTCCAAGGCGATCCGCAGGTGCCCGTAATGCACCGGATCAAAGGTCCCCCCGAATATCCCGACCTTTTCCATCACCGATCGCCTTGGAAAAGATATGCATGAATCCGTGAGCGGCCTCCGCCGGAATGGCAGCGAAGAAGTAAGCCGCCACCGCTAACAGCGTTCGTGGCCCGGGTTTCGGCACGGTTCGGATGCAAGGCGCACAAGAATCGGCGGGCGGGAGCCTACTTGCCGTATGTGACCGCCCGGCGGCTCGCAACCCAACGCAGCAGCCGGGCCGTACCGAAACCCGGGTTATCCTCGGACCTGGCCGTTTCCCAACACCACGAACTTCTGGGCGGTCAGCTCTTCCAGGCCCATGGGGCCGTAAGCGTGGAGCTTTGTGGTGGAGATGCCGATCTCGGCTCCCAGGCCCAGCTCTCCGCCATCGTTGAAGCGGGTGGATGCGTTCACGGCCACCATGGAGGCGTCCACCTCGTTCACGAAGCGGCGCGCGCTTTCGTAGTCGGAGGTGACGATGGCCTCGGTGTGCTGGGAGCCGTACTGGGCGATGTGGCCCATGGCCTGGTCCATGTCGTCCACCACGCGCACGGCCAGGATCAGTTCCAGGAACTCGTAGCCGAAGTCGTGGGACTTGGCGGGTACGGCCCTGGGGAACAGGGTCAGGGTCTGGGGGCAGCCGCGGATCTCCACTCCGGCGCGGGCCAGCCGGTCCAGGGCCCGGGGCAGGAAGGTGTCGGCGATGTCCTTGTGCACCAGCAGGGTTTCCATGGCGTTGCACACGCCGGGCCGCTGCACCTTGGCGTTCATCACGATGTTCTCCGCCATGACCCGGTCCGCATGGGCGTCCACGTAAACGTGGCACACGCCCTTGTAGTGCTTGAGCACGGGGATGCGGGAGTTTTCCACCACGGAGCGGATAAGGCCCTCGCCGCCGCGGGGGATGACCAGGTCAATGGTTTCATCCATGGCAAGAAGCGCCATGACCGCGGCCCGGTCCGTCACGGGGACGAGGGTGGCGGCCTCGGCGGGGAGGCCGTTGGCGGCCAGGGCGGCGGAAATGACCGATGCCAGGGCCTGGTTGGAGTGGAAGGCCTCGGAGCCCCCGCGCAGGATCACGGCGTTTCCTGCCTTCAGGCACAGCCCGGCGGCGTCCACGGTGACGTTGGGCCGGGACTCGTAGATCATGAGGATGACGCCCAAGGGGATGCGCATGCGGGACACGGAAAGGCCGTTTTCCCGGATGCGTGTGGGACCCATTGCGCCCACGGGATCGGGAAGGGCTGCCACTTCGCCCAGACCCTTGGCCATGGAGGCGATGGTTTTTTCGGTCACGGTGAGCCGGTCTATCATGGCGCCGCTCAAGCCCTTTTCCCGGGCTGCGGCCACGTCCTTGGCGTTGGCGGCGAAGATCTCCTGCTTGTGCTCGGAGAGCATGCGGGCCATGTCCGCAAGGACGGCGTCCTTGACGGCGGTGGGGCATTTGGCCATGGCGCGGGAGGCCTGCTTGGCGCGGGAGGCGAGCTCGAATAGGGGTTGGTCGGTGCTCATGGCAATCTCCGTTTCTTCCTCTAACCTGAATCCGTGACGAAGTTTTTCCTGATTGGGAGCAAAGCCCATCATTTGGCCATTCCTGCCGGGAACGATGTTTCCCCGGGGTGAAAGTTTTTTTCCGCCCTTCGGGGCGACCCCATGAGGCCCGTGTGCCGTGTCATGCGGCGGCCGCCGTAAATCCAGTACTGTCGGCCGCGGCCTTCTTTGCATCCGGGCCACCTCTGGCCGCTCGCGTGTTCAGATCTAAATGCAAGTGACGGCCAGGTTGTCGCGGTGGACCACCTCGTCGTGTAGCTTTTCCCCCAGGATCCGGGCGATCTCGCGGCTGGGCTTTCCCATGATGGCCCGAACGTCGTCGGCCGGGAAGGAGGAAAGGCCCACGGCGATGGTTTCGCCGGAGGGGTCCTTGATCTCCACGGGGTCGCCTTCCTTGAAGTCGCCGGAGACGGCCACGATGCCGATGGGGAGAAGGCTTTTGCCTTTTTTGGTGACGGCGTCGGCCGCGCCCGCGTCCAGGAAGAGCTCGCCCTTGGGTTTCAAGGCATAGGCGATCCAGCACTTGCGGCTTTTCATGCGCCCGGCTCGGGGGACGAAGAAGGTGCCCACGGACTCGCCCGCCAGGAGGGCGGGAAGGGTGCCGGGGTTCTTGCCCGAGGCGATGACGGCGGGGATGCCCGCCTGGGTGACCTTTTTGGCCGCCGCCACCTTGGATGCCATGCCGCCGGTGTTGACGGCGCCGGGGGCGGCGTCGGCCATATCCTCCACGCTCCGGTCCACGTTGGCCACGGTTTCCAGGCGTTTGGCGTGCTTGTTCACGCGGGGATCGGCGGTGTAGAGGCCGTCAATGTCGGTCAGGTTCACCCAGAGGTCTGCGTCCAGGAGGTGGGCGATCATGGCCGAGAGGTTGTCGTTGTCCCCGAACTTGAGTTCGTCCACGGCCACGGTGTCGTTTTCGTTGATGATGGGGAGGATTCCCCAGGACAGGAGCGTTTTCAGGGTGTTGCGCGCATTGAGGTAGTGTACGCGGCGCACCAGGTCGTAGCGGGTCAGGAGGATCTGGGCCACCTTGCGGCCGTGCGTCTCGAAGGCCTTCTCGTACTGGCGGATGAGCGCACCCTGGCCCACTGCGGCCGTGGCCTGCTTCTCCCGCACCAGGGAGGGCTTCTTGGCGAGCCCCAGCTTGCGCATGCCCGAAGCCACGGCTCCGGAAGAAACCAGGATCACCTGCCGGCCGTCCTCCATGAGGGCCGCAATGTCCCGCGCCAGCGAAGCGATTACCTCCAGGTTCAGGCCGTCGGGTCCCGTGAGGACCCCGGAGCCAACCTTGACCACGCATACCGATGCCCGGGAAAGGAAATCGGTACGGCCGTCTCCGGCCTGGCAGGTGACGTTTGCGTTTGTTTTTGCGGACATTATTCCGGGTCGCCTTCCGTGGCGGGTTTTCGGGCCGCGATCAGGGACGCCAGCTCCCGGACCAGGGCGGAAACCCCTTGGCCGGTGGCGGCCGAGATGCGCCGTACGGGGCGTCCCAGGGCGCGCTCGAAGGCGTCGGCCTTTTCCTGCGCCTCCGGGATATCCAGCTTGTTCAGTACCACAATTTGCGGTTTTTGCATAAGCGCGGGATTGTAGGACACAAGCTCGCGGTTGACCACTGCCAAAGGCGCCGCAGGGTCATCGTCCGGGAGAGTGGAGGCGTCCACCAGATGCACCAGGATGCGGGTGCGCTCCACGTGGCGCAGGAAGCGGTCGCCCAGGCCCACGCCCTCGTGGGCGCCTTCGATGAGCCCCGGTATGTCGGCGGCCACGAAGGGCTCGCCGAAGGGAGCGGTGACCACGCCCAGGTTGGGCGTGAGCGTGGTGAAGGGGTAGGGGGCGATCTCGGGCCGGGCTGCGGACATGGCGGCGATGAGGCTGGATTTTCCCGCATTGGGAAGGCCCACGATGCCTACGTCGGCGATGAGCTTCAGGGTGAGGCGCAGGGTGCGGGTCTGGCCCTCCTCTCCGGGCTGGGAGAAGCGGGGGGTGCGGTGGGTGGCGGTGGCGAAGTGCTTGTTGCCCTTGCCGCCGCGCCCCCCCCGGCAGACCATCACCGAGTCGCCCTCGGAGACCAGATCCGCAAGGACCTCTCCGGTGTCGTCGTCGGTTACCAGGGTGCCGGGAGGAACGGTAAGGATAAGGTCCGCGCCGCTTTTTCCGGACTTCTGGCTGCCCTGGCCGGGCCGTCCGTTTTCGGCGCAGAACTCGTGCTTGAAGCGGAAGTGGTACAGGGTGCGTTTGCCGCCGGCGGCAAGGATGACGTCGCCGCCCTTGCCCCCGTCGCCGCCGTCGGGGCCGCCCCTGGGAATGAACTTTTCGCGGCGGAAGCTTAGGCAGCCCCCGCCGCCGTTGCCGGAGGAAACGACGAGTTTGGCCTCGTCAAGGAATCTCACGCCGGGTGTACGCTCACTTTTTTGCGGTCGCGGCCCATGCGTTCGTAGGCCACCACGCCGTCCACCAGGGCGAACAGGGTGTAGTCCTTGCCCATGCCCACGTTGTCGCCGGGGTGGATTACGGTGCCCAACTGCCGGACCAGGATGTTGCCCGCGCGGACCGGTTCGCCGCCGTAGCGCTTCACGCCGCGCCGCTGGCCTTGGGAGTCCCTTCCGTTGCGGGAGCTTCCGCCTGCTTTTTTATGTGCCATGACAATGCCTCGCAAGCCCTTTGCGCCAGTGTTCGGGCAAAAGGCGGAAAAAGCGATGTTTCCCCCTTTATGGCTTTCGCCGCGGGGTGAGCCAAGGGCCTAGACCGCGCTCTCGATATTCTCGATGCGCACGGCCGTGAAGGGCTGACGGTGGCCCTGCTTGCGGCGGAAGCGCTTGCGGCGCTTATACTTGAAGATGAGGACCTTCGTGGCCTTGTCCTGCTCCACGATCTTGGCCGTCACCGCCGCGTTCTCCACCGCCGGCGTGCCGATGGAAAGCTTCTCCCCGTCGGAAACGAGGAGCACGCTGGAGAAACGGACCGGGTCGCCGATTTCGCCCGGGAGCTTCTCCACCCGAAGGGTTTGTCCCGGCGCGACCCTGTACTGTTTGCCGCCGGTTTGAATCACTGCGTACATTGGCTGAAACCTCCTGTTCAAAGCGCCGTGTCGTACGGTGCCCAAGTGTTCAAGAACCATCCCTTTTAGTCTTGTGGCATGCGCCTGTCAAGGCCAAAAACAATGTCCCGATAACAAGCTGCGGATTGTAGTTGACGGCATCGGACTTGTCCATTATATTTTGCAATCTTTGTTGGCGGCCGGGCCTTTGCCGGCGGTCCTTTGCCCGGGGAGCGAACACGCTCCCAACCCTTATGAGGAGTCGTACCCATGCTGTGCACCACCATCAGAAACGGATCGGACTGCAACCTCATGACCAAGAAGGGCTGCGGAGCCATCGGCGGCGCCTGCCAGCCGGTGATCGGCGCCTGCGAGGGGTGCGGCCGCGTTGAGGAGCTTTCCACCGGTCTCTACTGCAAATCCTGCCCGGACCCGACCGCCAAGTGGCGTGGCGGCAAATGCAACCTGGCCACCCACGTGACCGAAGAGGTCAAGATGACCGAGGCCAAGCTGAACCCCTTGAAGGCCAGCAAGCGCGCCCAGAAGGGCAAGTAACGCTCCGCCCCAGAAGGCTTTTCCCGGGGCTTTCCCGAAAAAACACTTTCCGTTGCGACGGGCTGCCCAAAAAGATGCGTGAGCCTCCGGGCGAACCAAGTCCGCGTTGTTCCATCGAGGACTTGGTTCGCCCAGCTTCCCGCTCTTTTCTTTTGCGCTCCGTGACGGATAATATTGGGGAACCGAACCGCAAAGATCCCGTCAGGGCGTTGTCCCGGCGGGCCTTTCCGCCGATCGCTCACAATCCGGGCGGGCCGGCCTGCGGTTGCAGGGGGCAGGCCCGGGAGTAAACGGAAACATCCACCGCCTTTTTTCCGTCGAGGAAACACACCCATGAATCCCATTGCCCAGGAACTGAACGACATCCTTGCGCAGGAAAACCCCCACGTGCTGGAGATGCTGTCCTCGGTGGGGAAGAACCTCTTCTTTCCCAAGGGCATCCTGGCCCAGAGCGCGGAGGCCAAGCAAAAGGCCCACCGGTTCAACGCCACCATCGGCATCGCCACGGAGAAGGGGAAGCCCCTTCACCTGCCGTCGGTTATGGGGTTCATCCGGGACATCCCGCCGGAGCAGTGCCTGACCTACGCGCCCAGCTTCGGCCTGCCCGAGCTGCGGAAGATCTGGAAGGCCTCGCTGTTCGACAAGAATCCTTCGCTGGCCGGAAAGAAGGTCAGCACACCGGTGGTGACCCAGGCGCTGACCCACGGCATCGCCGTGGTGGGCGACATGTGGATTGATCCGGGCGACGTGGTGATCCTGCCCAAGATCTTCTGGGGCAACTACGGGCTCATTCTCTCCGTGCGCCGGGGGGCCCGCTTCTCCCACTACAACCTGTTCTCGGACAAGGGCGGCCTGGACCTGGAGAGCTTCGAAGACACGGTGCGGGCGGAAGCGGCCAAGAACCAGAAGATCACGGTGCTTCTCAACTTCCCCCAGAACCCCACCGGCTACACCGCCACCAAGGCCGAAGGGCAAAAGATCGCCGAGATCCTCCTTTCCGTGGCAGAGGGCGGAACCAACGTGGTGGTGGTCTGCGACGACGCTTACTTCGGGCTCTTCTTCGACCCGGACTGCCTCCAGGAGTCGGTCTTCGCCCTGCTGGCCCAAAAGCACGAGCGCCTGTGCGCCATCAAGCTGGACGGGGCCACCAAAGAGGACTTCGTGTGGGGCCTGCGGGTGGGCTTCGTGACCTACGGCGTGAAGTTCGCAGGGAACGACGAGCAGGCCTACGAGGCCCTGGAAAAGAAGACCGCGGGGGCCGTACGCGGGTCCATCAGCAACGCCTCCCATCTTTCTCAGACCATCGTCTTAAAGGCCATGGCGAGCCCCGCCTACGCCCTGGAAAAGGCTGAAAAACGCGAGATTTTAAAGGCCCGCGCCCTCAAGGTGAAGGAGGTCCTGGCGGACCCCGCCTACGAGAGCGCCTGGGAGCCCTACCCCTTCAACTCCGGCTACTTCATGTGCCTGAAGCTGAAGACGGTGGACGCGGAGCCGCTCCGGGTCCATCTCCTGGACAAGTACGGGGTGGGTCTCATCTCCCTTGGCAAGAGCGAGCTCCGGGTGGCCTTCTCCTGCCTGGAAGTGGAAAACGTAAAGGAGCTTTTCGACATCGTGCTTGCCGGAGTACGCGACCTGGAACAGGCCGACTGATCCGGGAAGGCGACCAGCCGAAATTTCGCGATGCGCCGCATTGACCTGGGAAGAATAGCCTCCTTTCTCCGCCTGGGGGGCCGCTTCCCCTACATGGTCCGCTGGTCCCTATACTTCGTGGCCATCGGCATCGTGGCGGGCTGCGGCTCCATCGTCTTCGATTTCCTCTGCCAGATCGGCAGCCACTACTTCATGGACGCCCTGGCGGGGTACCGCCCCCCCATGCCCACGGGCGACCACAACTTCCTGGCCCCCACCGCCACTCCGCTCCGCCGCTGGATGCTCCTCATCCTGCCGGCGCTGGGCGGCCTTTTGTGCGGGATCATCGTCTTCAGCCTGGCTCCCGAGTCCGAAGGGGAGGGCACCGACGCGGCCATCGAGTCCTACCACCGCAAGCGCGGCTTCATCCGGGCCCGGGTCCCCTTCGTCAAGACCATCGCTTCCGTGATCACGCTTACCACCGGCGGGTCCGGCGGCCGTGAAGGCCCCATCTCCCAGATCGGAGCGGGCTTCGGCTCCTTCCTGGCCACCAAGCTCAAGCTTTCCGCGCGGGACCGCCGCATCATGCTGGCGGCGGGCATGGGCGCGGGCGTGGGCTCCATATTCCGCACGCCCATGGCCGGGGCTCTTTTCGCGGCGGAGGTCCTCTACCGCGACCCGGACATCGAGACCGAGGTGATCCTCCCCGCCTGGGTCGCCTCCGTTCTGGCCTACTGCCTCTTCTGCATCGTCATGGGCTGGGGCACCCTGTTCTCGTCGCCCTTCTTCGACTTCAACAACCCCTGGGAGCTGGTGAGCTACCTCCTGCTGGCCCTGGTGCTGGCCGGCGTGGGCGGCGTGTACGTGCGCTGCTTCCACAAGACCACCGAGCTCTTCCGCAAGCTCCCCGTGCCCCGCTTCGTGAAGCCCGCCATCGGCGGGCTGCTTACGGGCGCTATCGGGTTCTTCCTGCCCCAGACTTTGTCCTTCGGGTACGGCTATATCCAGACCGCCATCTACAGCCAGGCCACCATCTGGTTCCTGCTCTTGCTGGCCGCGGGCAAGATCCTCACCACCTCCTTCACCATCGGCTCCGGCGGATCGGGCGGCATGTTCGGCCCCTCCGTGGTCATCGGCGCCGCCTTGGGCGGGGCAGCCGGGCTTTTGCTGGACCGCTACGTCCCGGGCATGGCTCCGGAGCCGGGCGCTTTAGTCATCGTGGGAATGGCGGGGTTTTTCGCCGGCGTCTCCAAGACGCCCGTGGCCACCATCATCCTGGTCACCGAAATGACCAACTCCTACCGCCTGCTGCTCCCCAGCCTCCTGGTGTGCACGGTGGTCTACCTCTTGAGCCGCAGGTTCTCCCTCTACGTGAACCAGCCCAAGAACCGCGTGGCTTCCCCCGTGCACCAGGGCGCCTTCTTCCAGGACATCCTCCAGGCCCACCGCGTGGCCGACCTCATGGGCGCGGTTCGCAAGGTGACCCTCATCCCCGAGCAGATGTCCTTTGCCGACTTCAAGAAGTTCTTCACCCGCACCAAGCAGCACTACTTCCCGGTCACCAACTCCCAGGGCCGGCTGTCGGGGATATTCTCCTCCACGGACGTGCGCGAGGTCCTGTTCGAAAAGGACGTGGAGCCGCTGGTGGTCATGAAGGACATCGCCATCACGGAAATCATTTGCGTGACGCCGGATGAGGACTTAAGTTCTGTCATGCGCAAGTTCACGGTAAAGAACATAGACTCCATTCCCGTGGTTGCGGCCGAAGATCAGGGCACGCTTCTGGGAATGTTGAACCGAAGGGAGGTGATCCGGTATTATAACCAGAAGGTGGAGGAGATGAAGGCCCAGGGGTGATTCCCCTCCCGGCCCGGGGCGGGCCCCCTGCCTGCCCTCGTCCCCCCGCGGCCCTGCCCGCCTTTGTCCCCGGGAAGGCGGAACGCGGCCTCCTCTGCTTCGGCAGCCTTGCCCCATACCCCATGCCGCACCCCGGACCAAGGAAAGGACTCTCCCCATGCCCATCACCGAAAAGGACGGCAAATTTTTCCCCGACCTATCATTCTCCCAAAACGCATGGATCAAGACCGTGGACGAGTACCGCGCCATCTACGAACGGTCCATGAGAGACCCCGAAGGCTTCTGGGGCGAAGTCGCCTCGGAGCTTGCCTGGCGCCGCCCGCCGAAGAAAATCCTCACCTACAACTTCGACACCCGCATGGGGACGGTGTTCCACGAGTGGTTCGCCGGGGGCAAAACCAACGTCTGCGAAAACTGCCTGGATCGCCATCTGGACGGCCCCCTGCGCAACAAGGCGGCCATCGTCTGGCAGGGAGAGCCCGACCGGGACGTGAAGGTCTTGACCTACCAGATGCTCCACCGGGAGGTGTGCCGCTTTGCCAACGTGCTGAAGAAAAAGGGCGTGAAAAAAGGCGCCCGCGTCACCTTGTTCCTGCCCATGGTCTGGCAGCTTCCCGTGGCCATGCTTGCCTGCGCCCGCATCGGCGCCATCCACTCGGTGGTCTTTGGCGGGTTCTCCGCCGAGGCCCTGGCCACGCGCATGCGGGAGAACGAGTCCGAGGTCCTGGTGACCATTGACCAATCCCTCCGGAACGGCCGCAGCTTCGATTTGAAAAAGATCGCCGACGATGCCCTGGCCTCCTGCCCCCAGGTGCGCCATGTCATCGTGGTCAAACGCACCGGAGGAGCCTGCCCCTGGCAGGACGGGAGGGACACCTGCTGGGACGATGAAATGGAGGCGCCCGACATCTCCGACTCCTGCCCCTGCGAGGAGATGGACGCCCTGGACCCGCTCTTCATCCTCTACACCTCGGGCTCCACGGGGAAGCCCAAGGGACAGGTGCACGGCACCGGCGGCTACATGACCTATGTGTACCTCACCTGCAAGTGGATCTTCGACCTCAAGCCCGAAACCATCTACTGGTGCATGGCCGACATCGGCTGGATCACCGGGCACTCCTACATCGTCTACGGGCCGTTGCTGAACGGGACCACCAGCTTTCTCTACGAGGGAACCCCCCTCTACCCGGCCCCGGACCGGGCCTGGGAGCTCATCGAACGCTACCGGATCAACGTGTGCTACACCGCGCCCACGGCCATCCGGGCCCTCATGCGCCAGGGGGAGAAGTGGCCGGCGGGCCGCGACCTTTCCTCTCTGAAGATCCTGGGCTCCGTGGGCGAGCCCATCAACCCCGAGGCCTGGCTGTGGTACCACCGCAACATCGGAAGAGGGAACTGCCCCATCGTGGACACCTGGTGGCAGACGGAAACCGGCGGCATCCTCATCACGCCCCTGCCCGGTGCCATCCCCACCAAGCCCGGCTCCGCCACATTCCCCTTCCCGGGGGTGCTGCCCCGGGTGGCCAACCCGGGCACCGAGAACTCCGAACTCCGCGGCGAGCCCATGCCGCCGGGCGAAACCGGGCACCTGTGCATCGAGAAGCCTTGGCCGGGATTGTCCATGACCATCTGGGGCGACCACGGCCGCTGGCAGGAAACCTACTTCTCCCAGTATCCGGGCATGTACTTCACCGGCGACGGCTGCCTGAAGGACGCGGAAGGCTACCACTTCCTCCAGGGCCGGGTGGACGACGTCATCAACGTGTCCGGCCACCGGGTCTCCACCGCCGAGGTGGAGAGCAGCCTGGTGGAGCACCCCGCCGTGGCCGAAGCCGCGGCCGCGGGCATGCACCACGAGATCAAGGGCCAGGGCATTTACGTGTTCGTGACGCTCAAGATGGGCTTCGAGCCCTCCGACGCCCTGCGCAAGGAGCTCATCGCCCACGTGCGCGACGGCATCGGCGCCATCGCCACCCCGGACAAGCTCCAGTTCGCGCCCGGGCTCCCCAAGACCCGCTCGGGCAAGATCATGCGCCGCATCCTTCGCAAGATCGCGGAAAACGACATCTCCTCCCTGGGCGACGTCTCCACCCTGGAAGACGCCACCGTCATCAAGAACCTGGTGGCGGAGCGTGAGAAATAAAGAAGGGAAAAGAAAAAAGAGAGAAGGCTTTGCGGGGGAGGGCTCCCCCGCGCCCCTTCCCTCCCCTCCCCAAAACTTTTTGCACCAGGGGCTGTTTCCAAAAAAATCGTTGGAAAGCTGTTTCATAACCCCGGATCACGTTTCCGGGGAAGGCCCGGAACGCCGCCCTGGGGCGTCAGATGGGGTTATGAAACAGCTTCTAGAAGATGAGGCGAAAAGCCAGGTTGGTAGGGGAGCTTTTTGAACGGGGCCGCAACGCCGTCCCGAGGCTTCAGACGCACATTCGAAATCTCTCCTTCCCAGCCGCTGCAGGCTTTGTGCCGAACCCGAGAACTGGGGCCGAAGGAAGATACCTATCATGGGTGACTCCCGGAGTCGATCTCCGGGGTTCTTTCTACGCGCCCCATTTGATTTTTGGATAAGAATCCCTACCTTTACCGGGATGAAGCCGCAAGCAAAGGGCCTGAGGGGCGCACCGAAAAATTTTGCTTCAAAAGGGGGAGGGGGCTCGGGGGGGGGGAGCCAGCCCTTTCACAAGGCGGTTCCCCCTGCAAGATCCCTTCATGATTTTTACCATCAATCCCCCACAAGACGGAGACGGGAACATGCGTGTGCTGGTGGTGGAGGATGACGCGAAGATCGCGTCCTTTGTGGAGAAGGGGCTCCGGGAGGCCGGGTTCGCCGTGGACGTGGCCCATGACGGAGCGGAAGGCCTGTCCCTGTGCACCTCGGAGAAGTACGACGCCGCCGTGGTGGACATCATGCTGCCGGGCATGGACGGGATCACCCTCATCGAGAGGCTGCGCAGGGAGAAGATCAATCTGCCTGTCATCATCCTCTCGGCCAGGCGGACGGTGGACGACCGGGTGCGAGGGCTTTCCGCGGGGGGCGACGACTACCTGGTAAAGCCCTTCTCCTTCTCCGAGCTCCTGGCCCGGATCCACGCGCTCATCCGCCGGAGCCAGAACGTGGTGGAGCCCACCACCCTGACCGCAGCGGGGCTCTGCATGGACCTGGTGACCCGCGAGGTGACGCGGGAAGGCAAAAGCATCGGCCTGCCGGGCCGCGAGTTCGCGCTCCTGGAGTACCTGGTGCGCAACAAGGGCCGCGTGGTGAGCAAGACGGCCATTTTGGAGAACGTCTACGATTTTTCCTTCGACCCCCAGACCAACGTGGTGGATGTGCTGGTTTGCCGGGTCCGCAACAAGGTGGACAAGGACTTCGACGCCAAGCTCATCCATACGGTACGGGGGGTCGGATATGTTCTCAAGGAGTAGGAAGCGCCGGGAAGCACAAGAGGCTCCCGCGGCTTCCCCCGCACCTGTCCCGGCCGGCCAGGCCGTCCCGCCGCCCCTTCCCCGGAGCCGGCTGAGCCGGCTGATGGGCCTTTTCGCCCTGCCCACCCGGGTCATCCGCCCGCTGGGCCTCACCTTTTCGCTGAAGCTCTCGCTTCTGTACGCCGCGTTCTTCGTGGCGGCCTCGCTGGGCTTTTTCATCTCGGCCTACTACGTGGTGGACTCGGTCCTGGAACGAAACGAGCGGGACGTGGTGGCCGCGCGCATCCAGGAGTTTGCGGCGTGGTACGAGGAAGGAGGGGTCCAGGCCTTGCGGCGGCGCTTCTACCAGCGCCAGGAAGCCACCCGCGACATCTACTTCGTGCGGCTTACAGGCATCAAAAACCAGGTCCTGTTCCTGTCCATTCCCCGCGGGGTGGACGCGAGCTTCGCCCTGGGAGACCTATCCGCCGCCGAGACGGCCTTGCAGCCGCCTTGGTACATGGTGCTCCTGGGCCGCAGGGAAAAAACGCCCTGGACCGTGGCTTCATTGCCCATGCAGAACGGCATCGTGCTCACTCTGGGCAAGAGCTCGCGCCAGGCCTGGCAGCTTCTGCACCATCTGCGGAAGGTCTTCTTCACCTTCATCGCGCCCGTTTTTCTCTTGGGTTTCGCGGGCGGGGCCCTGCTCACCTACCGCGCCATGTCGCCCCTGCGCCACGTCCTCGCCACCGTGGGCGACATCCTGTCCACCGGCAAGGTCTCCATGCGGGTGCCGGAAAAAACCCGGCGCGGGGAGATGGGGGAGCTCACCCGGCACTTCAACACCATGCTGGACCGGAACGAAGAGCTCATCACGGCCATGCGTCAGAGCCTGGACAACGTGGCCCACGACCTTCGCACGCCGCTCACCCGAATGCGGGGCACGGCCGAGATGGCGCTCACCAACCCCGAGAACGAGGATGCCATGACCGAGGCCCTGGCCGACTGCATGGAGGAGTCGGAGAGGGTCATCGTGATGTTGAACACCCTCATGGACGTGTCCGAGGCCGAAACCGGAGCCATGCGCCTGACTCTGGCGCCGCTTTCGGTGGACGAGATCGTGAGCGACGTGACGGAGCTTTACGGGATCGTGGCCGAGGACGAGGGGATCGTTCTTGCGGCGGAAGCCGCACCGGGGCTCACGGTGGTGGCGGACCGGGTCCGCATGCGCCAGGTGCTGGGCAACCTGGTGGACAACGCCATCAAGTACTCCCGGTCCGGGTCCACGGTGCGGATCGCCGCCCGCATCCGGGACGGGATGGTGGCCATCAGCGTAGCCGACCAGGGCATGGGCATCCGGCCCGAGGACCTTCCCCACATCTTCGAGCGCCTGTACCGCGCTGATGCCAGCCGCTCGAAAAGGGGCCTGGGCTTGGGGCTTTCCTACGTGAAGGCGGTGGTGGCGGCCCTCCACGGGGAGGTGACGGTGGAAAGCGCCCCGGACCAGGGCTCGACCTTCACCATCACGCTGCCGGCCTGCGCCAAGGCCCTCGCCGAGGCCTGATACCAAGGTGCATTCAAACGCCTAACAGCGTTGGCATCGTCTTTCGGCTCCTCGACGGTTGACCGCATACGCCTGCGTCGCCTCATCCTTGCCGCCTTCTTATTCATCCGGGTGCCGCTTGGCATGATGCCGGGCCGCAAACAGGCCCGGGCTGCAAAACGTGCCGCATTGAGGAAGGGAGGGGCGAAACCTCCTCCCTTCCCCGTTGAAACGCGTTTTACTTTCTTCCGGTAAAATCCGCCAAAAGACCCGCGAACTCCGGCCACATGGCAGGCGGGAGCCAGTGGCCCAACCCCGGAAACACCTTGAGCTTGGCCCCAGGAATCAGCTTTGCCGTTTGCACCCCCAGCCAGACGGGGATGAGGGGATCGCTGTCGCCGTGGATCACCAGGGTCGGCACGCGGAGCTTCTTGAGATCTCCGATGCGGCTTTTGCTGGCCAGGATGCCCGCCAGTTGGCGCATGGTGCCGTCCGGGGAGAGCCCGCGGTCGTAAAGCCTTTTGGCAAACTCCCGGGTCTTGTCCGAGTCCGCCGTATACCCCGGCCCGACGAGGGCGCGCTCCAGGCTGGCGTAGTAGTCCGCGAACCCGTCCCGGTCCCGGGGCGGGTCCTTGAAAATGAAGGAGAGCGCTCCTGCCGAGGGGGAGAAGGGAAGGCGCGCGCCCCCGTTTCCCAGGAGGTTCTTCAGGTTCCATGCGGCGAAGGAAAGGAGCATGGAGGCGCCCGGCACCAACTGGCCGGAGGAGATGGTGGAAACAAGCGCGCTCACCCGGTCCGGGTGCTCGATGGCCATGACCTGGGCGATCATCCCCCCCATGGACGCGCCCACCACGCAGGCCGAACCCACCCCGGCGGCGTCCAGGACGCTCATCCCGTCCCGGGCCATGTCCGTGAGCGTGTAAGGCGTCCTGGGATGAAGCCCCAGCATCTTCTTGGCCGCGATCGTGACCACGTCGGGAACGCCGTATTGGACGAAGCGCGTGGAGAGGCCGATGTCCCGGTTGTCGAAGCGGATCACGTGGAAGCCCTGCTTCGCGATCATCGTGCACAGGTCCTCGTGCCAGGTGATCATCTGGTCGCCCAGGCCCATGACGAGGAGAATTGCGGGATCGGCGGGATCGCCAAAACTGTCGAAAACAATATCCGCGCCCTTGGATTTGGCGGTCCGGGGCCCGGTGTACCTGACCGGTTTGTCCATGTTGCCTTCCATTGCTTGCCTTCCTCTCTACGGACTTATTGAACGGGGATCATACAAACCCGAGCGCAAAGGGAATAGCGCGGGAGGGTGAGGATTGCAACCAGGCGAGAGGTGAGGAATTTGAAGAAGTCCGGGGGAGTTCCCCTCCTGAGATCCCAACGCCTGTCACTATCGGCCATCCCCTTTCTTGCATAAGCCGCGGGACGGGCCCAGGGCGGAGAAGGCGACTTCGGGTAATGCGTTACGGCGGGTCCCCGTTTAGCCCGGCCGCACCGTTTCCCGGCCAGGGGTGCGGGGAAAACGAAAATCCTGCTTTTTCAAAAGGGAGCTCATGCCTCCCCCGCAAAATCCTGTTTATCTCCGGCCGTTAGAAAATTTTCGGCTCCGTGCCCTGGCGGAGGCGCAGGAGGTTTTCCTTGTGGCGCAAGACGATGAGGGCCGCCATCACGACCCCGGCCATCGCCGTGGCGAAACCGTAGCCGGCCAGCATGCCGGTAAGGGCCATGATCGCGGCTCCGACCATCGAGGCCACGGAGACCCGGCGGAAGAGGAGAAGGCAGAGGCAGAAGACGACGAAGGCCAGGCCGATGGCGGGCGGGCAGAGGACCAGCATGCCTCCGGCCGCGGTGGCCACACCCTTTCCTCCCCCGGTGAAGCGGGTGTATGCCGGGTAGAGGTGGCCCAGGAAGGCGGCCAGGACCGCAAGGGCCGGGACCGGGCTGTGGGTTCCGAAAAGGAGCAGGGCGCAGGCTGCCGGGAGTGCGGCCTTGCCCGCGTCCAGGAGGAGCGTGGCCCCGCCCAGCGCCGGGCCCGAGGTGCGGAGCACGTTGGTGGCCCCTATGTTTCCCGAGCCCAAGGTGCGGATGTCCGCGCCTTTTTTCCACCGCACCAAGAGCGCCCCGAAGGGAATGGATCCCAGAAGGTAGGCAACAGCCAGGAAAAGGATGGCGGCCATTATTGTTCCCCCATGCGTGTAAGAGGTTCTCGGTTCCGGCGGCCCCCCGGGGAGCCGGCCCTGTCCGGGGAAAGGTCCTTATCCCAGGAGAGGGTTTTTCGCAAGAACGCGGATTGCGGAGAGGGACGGTGGCAGGCGGCTTTTTCTTTACTGCCGGGGGCTTCTATGGTTTTCATGGGCGGAGAGGGGAAACAGCTCTTACAGGAGGTGGCATGAAGTTCATCGGCCGGTATCGGGTGCACGGGATTCTGGGCAAGGGAGGCATGGGCGTGGTCTACAAGGTGGCCGCTCCCGTGATCGGGCGCGTGCTGGCGCTCAAGCTGTTTGCACCCCACGAGTTTCTGGTATCCCTGGTGCCGCGGGAGAGCCTTGCGGAGCTTTTCGTGCGGGAGGCGAAGATCATGGGCGGTCTGCGCCACCCCAACGTTCTGGAGGTCCTGGACTTCGACCGGGCGGACGGGGCTCCCTTCTTCCTGATGCCCTACCTGTGCAACAACCTGGGTTCGGTCATGGGGGAGACCTACGAGGCCGAGGCTGCAAGCCGGCCTATCGCTCCCCAGAAGGCGGCGCGCTACTGCATCCAGACGCTGGCCGGGCTGTCCTGCCTCCACGACCAGGGCATGGTGCACCGGGACATCAAGCCGTTCAATATCCTGCTTTCCGACGACGACACGGTGAAGATCGCGGACTTCGGCCTGTCCCGGCTGCGGGGGGAGCGCTTCTCCGGGCCCGAGAACCTGCATGTGGGCTCTCCGTTTTACACCGCGCCCGAGCAGGAGAAGAACCCGGACGCGGCCGGGCCGGCTGCGGACCTCTATTCGGTGGCGGTCATGTGCTTCCGCATGCTCTCCGGAACGTTGCCGCCGGAAGGGGGGCTTTCCGGGGGGGAGCCCGTGCCCTGGGATGTGTCCTCCCTGGGGGACCTGGTTCCGGAGGAGAAATGGCGGAAGTTCTTCCGTCAAGGGCTTTCCCGGAGCCCGGACGAGAGGTTCGAATCGGCCCGGGACATGGCGGCGGAGCTCGCGTCCTGCGTTTCCGCATGGCAGCGGGAGAAGGAGGCCGCCTGCCTTTTGCGGGAGGAAAAAGCCCCGCTTCGCTGCGCCGAAGGAGGGCGGCCCCGTCCCCGGAGCCGCGCCGTGAAGGCGGCTGCATCGGGCGCCCGGGAGCTTTTCGGCCTGGATGCGCTGTGGCGGCCCGAGTGCTATGAGAGCCCGGCGCTCAGGCCCGAGGGCGGGGAGCTGGTCCGGGACCCGGGCGCGGGCCTTTGCTGGCAGCGGTCCGGATCGGACTACGCCATGACTCTGGCGCAGGCCCGGGACTATGTGGAGCGTCTCAACCACGGCCGCTTCGGCGGATTGTCCAGATGGCGGCTTCCCACGGTGGCCGAGCTTTCCCTCCTCCTTACGCCGGAGCCCCACCGGGCCGACCTCTGCACCCCGCCGGTTTTCGATACGGCCCAGAGGACCCTGTGGAGCGCGGACCGCAAGTCCTTCACCGCCCGCTGGTGCGTGAACCTGGACCTGGGCTTTGTCTACGCCCAGGACGAAACGGGTTTCTGTCATGTGCGCGCGGTGGCCGGGGAGGGATCGTGACGGCTTGGCCGAAGCTTGAGGGAAATACCTTGACTCTTACAATAAACAGCATGATATAAGCATCGAAGTACCACCGTGGCTGATGCTTTCGTTTCCATCCGGTACCCCGCGCTGTGCGCATCATATACAAATAGCCGCGCCATGATTTTATTGGTGCTTCTCCGCCGTTCCGGGAAGGAGCGCCGGAGTACGGTTTTTTCCCGCGGGGAAAGCGCCACGGCGCCTTTGTATGATCTGTTGTTAAGCGTCCGGATTTGCTCTCATTGTGGGGGCGGAGCATGGGGCGCACGGCGTTTCCAAATAGAAGCTGTTTCATAACCCCATCTGACGCCCCAGGGCGGCGTTCCGGGCCTTCTCAAAATGCTCACATACAAACTGTATGCTCCGCTTTTTCGTCGGCCCGCGCCTTGCCCTGAAACGTGATCCGGGGTTATGAAACAGCTTCTACG
>JBFMHL010000141.1:0-20574 GCA_040753055.1 Thermodesulfobacteriota bacterium | reverse complement strand
TGACCTTCCCGGCCCGCGAAGCGCAACGCGGCAGTCGTGCTTTTTACGAACCCGACTATTTATTCAAAGCGGTGCGGAGTCCGCGAATGGCCTGCGCGGTACGCTGGTTGTTCTCGATGAGCGCGAAGCGCACGAAGTCGTCGCCGTACTCTCCGAAGCCCAGGCCGGGCGCCACGGCCACCTTGGCTTCCCGGATGAGGTACTTGGAGAACTCCACGGAGCCCATGTGGCGGAAGGGCTCGGGGATCCGGGCCCAGACGAACATGGTGCCCTTGGGCGGGGGGACATCCCAGCCGATGCGGTTCAATCCTTCGCACAGGGCGTCGCGACGGGCTTCGTAGATGGACCGGATCTCCTCCACGCAGTCCTGGTTTTCCCGCAGGGCGATGATGGACGCGATCTGGATGGGCTGGAAGATGCCGTAGTCGAGATAGCTCTTGATGCGCCGCAGGGCGAAGACGATCTCGGGGTTGCCCACGCAGAAGCCCACGCGCCAGCCCGCCATGGAATAGCTCTTGGAGAGCGAGAAGAACTCCACGCCCACGTCCTTGGCGCCTGGCACCTGGAGGAAGCTGGGCGCCTTGTAGCCGTCGAAGGTGAGGTCGGCATAGGCCAGGTCGTGGACCACCATGATGTCGTGCTCCTTGGCCCAGGCCACGATCTTCTCGAAGAAGGCCAGGTCCACGACCTCGGTGGTGGGGTTGTGGGGGTAGCAGATGATGAGCATCTTGGGCTTGGGCCAGGTCTGGCGCGTGGCGGTCACGAGGTTTTCGAAGAAGTCCTGGCCGGGCCCCACGGGTATGCCCCGCACGTCTCCTCCCGCGATGATGGCGGAAAAGGGGTGGATGGGATAGGTGGGCGTGGGGGTGAAGACCACGTCGCCGGGTCTGATGGTGACCAGCACCAGGTGGGACAGGCCCTCCTTCACGCCGATGGTGACGATGGCCTCGCGGTCCGGGTCAATGTCCACGTCAAAGCGCCGCTTGTACCACTTGGAGATCTCGCGCCGCAGGTTCTTGATGCCCATGGAGGCGGAGTAGCGGTGGTTCACCGCCTTCTGGGCGGTTTCGCAGAGCTTGTCCACGATGTGCTTGGGTGTGGGAAGATCCGGGTTTCCCATGCCGAAGTCGATGATATCCTCGCCGGCACGCCGGGCTTCCATCTTGAGCTCGGTGGTCTGGGCGAACACATAGGGGGGAAGTCGGTTTAATCGTGCGAAGTCTTTCATGTGGATCCTCGTTGTAAGGCGGCTTTTCCGGAATGCTTTTTCGCGCGGTTCGAACAGGCCCCCGCCGCGCTTTTCGTTTCCTGTTTCTCCTGGGGCTTGCCGCTTCAAAGGCTGCGGTAAATTTTAAAATTTTACTATAGGCTCGCAAAAGAAGTCAAACCGGATGTAAGGCTCCCGCCCGAGTCCGGCTCCGTCCGCATTTTGCCCGGAGCAGAATCCCGGTAAAAGGGAGAAGGATTTTTCAGTCGGAAGCATGGAAAAAAAACCGCGCATGGGGTATACTAATATTTAATTGAGCTTTTCTCCGGGCGGGCCTTTTTCCTTTTGACAACGGTACGGCCCGCTACTATTAAGAAGGGCGCTCGATTGGGAGCGTTACGCAAGCCGCCCGTCGGTTGAAGGCAGGGCGTTTTTTTTGGCATCGGGTCCAAGGGAGTTCTTCATGGAAAAAGGTCTGTCCTATGCCGACGCCGGTGTGGATATCGACAAGGGCAACCGGTTTGTGGACATTATCAAAGGCATCGTGAAGTCCACTCCCCGGAGCGGGGTCATGGGCGACATCGGCGGCTTCGGAGGGTTTTACTCCCTGAACACCGCCGCCTACGACCGGCCCGTGCTGGTAAGCTCCACCGACGGTGTGGGCACCAAGCTAAAAATAGCCTCGCTCATGAAGAAGCACGACACCGTGGGCATTGACCTGGTGGCCATGGTGGTGAACGATATTGCGGTCCAGGGGGCCAAGCCTCTATTTTTCCTCGATTACCTGGCCACGGGCAAGCTGGACTTGGCGGTGGCCACCGCCATTATCGAGGGGATCGCGGAAGGATGCCGCCAGGCCAACTGCGCGCTGGTGGGCGGCGAGACCGCCGAAATGCCCGACATGTACAAGCCCGACGAGTACGACCTGGCGGGCTTCGGCGTGGGGATCGTTGACAACAGCCGCATCATTGACGGGTCGTCCGTGGCGGTAGGGAACCAGCTGGTGGGCGTGGCCTCCTCCGGCCTCCACAGCAACGGCTTCTCCCTGGTGCGGGAGATCGTCATCAACCGCAAGAAGATACCCCTGGACAAGGTGGTGGACGAGCTTTCCGCCCCCTTGGGCGAAGTGCTCCTCACGCCCACCAAGATATACTCGGAAACCATTCAGAAGCTCCTGCGCCAGGTGCAGATTAACGGCATCGCCCACATCACGGGCGGAGGGATCATTGACAACCTCCCCCGGGTCATGCCCAAGTCCTGCAAGGCCGTGATCCGCCGGGGCTCCTGGGATGTCCCCCCCATCTTCGATTTCCTGGCCCGGGAGGGCGGGGTCACCGACGAGGAGATGCTGCGGACCTTCAATAACGGCCTGGGCCTCATCGCCATCGTCCCCAAGGCCGTCTGCCAGGACGCCGTGCAGCTCCTGGAAGCCTTCGGGGAGAAGGCCTGGGTCATCGGAGACGTGGCCGAGCGCCGCGGCGACGAGCCCCGCATCCAGTGGGAGTAGCTTTAAACCCGAATCCGTGCATTCGGACCACCTGAGGCCGCTCACGGATTCAGGTAGAATCCCGCTGCGGAAAAGCGCGAGACAAATAGGGCCGGGCATAGAAACGAGGCGGGGCGGCGTGTTGCGCATACGCTCCTTCCTCGTTTTTCGTGCTTCCTGCGCCCTGATGCGGCCCACCCGGGGAGGCCTTCCAAGGATCCGATCATGCAATCGCTGTTCTATCCCGTTCTCGCCTTCGTGATCTGCCTTGCGGCCACGCCGGCCGCCCGGCTTCTGGCCGCGAAAACGGGCCGCGTTGCCAAGCCCCGGGCCGACCGCTGGCATGCCAAACCAACCGCCATGCTGGGCGGCATCGCCATCTTCGCCGGCTTCCTCATTCCCGTTCTCCTTCTCTCGGGTTTTTCCTTCTCCCGGCTCTTCTTCCCGGCCGAGTCGGTTTTCGTTCTGCGCCAGGGCGGGCAGCCAGCCCAGTACGCAGGCATGGTCCTGATGCTGGGGGCATGCTGCATGTTCATCGTGGGTCTGGTGGACGATTTCCTTCGCATCAAGCCCCAGACCAAGCTCCTGGGCCAGATCATGACCGCTTCCCTGGTCACCTACTTCGGGTTCCGGCTCAACTGGTCCGGCTCCCTCACCCTGGATACCATCCTCACCATCTTCTGGGTGGTGGGCATCACCAACGCCCTGAACCTGCTGGACAACATGGACGGCCTGTGCGCGGGTGTCGGCTGTGTGGCCGCGCTTTCCCTGGCCGTGGTGCTGGCCGGGAAAAACCTGGACGTGGCGCTCTTCGCCCTGTGCCTGGCAGGCTCCCTGGGGGCCTTCTTGGCCTACAACTTCAACCCGGCCTCCATCTTCATGGGCGACTGCGGCAGCCTGGTCATCGGCTTCACCCTCTCCTTCCTGGGGCTCTCCTACTCGGGGAGCGCAGGCCCGGGCATGCCCCGCTTGGCCGTGCCGCTGCTCATCCTCATGGTGCCCATCTTCGACACCACTCTGGTCACGGTGATCCGCCTGCTCTCGGGCCGCAAGGCCTCCACCGGCGGCCGGGACCACACCAGCCACCGCTTGGTCTTGATCGGGATGTCGGAAAGAAAGGCCGTGCTCTTCCTGTACGGCACCGCGGCCGTATCGGGCCTGGCCGCAGTCTTCGTGCACCGGGCCGACACCCTCACCGGGCCGGCCGTGGTGGTTCCCGTTGCGGTCTCCGTGATCCTGATGGGTTTCTACCTGGCCCAGCTCCGCATCTACCCGGAAAAGGAGTTCTCCGTTCTCCGGGACCGGAACTTCACACCCGTGCTCCTGGAGCTCACCTACAAGCGCCAGATCGGGCTCGTGCTGCTGGATTTCGCCCTCATCGCCTTCTCCTATTACATGGCCTACCGCCTGCGCTTCTCCCGGCCCGAGCTCTCCGTCTACTTCGATGTGTTCCTGCGAAGCCTGCCCGCGGTCATCGCCTGCAAGCTCTTCTCCTACTTCCTCCTGGGCGTCTACCGCGGCGTCTGGGGCTTCTTCTCCTTCAACGACATCTACGGCTACCTCAAGGCCTCGGCCCTGGGCTCGCTCCTGTCCGTGGCGGTGGTCACCTTCGTCTACCGCTTCCAGGACTTCTCCAAGGGCATCTTCGTCATAGACTGGTTCATCGCCACCGGCTTCCTGCTGGGCACCCGCGGATCGTTCCGGCTTTTTTCCGACGCCCTCAAGAAAAGCACGCTCTCCGGCGAACGGGTCCTCATCTACGGCGCGGGCCGCGGCGGAGAGATCCTCCTCCGGGAGCTGGTCAACAACAACCGCTTGGGCCTTCGGCCCGAAGCCTTCGTGGACGACGACCCCTTGAAGGCCGGAAAACGCCTCACCGGCTACACCATCTTCGGCTCCCTCAAAAAGGCCGAAGGCTTCATCGCGGAAAAAAAGATCACCGGCATCCTGATCTCCTTCCGCAACGCAAACCCTGAAAAAATGAAGGAACTCAACGAGTTCTGCCGAAGCCACAGCCTCTTCATCAAACAGTTCACCATCGGCCTCTCCGACGTCGGCGTTATTGACTGAAGCGGAAAAAAGGCAAAAGAAAAGAGACGCTCGGGGGGAAAGCCTTTTTTTTCCAAAAAGGCTTTCCCCCAAACCCCCCTTCCCGAAAATTATTTGGCGCATGGGGAGGATAGAAGGGGGGAGTGCGGCGCTTAATGAACTGGATTGGGAGAAACCTGATAGGGCAATGAACCCGTCTGCTTTCGCCTCCTGACAAATGCGCCAAAAAGTTTTATCCGAAAAGGGGTAGGGGGCGCGGGGGAGGGGGAAAAAACAGCTTTTTCAAAAGGGGTTTTCCCCCCTCCCCCCGCCAAATTGTTTTTCGTTTCTTCTTTTCTTTTTTGCGGTTCCTATGCTCGTTTTAGCCATAGAAAGCTCCTGTGACGAAACTGCTGCGGCGGTGGTGGAAGGCGGCCGCAGGGTCCTGTCATCCATTGTCGCGTCCCAGCACGATCTGCACGGGCCCTTTGGCGGAGTCGTGCCGGAGCTTGCGTCCCGCCGGCATCTTTCCATGATCACCCAGGTGTGTGAGAAGGCTCTGGAGGAGGCCGGGATCGGTCCGGGGGACCTTTCGGCGGTGGCGGCCACGCGCGGCCCGGGGCTCATCGGCGCTCTGTTGGTGGGTTACAGCTTTGGCAAGGCCTATGCCGCCGCGCGGGGGATTCCGTTCGCGGGGGTGAACCACCTGATCGCCCATGTGCACACGGCCTTCTTCTCCGAGCCCCCGCCCGAGCTTCCCTTTGTGGCGCTCTTGGCTTCGGGCGGGCATACGGCCCTGTACCGGGTGGACTCGGAGACGCAGATGGAGCTTATGGGCCAGACCCGGGACGATGCCGCCGGAGAGGCCTTCGACAAGGCGGCCAAGGCCATGGGGCTGGGGTATCCGGGCGGGCCGGAACTGGCGCGGCTGGCGGACAAGGGCGAACCCGGCGCCGTGGCCTTTCCCCGGTCCTGGCTGGGGCCGGGGAGCTTGGATTTTTCCTTTTCCGGAGTGAAAACGGCGCTCACCCGGCACCTGGCGCTGCACCCGGAATGGGACGAGAGCTTTTTGGCCAACGCGGCGGCCTCCTTCCAGGAGGCGGTGTGCGAGGTGATGGCCAAAAAAGCGTTGGAGGCGGCCCGCGGAACGGGCGTGGGCAGGCTGGCCGTGGTGGGCGGTGTGGCGGCGAACCTGCGCTTGCGGGAGATGGTGGCGGATCTCTGCCGCCGTGAGGGAATTTCCCTGCATGTGCCGCCTGTCGGGCTTTGCGGAGACAATGCCGTGATGGTGGCCTCCGTCGCCCACTCCCTACTCCGCGAAGGCTTGGTTTCCGTACCTTGCGAAGATGTCTTTTCCAAGGTGGAGCCCGACTGAGCCCGATTCCAATCCAATATCCCGGTAAACCGTCCGCTCTTTTTTATGCCCCTGGTAAATCGGCGATGCTGTAGGCCCGGCGGGCATCGGGCTCGTGGTTCGGTTGACAAGGGCCTATACCGATACTATGGTTTTTAACTAAAATCCTTGAATGTCCGGCGCGAGGTCTGCGTCGCTTGCGAACAATCGCTTTCCGAAAGGACAACGTCCCCATGGCAGAAGGAATCAAGGAAGTTAGCGACCTGAGTTTCGACGCCGACGTACTGAAATCCGACAAGCCGGTGCTGGTTGACTTCTGGGCCCCGTGGTGCGGTCCCTGCCGCGCGGTTGCTCCGGTGGTGGAAGAGCTGGCCAAGGAGATGGCGGACAAGGTGGCCTTCGCCAAGATGAACGTGGACGAAAACCCCCTCACGCCGGGCAAGTTCGGCATCCGCGCCATTCCCACCTTCATCGTGTTCAAGGACGGCAAGGTGGTGGACCAGGTGACCGGCAAGGTGCCCAAGACCGCGCTCTCCCAGGCCATCGAGAAGGCTCTCTAACCTTCGCCGAAGATGCCGGGCCCAGCGGTCCGGCCCATCAGGAAAGGGGGGATGGGGGCGGTCCCGCGCCTTGGGATATGCCCCGGCTCATGGAATCTTCCTACGACTGCATCATCATCGGCGCGGGCCCGGCCGGGCTCACGGCGGGCATCTACACGGCCCGCGCGCGCCTGAAAGTTCTTTTGCTGGAGAAGTTCGCTCCGGGCGGCCAGATCCAGGTGAGCGACCTGGTGGAGAACTACCCGGGCTTTCCCGAGGGGATCTCGGGTGCGGAGCTCATGGAGCGTATGGCCGAGCAGGCCAAGCGCTTCGAGCTTCCCATCGAGTCCAGCGAGGTCGTCTCCGTTGATTTTTCCGGGCCCTTGAAAAAGATCGTGCTGCCCGACCGCCAGCTGACCGCCAGGACGATCATCGTCGCCACGGGCGCCCAGCCGCGCCAACTGGGCGTGCCGGGGGAGAACGTATTCACGGGCAAAGGCGTGTCCTTCTGCGCCACCTGCGACGGCCCCTTCTACCGGGGAAAATCCGTTGCGGCCGTGGGCGGAGGCGACTCGGCCGTGCAGGAAAGCATCTTCCTTACGCGCTTCGTGGACAGGGTCTACGTCATCCACCGCCGGAACGAGCTTAGGGCGGCGCGCATCCTCCAGGAACGCGCCTTGGCCAACCCCAAGATCACTTTCGTGTGGGACTCCGTGGTCACCGAGATCAAGGGCGACAACGACGTAAACGCCGTCACGGTGAAGAATGTGAAAACGGGCGAGGTTTCGGACCTGGCCGTGTCCGGCTGCTTCATCTGGGTGGGCACCGTCCCCAACACGGGCTTTCTGGGCGACTCCCTGGCCAAGAACAAGGCGGGCTTCCTCATTACGGACCAGCGCATGCAGACCAGCGTGCCGGGCGTGTTCGCGGCCGGGGACGTGCGGGAAACCGTGCTCCGCCAGGTGTCCACAGCCGTGGGCGACGGCGCCATAGCCGCCTTCTGCGCCGAGCAGTACGTGGAAGCGGGGAAATAAAGGCAAAAGACGAAAAGATAAAAGAATTTGCGGGGTGGGGGGATAAACCCTTTTTTAAAAGAGAAACTCACCCCCATCCCCCGCACAATGCCCTTCCTTCATCTTTTAAAAGAGCTTCTTCCAAGGATTTCTTCATGAAACGCGCATTCTTCCTCTTCTCGGCCCTGGCGCTGGTGCTCCTCGTCTCGGCCTGCGCCAGCAAGAACAAGGGCAATGAAAAGCCCGCGGAGGTCCTGGCCCAGGAGGGCATGGCCGCCTACGACAAGGGTGACTACACGGTGGCCATCCAGGCTTTCGAGACCTTGCGGGACTGGTATCCCTTCTCCAAGTTCATTCCCTTGGCCGAGCTCAAGATTGCGGACTCCCACTTCGCCAAGGAGGAGTACGACGAGGCCATCGTGGGCTACGAGCAGTTCGAGAAGATGCACCCGTCCAACGAGGCCGTGCCCTACGTGATCCACCAGATCGGCATGGCCTACTTCAAGCAGCGCCGCAGCCCGGACCGGGACCAGAGCCCCTCGGAGAACGCGCTGGCGGCATTTTCCCGGCTGCGCAGTCAGTTTCCCGACTCGCCCTACTCCGCCCAGTGCGCCGACGAGATGCGCGAGTGCCTGCGGCTCATGGCGGAGCACGACCTCCTGATCGGCGAGTTCTACTACCGCCAGGACAAGTACGAGGCCGCGCTGGCACGGTTCGAAAAGGTGGTGGAGAAGTACGAGGACACGGGCGTGCACAAGCAGGCGCTGGACTACATCGAAAAGACGCGGGCCCGGATGGCGAAGAACTGAGCGGCCCGCACAGCAAGCAAGGAAAAGGCCCCGGGGCTTCCCGGGGCCTTTTTTTATTTTGAGGGCGGGAAGAGGGCGCGGGGAAGTGCGGCAAGGCGGCTGGTTGCGATATGCAGGGCGTCGGCCGGGGTCCGGGCCTGGCGGAGAATGGCGCGGGCGGCCCGGAGCAGGGCGCGGGGGGCGCGGCGGGCCTGGTTGCGGAGCCGGATGAGCTCCTGCGGGCTCATTCCTGGGGGAACGCAGACCGGCACGACCTGGGAGCAGGGCGGCGGGGAGTCCTCGCGCACGAGCCCGAGGCTTGCGGCCTCTTCATACAGAGCGGTTCCCGGAAAAGGGTAGGGGAAGAAGAACTCGCACACGTCCGGGGCGAGCCTTCGGGCAGCCTCCAGGGTCTTCATCACGTCGTCCTTTGTCTCCCACGGAAAGCCCAGCATGAAGTAGCCCAGGGTCATGATGCCGTGCCTGCGGCAGGCGGCCAGGGCCCTTTCCGCGCTTTGCGGGGTGAGCCCTTTCCTGGTGCGGGATAACGTCTGTTGGCTGCCGCTTTCAAGCCCCAGGGAAAGGCCCCAGCAACCGGCACGGGCCAGGGCGCGGGCGGTTTCGTCATCCACCCCGTCGGCCCTGGCCGTAGTTACGAAGCGCGCGCCGGGCTCGTAGCGGGCCAGGGTTTCGCAAAGCGAGAGGACAAAGGTCCGGTCGGCGCATAGGTCGTCGGCCCGCAGGAAATAGCGGCGAAAGCCCAGCTCGGCGCGGGCCTTTGCCATTTCTCCGGCGATCTCCTCCGGCTCCCGGAATAGAGGGGTCCTGCCCGATACCATCGGAGCCAGGCAGAAGGAGCAGCGCCGCCCGCAGCCTGCTCCCGCAAGAATGGTGGCCAGAGGCTCGCCCGTGTCAGGGCTGCGGAAGGCGGAACGAACTACGATGCGCCGCGCGGGATGGAGATCAACCAGGAGGCCGGAAAAGGCGGAGGGCAAGCCCTCGGGCTCGGGCCGGTCCCGCAGGAGGATCCCCGGCGACGGCCCGGAGAAGCCCTGCGCCATCCAGCCGGAAAGGCTTTCGTCGTAGTCCGGAAGCACGATGGCGTCCAAATCGGGAAAGCGGGAGAAGAGCCTTTGGCGGTTCACAAAGGGCATCTGGCCCCCGCGGGCCGCCACCACGCAGCCGGGCAAGGCTGCTTTGATTTTCGCGGCCCAGGCAAGGTCCGAAGCGTGGCCCGGAAAGGTGGTGGAGAGGATTACCAGGTCCGGGGCGAAAGAGGCGATGCGGGAGAGTATGCTTGGCGCTGAAAGCCCTTCGGCCGCGGCATGGCACAAGGCGCAATCCGCCCCTTTGGCCATCATTGCCCGGGCCGCGGCCATCTCCTCCACCGGCTCCCGATATCCGAACACGGAGCCCCGGCCGATGTAGGCCTGGCAGCGGTCTTCGTAGACGTAGGGGCCGGGAAGCAGGAAAAAAACGCGCGGGCTTTTGGGGTCGCGGTCAGCCAAGCCGTCCTTCCTCCATTGCCGAGCCGTTTGCAGGAACCGAAAAAGAAGTAGTATAAAGGTTTCGATTTGTAAACGCGGGCAATCGTCCGATTTCCGCGGAAACATCGTACGGGAGGAAGCCGTGGAGCTCTACACCATCGGGTTTGCCAAGAAAAGCGCCAGGGAGTTCTTCGAGTCCCTGAAAAAAGCGGGGGTCAAGAGGATGATTGATATCCGGCTTTTAAACACCAGCCACCTGGCCGGCTTCGCCAAGAAGGAGGATCTGGAGTACTTTCTTTCCGCCATCTGCAAGGCGTCCTACCTGCACCTTCTGGACCTGGCTCCCACCCAGGAGCTTCTGGACGGCGTACGCAAGACCAAGCTGCCTTTTGCGGAGTATGAAGCGGCCTTTCAGGCCTTGCTGCAAAAACGCAGGGCCATCGAAAAGCTGGACCCCAAGCTCTTTGCCATACCCTGCTGCCTGCTTTGCAGCGAGAACAGCCCCGTGCACTGCCACCGCAGGCTGGTGGCGGAGGCGATCCGGAAAAGGCTTCCTCAGATCGAGGTTGTGCATCTGTGACGGGATAGAAGGCCCGGAACGCCACCCTGAGGCGTCAGATGGGGTTATTAAACAGCTTTCAGGCGAATTGAAATGATCGTTGCTCCCCGTAATATGCTGGAAGCAAGAAAGTATCTGAAGAAGGCTCTTCTTCTCTATATTTTGATGCTCCTGACGTTAGGAAATGGCAACTATATATATTGGTACTTTAAATATCCAATAGTCTACCTGTTTATTTTCGACCTTGGAATGAATTTCGATGTTGTTCATTACATAGTATATGAGTTGCTGATCGTTTATATTGTCTACTCCTATGACAAAAACCGCTATGTCCTTCCCTCTAGTTTTTGGGTGCTTGCCGCCATTGTCGTTTCAGCGACGGAGATCCGTTCTCTTCTGGAATGGTCCGACGCGTCTTTGTTTGTCTTGACAAGCCTCCCCGTCATCCTGCTTTCCTGGCTGTATGCCTGCGGCTCTTATGCGGTGAAACGGCTGCCGGCTCCGGCGGCGGCGGGTTGAAGCGCGTCTTTGCCGCCCGCCTCCTTGCGCTATCCGGTCTTTTTCAAATCCACGTAGGAAAGAATCCGTTTCTTCACGTCCTCCATGTAGTCCGGGTTTTCAATGGTCAGGGACACTGCGCCGTTGGGGCAGTAGCGAACGCAGCGGCCGCAGACGCGGCAGGCGTCGTTGTGGATGGCCTTGCCGTTGTCTACCGTGATGGCCTCGAAGATGCAGGTGGTGACGCAGGTGCCGCAGCCCTTGCACTTGGCGAAGTCTACCGCCACCTTCGCTCCCTCGATGGGAACCATCATGTGGTCCATGTGCTTTCCCGAGTGCCGGTAGTAGCCCATCATGCAGCAGCAGTGGCAGCAGAAGCACACGGACAGGAGCTGGTGCCGCTCCGGGGTCAGGAACAGGAAGTTGTCCACACGAACCTTGCCCGCCATGGGCACCAGGCCGTTCTCAATGGCCTTCTCCACGTGGGCGTGGGCCTCCTCCTTCGTTGCCCTGCGGCCGATCTTCTCCGGGATGTCCAGGGCCGAGGGCCCCATGAACAGGCAGCCCAGCTCGATTGCATGGTTCTCGCACCGCTGGGTGTTCCGGCACAGGCAGCAGTCCATGATCACGTGCTCGTTGGCCGCTTCAATGAGGTCGTGGAGGATCTGGGGCGGCAGGAGTTGGTTGACCGGGGTGCCCAGGCTCTTGTCTATGGAAATTTTGATGGGCAGGTAACTGGCCGAGTTCCGGTCCGCCGCCACCCAGGGATGCAGACGTCGAAGAATGGGCACCCGGCCCGCATAGTAGTTTAATTCCACGTACTTCATCCCCGGAAGCATGAGGGGGCGCTTCTTCACGAACCAGGAAATCAAGGCGTGCTTTGCATTGGCAACCAGTCCCATGACGGTCTCCTAAAAGCTGTTTTAAAAATAGAAAGGCAAAAGGATTTTGCGGAGAAGCGGGGAAAACCCCTTTTGAAAAAGAGGGCTTTTCCCCGGCACCCTCTCCCCCTTTTATGACCAAGAAAAAATGGTTTACGATCGAAAGCGACCTATAGGGGATTACTATTTGGATAAATTTTAATCGTTGCGGTGGGCGAGGTAGTCGAGGAAGGCCTGCTCCGAGGTCCACCGGGGCGCCCAGCCCGCTTCTTTTTTGAACTTCTCCGAGCTCATGTGGATGGTGTGCTCGGAAAGGGAAAGCCAGCCCTGGCTCACCTTCTCCAGCCGCAAGGCGAAAGCCGCGTTGGCGGCTTTTTTCAAGACGCCCGCAGGTAGCTTCAAGAGCCTCACCCCGGCTTTTTCGAAAACCCAGAAGGACGACACCGCGTCGTCGGATGCCACGTTGTAGACCCCGGGCAGGTCCTTTTCATAAACCGAGAAGAGGGCCGTTCCCAGGTCCTCCTCGTGGATGAACTGGAGATGGGGCGCGCGGCCTCCCGGAAAGATGGATGCCTTGCGGGTCCAGAACCCGTGGAACATGTTGCGGGTGCGCGGCCCTACGCACAGCCCTGCCCGCAGCACGGTGAAAAGGGTGTCGGGGTGCCCGGCGAAGAACTCGCGGGCAAGGGACTCCACCCGGAACTTGGAAAGCGAGTAGTAGGAGTCCTGGTTTGGCGTGAGCGGCCGCTCTTCGGTGATGCACAGCGGGTTGGTGGCGTGGGCGCCGTAGGCCGTGGCGGAGGAGGTGTAGACCACCTTGCGGACGCCGTTTAGCACCGCCGCCGAGAACACGTTGCGGCTGCCGTTGATGTTCACGTCGAAGGTCTTCTTCTTGTCGTGGATCTCGGCCACCACGAAGGCGAGATGGAACAGCGTGTCCGCGCCCTGCAGGATCTCCGCGAGCTTGGGGCTGCGGATGTCCTCGGCGTGGAAGGAGAGCTTCGGCACTTTGGTGCGGGGCGGAACCAGGTCTATACCCACGATCCGGTCCACCCCGGGGTCGGCGGCGAGCAGCGGCAGAACCGTGCTGGCAAAGTAGCTGGAAACGCCCGTTATTGCTACCGTTTTACCCACATGCGCCTCCTGATACCCCACCGGAGAAGACAAGGGACCATTGTAAAGGAAAGGGGAAGAGGATTTTGCGGGGGAGGGGAAGAATCCCCTTTCCAAGAGGCCGTCTTTCCTACTTTCCCGGAACCTCCCGCGCTTTTTCCGAGGCCTGAGCCGCCCCTGTCCTCAGCCTCACCAAGCCCATACTATGGCTTTCTTTGGAAGGGGTTCCTCCCGGAAATGCTCACCCAACTATTTCTCATACTCTTTTTCCAGGAGCTGGGTCTTCTTGTCTGCCCGGGGGAGCGTCCCCGGAGCCAGCCAGGTGATGGAAGGCCGGATCTTCAAGAGCTTGTGCATGCGCTCGCAGAGCTCGCTCTCCACGCCTGGCAGTTCGCCCTCGGTGATAGAGGCGCCGTGCTCCACCTTGAGCCGCAGCGGAGGCACCACGCGCGGGGGCGGCTCGGAGAGCTGGATGCGGAACGCTCCGGTGAGCTTGTCGGGCATGGAGTGGATGACGCCCTCGATGGCGGCCGGGTAGACGGGAACGCCTTTGACCTTCAGCATGTCGTCGGCGCGGCCCACCACCTTGTAACGGAAGCCGCTTTTTCCGCAGGGGCAGGGCTCGGTGAAGACCTGGTGGATGTCGCCCAGGGTGAAGCGCATGTCGAACCAGACGGCGGTTTCGGGTGCGAGGCTTGTGCCCACCATGATGCCGGTGGCACCGTGCTCCAGGGGGACGGGCTTTCCGGTCTCGGGGTCGGTCAGCTCGTAGTAGGCGAAGTCGTCCGCCAGCCAGTGCATGCCCTGGTAGACGGGGTAATCGCAGGAGCAGCCGTAGCCGGCTCCCGCGTCGAAGACCTTGGCCCCGTACTCGGACTCCAAACGCTGGCGCACCTCGGGGATGCCCGCGCCGGGTTCGGCACCCAGGATGAGGATCTTGATCCCGAGGTTCTTCACGGGCTCGCCCAGGACCTGGGGGCTGCGCTCGATGAGGTGGAGCGCCAGGGAGGGCGTGCCGGTGAACACGTTGGCGCCGAAGAACTTCATGGTCTGGAGGATCTTCTCCGTGCCGGCCTCGGCCCCCACCGGGATGATGGTGATGCCGGGAAAGTCCTGGTACCAGAGGATCTGGGGTGTTCCGGCGGCGTGCATGGAAAGCCCGAAGCAAAGGGCGATGGTGTCCTTGGGGCGCAGGCCCATGCGCCAGACCGCGCGGCACATGATCTCGCGTGCGGAGGCGATGGCCTTGCGGAAGTTGGGGTATGGGGTGGGCACGCCGGTGGTGCCGGAGGTGGTGGTGAGCAGGTAGAGGTCGTCCACGCGGCTCTGGCCGAAAAGGTGGAGCATGAGCTTCTTCATGTCCAGGCCCACCTTCATGATGACCTCGCGGACCTCGGCCTGGCCCGCAACGGGAATGGCGCGGGCGAAGTCGTCGAAGGTCTTGATGTCTTCCGGCCGGACTCCCGCCTTGTCGAAGCGCTCCCGGTTGAAGGGGGTATTCTCGTACTGCCAGGCAAGGGCGTTTTTGAGCTTGGCCAGCTGGATCTCCTTCATGGCCGGGGTGTTGAGCTTGGGCTCGACGTCCATGTTCCAGTAAGGCTTCGCGGTATCCGGCATGGAGCGACCTCCTGATGGGTTGGAAGATCCGGGTTGTGCGGGTTTTGGCTGCCGGCCTTCGGTAGAAGGCGCCGATATTTGCTGTTTCCCCTTGGGTTCGCCGCCGCCCCTTTGCTTCTTGCTTGGGCTAAGTTACCCGGCCCGCAACGGGCTTTGCGGCAAGCCCCGGGCGGCAGGTTGACCCCGGCCCCGAAAAGTTCTGCCTTAAAAGAAGAAGGGGGGAGTGGAGGGAGGGGAAATGAGCCGCTTGTCCAAAAGGGGTTCGTCCCCCTCCTCCCACGAGATCCTTTCTCGCCGTTATCTTGTATCTTTCGCGTTTTCCCCGTCAGTCCGCCTTGAAGATATGCAGCGCCATGGCTGCGGCGTCCACGCCCAGGATGCCGCCGCCGTTGTGGGTCATGCCGATCTTGGGCGCCTTGACTTGTCGGGGGCCCGCGGTTCCCCGGAGCTGGTTCACGATCTCGTGGATCTGGCCGGCCCCGGTGGCCCCGATGGGATGCCCTTTGGAGGCGAGGCCGCCCGAGGTATTGGTGGGCAGCTTGCCGTCGATTTCCAGGAAACTTTCGTCAATGTAAAAGCCGGCCTGCTCTCCCGGGACGAGGCCCAGCTCGATCAGGGTGATGATCTCGCTGGGGCTGGTGGCGTCGTGCACCTCGATTACGTCCACATCGGAGGGGGAGATTCGGGCAGCGGAGAAGGCGCGGGGACCCAGGCGCTTGGTGAGGGTGTCGGAGAGCCCGGCGGAGGGCTTGCCGGAGCCGAGCGCCGAGGCCAGGACCCAGACAGGTTTCCGGGAGAAGCGTGCCACCTGGTCGCGGGAACAGATGATGGCCGCGGCGGCCCCGTCGCCCACGGGGGAGCACATCATGCGCGTCAGGGGGAAGCTCACGTCGCCGGAGGAGAGCACCTGCTCCAGGGTGACTTCTTCCTGGTACTGGGCATGGGGGTTTTTCGCGCCGTTCTTGTGGCTCTTCACCGCGATTTTGGCGAAGTGCTCCTGGGTCAGGTTGTAGCGCTCCATGTACATGCGGGTGTAGTAGGCATACATGTCCATGAAGATGCTTTTTTTCTGGCCGGCCCCTTCGGAGAGGATATTTTCGCTTTTTTGCTGCTTGGCGAAGTCTTCCAGGAATTTTTTAACCATTTCCACGTCCACGGCGGTACCCAGGGCCTGGAAGGACTTCTTCTTGTCTTCATCGAAGAGCTTCTCGAAGCCAACCACCAGGACCACATCGTAGAGGCCTGCGCCGACGGCGGCCCAGGCCAGGTGGAAGGCGGTGGAAGACGAGGCGCAGGCGTTTTCCACGTTGACCATGGGGATGGCTTCGATGCCCATGGCGGAGAGGGTGACCTGGGCGCGGATCTGCTCTTGGCCGGTCATGATGCCCGCTGCGGCGGAGCCCACGTAGGCGGCCTGGATGTCTGGGATGGAGGCATTGCAGTCGGCCATGGCGTCGGTCACGGCTTCGCGCACCAGGTCCTTGATGGTTTTTTCCGGAAACTTTCCGAAGCGTGTCATTCCCACGCCCACAACGGCCACGTCACGCATGAGTTTCTCCTGGCGGTTTACGGGGCGAGCGGCGGGGGGGAATCCCGCAAACCCCGTGTTGACCCTATGGTCAATTTTAATAGATATAAGTTGACCCTAAAGTCAAGCGATTTGTCGGGATAGTCAAAGGCCTCCCGGAGAGAGAATCTGCTATGCGGATGTATTATGCTAAAATACCGAATCGGAAGGGTGCCCGTTCCAGAACAGGGAAAGGCAGGGAGGGAGCTATTCAATTAGCCGCTTGCTAATTCAGTTAATGTATAGTTTATCGTATATCAGCCGGCCGAGCCAGAGGCCGAATTCCTCCGCCAGGACCTCTCGCTTCCTGTCAATCCAAGGCTGAACATGTCGTAGAGAGCGCAGGAAAGATCGGAGATTTCAAGAAAGTTCTCGTGGCGGGACAGGTGGTAGAGCTCCTCTATGGCCCCGATGATCATGGAGGCGTAGACGCGCGGGACGATGGGGCGGAACAGGCCCCCTTCCAGGCCCTTCCGGATGTCCGACTCCAGGGGGTAGCGGATGGACTGGTAGATGTCGTGGCCCAGCTTGGAGATCTTGGGGTCCGGGTCCTCCATGGCCTCCCGGGCCAGGGCCAGGATGGAGCAGAACTCGCTGAGGACCGGAAAAACCAGCTCGCCGCGCAGGATCAGCCGGCGGATGGGGTCGGTCTCCCGGGAGATCTTCTCCCAGCCCACGGAAAAAAGCTCGGTAAATATCCGGGGGACGCACTCCAGAAAGAGCTCTTTTTTATCCGTGAAGTAAAAATAGAAGGTGCCTTTTCCCACCTTGAGGCGGCGGGTGATGTCGGAGATCTTGGTGTTCTGGAATCCCTTTTGCCGGAACAACCGGCAGCCCAGCTCCAGGACGGCCTCGCGGGTCTTCAGGCCCTGGGCGCTCTTGGGCATGCCTTTCTTGCCCGCGGCCGCGGCTGCGAAAGCCTTGCCCGCGTTTTCCTCCATGCGGGAGAGCTCCTCGCGGATGGCGAAGAGCGGCAGGCCCTTTTCCTTGGCCTCGGCAATGGCGAAGAGGCGCTTTAGGTGCGTCTCGTCGTAGTAGCTCATGGTCTTGCCGGTCTTCATGGGCGGGGGCAGGAGGCCTTCCTTCAGATAGAAATGGATGGTTCTCCGGGAGACTCCGGAGAGCTTTTCCAGTTGGCCGATGCGGAGCCAGCGGGTGGACGATTCCATGAAGCCTCCTGCGATTATCCGAGCTGCGGCATAGGGAAACTCCCTTTACACTAGATGCAAACTATACATATATTGTAAAAGCTACTTTTGCAAGCAAAGATTCTTTTGCCTCGCATTTTATGCCTATTAATATTGATAATTCATGTGAACTAAAGAATGGGAAAGAAAGTTTAGCTTCACGTGTTTCATACTAAAGGTCGAATTATGATTGACTCTACTTTCAAGCTTGCGCTATAGGGCTTGGAAAAAATACCAGGGAAAACGCCCTGAGAAAACCTCCGCGTTCCGGAGCCGGCGCTCCGCCTCCACTCCCCACTCGGCCGCCGACACGGCGCACCAAACTAAAGGACCCGGCCATGATCTTGGATTACGTAAAGGATATGAACCTGCCCCGGGCGACTTTCGCCCGCTTCGTTCTTGCGGAGGACAAGTGCACGGGCTGCGGCCGTTGCGTCCAGACCTGCCCCATCCAGCTCCTCTGCATCCGGGACAAGAAGGCGCGGCCCAATAACCGCTACGATTTTTTCCGCTGCATCACCTGTCAGAACTGCGCGGCGGTCTGCGAAAACTCGGCCATCACTATCGTAGGCGACTACCGGGTCTCCCAGGGCTTCTGGAAAAACGATCACCTGTACCCGGGCACCAAGACCTTCCCCGCCCCCCTGCCGGAGCACGAGGGAAAGGACTTCTCCGAGTTCGCCCACGAGCTCACCGAAACCGAGCGGGTCATCTATGCCCGCCGCAGCGGAAGGCTTTACCGCAAAAAGAAGGTCCCCCGCGAGCTCATCCGCCGGGTCATCGAGGCAGGGCGCTTCGCCCCCTCGGCCGGCAACAACCAGCCCTGGAAGTTCGTGGTCTTAGACGATGCGGCCGAGATCGCCGAGTTGGGACGGCGCTGCCACAAGGCCCTGCGCGTGGTCTCCCGCCTGACCCTGCCCCGGCCCTTCGTGGACAAGGAAGGCGTCCGAGGGAAAAAAGCCGGGCTCAGCGCCTGGCAGCAGGCGCTCCTGCCTCTTTTGATCAAGCTCAAGACCGGCGAGGTGGAGCCCCGCGCCCGGGGCGGCATCAACGCCTCGGGGGCCGATCCGGACTACCCCATCTTCTTCGGCGCCCCCTGCCTCATCCTGCTCCTGGCCGACTCCCGCGGAATCGGCAACATCTTCCTGGACACGGGCATCTGCGGCCAGAACATGGTCCTGGCCGCCCACTCCCTGGGGCTCTCCACCTGCTACGTCAGCCTGGCCAAGGCAGCCTCCTTCTTCCCGGACCTAAAAAAGAGCCTCAAGATAGAAAAGCCCTTCAAGATCGTTACGTCCCTCACCCTGGGCTATCCCCGCGGCCGGACCGACAAGCCCGTGGCCCGGGAGCAGCCCCGAATAGAGTGGGTTGAAAAGCTCTAAGGACGTTTCGGAATCGGTTGCATATTTTTCTTGACAATTGTTTTGGGGGCGGTTATTGTTACGCGTTTAGATGACTGTTCCTGGGAATCATCGTTTTTGGCACGGGCTCCGGAATGTCTCCGGAGCCCGTTTTTTATTGAAGGACCGATAGAGATGAGGTTGCAAAAACTCAACGCATATACTGAGCCGCCGCAATTTTGCCCGCCAAGGTAACACCCCGCCAGGTGCATCTCCGGTTACCCCAGCGCCCGCTCCGGGCGCACCAGAAAGAAGGAAGAAATGGATTTTACCAGCATGAAGTTGCACCCCGCGGTTTTCGCAGGCGTGGAAGCCGCCGGGTACAAAACCCCCACCCCCATCCAGGAAAAGGCCGTTCCGCCCGTCCTGGAGGGAAAAGACGTCATGGGCCTTGCCCAGACCGGCACCGGAAAGACCGCCGCCTTTGTCCTGCCCATCTTGAACCGGCTCATGAACGGGCCGCGCGGGCACGTGCGGGCCCTCATCGTGGCCCCCACCCGCGAGTTGGTGGAGCAGACCCACCAGGCCATCCGGGTCCTGGGCCGGAAAACCGGCCTCAAAAGCGTGGCCATTTACGGCGGCGTGGGAATCGCGCCCCAGGCGGAAGCCGTGCGCCGCGGGGCCGAGATCATCGTGGCCTGCCCGGGGCGCCTTTTGGACCACGTGAACCGCAGGTCTGTTGTGCTCTCCCGCGTGGAGATTCTGGTGCTGGACGAAGCCGACCAGATGTTCGACATGGGCTTTCTGCCCGATGTGCGGAAAATCCTGGGCCACCTCCCGCGAAACCGGCAGGCGCTCCTGTTCTCCGCCACCATGCCGGACCAGATCCGGGGCTTGGCCAACGAGGTCCTGCGCGACCCCGCCATAGTCCGGATCGGCATGGCCGCACCCGCGGAAACCGTGAGCCACGCCCTGTACCCCGTGGCTTCGCACCGCAAGACCGCTCTTTTGATGGAGCTTCTGCGCCAGACGGGGCAGGGGCCGGTCCTGGTGTTTACCCGCACCAAGCACCGCGCCAAGAAGCTGGATGAGCAGCTGGCCCGGGCAGGCTACCGCTCGGCCTCCATCCAGGGCAACCTGTCCCAGGCCAAGCGCCAGGCCGCGCTGGACGGCTTCCGCACAGGCCGCTGCCGGGTTCTGGTGGCCACCGACATCGCCGCCCGCGGCATTGACGTCACGGGCGTGTCCCACGTCATCAACTACGATGTGCCGGCCACCCCCGACGCCTATATCCACCGCATCGGCCGGACCGGCCGGGCCAGCCGCACCGGCGAGGCCTACACGCTGATCACGGGCGAGGACACCCTCATGGTCAAGGCCATCTCCCGGGTTCTGGGCGCTCCCATCGAGCGCCGCACCATCAAGGGCTTCGACTACAACGCGGCGGCTCCTCCCCGGGAAACCAATACTTACGGGTCTTCCCGGCCCCAGGCCCCCCGGGAGGTCCGGGGCGCCGCCGACAACAGGACGTTTGCGCCCCGCAGGGGCTCCCGCCCGGCAAAGACGAACGAGGAGCCCTGGACGCCCCTGCCCGCTAAAGCAGCGCGTCCAATCAGGCCTTCCGAAGATGCCCGGAAGCCCGCGCACGGCAAGGGCTCCCGTCGGGAATCCGCCGCTCCCCGCAACGACGATCGTCTGGGGCTTCCTCCCCGCTTCGGCGGCAAGCCCCAGCGCCGCGGCGGCAGGCCCCAGGCCGGCCGATAGGAACATGCGGGCTTGACAGATAGAGCGATTGTCATAAATATTGTCGTTTTGGGGGCAAGAAAAATCTAGACATTTAGTTGGAGGTATGCTCTAGTTTTTTCATGGCCCGCCTCTTACTAGAACCGAACCCCGAGAACGCCTCGATT
>JBFMHL010000140.1:0-8336 GCA_040753055.1 Thermodesulfobacteriota bacterium | reverse complement strand
AGGGGGGCGTACACGATGTAGGAGTGGCCCACCACCCAGCCCACGTCCGAGACCGCCCACCAGACGTCCCCTTCATCCACATCGTAGATGGCCTTCATGCTCCACTTGAGCGCCACCATGTGGCCGCCGTTGTCTCGCACCACGCCCTTGGGCTGCCCGGTGGTGCCCGAGGTGTAGAGGATGTAGAGAGGATCCGTCGCGGCCACGGGCAGGCAATCGGCGGGCTCGGCGCCCACCAAGGCCTGGTCCCAGCTGAGGTCGCGGCCGGGGATCAGGTCCGCCGCAGCCAGGGGCCTCTGGTGGATGACGCATTTTTCCGGCGGGTGGGAGGAGATGCGTATGGCTTCGTCCAGGAGGGGCTTGTAGGGCAGAACCTTTTTGCCCTCCACTCCGCAGGAGGCGGACACGATGACCTTGGGCTTCGCGTCGTTGATGCGGGTGGCCAGCTCCCGGGGGGCGAATCCCCCGAAGACCACCGAGTGGATGGCGCCGATGCGGGCGCAGGCCAGCATGGCCACCACCGCTTCGGGAATCATGGGCATATACAAGATCACCCGGTCTCCCTTGGCGACCCCCAGGCCTGCCAGGGCGCCGGCGAAGAGGGCCACCCGGTCGCGCAGCTCGGCATAGGTGAAGGACTGGATCACGCCCGTGACCGGGCTGTCGTAGATCATGGCCGTTCGTTGGCCGTTGCCGTTTTCCACGTGGATGTCCAGGGCGTTGTAACAGGAGTTGGTCATCCCGCCGGAAAACCAGCGGTAAAAGGGCTTCTTCGCGTCGTTAAGCACCTTGTCCCACTTCCGGTACCAGAAGCAGCTCTCGGCCTCCTTTCCCCAGAAGGTTTCCGGGTCTTTCAGGGATTGCTGGTGGGCCTTCTCGTAAGCTTCGATCATGGTTTTCTCCTTTGCCCTTCGGGCGGCGGGGAACGGCTACCGGGTAGCGGTTCGGGAGAATGCGTGGACGGGTACGAGCCATTCTAGAAGCTGTTTCCTAACCCCATCTGACGCCCCGGGGCGGCGTTCCTTCGCCTTCTTACAAAGCTCACATACGAACGGTATGCTCCGCTTTTTCGCTCTTCCCGCGCCGTGCCCTGAAACGTGATCCGGGGTCTTGAGAATGCTTCCAACGAATTCCGTTTTTTTAAAATAGTATCACCTCCGGCAAGGTAAAGTGAAGGGCGGACCCCGGTTCCCTCTGCCCCGTGCATGTGGGCGGCCCTCCACCCAAACGGGCGCCATCCGTAGAGGGAGCCCGGGAGGTTGGGAAGCATCCCCTCCAGGCCATATTCCGGACTCTTCCCCCGGCAGGTCCGCCAACCGATTGGCTTGCGGCAGTTCCGGCGCCCAGCCCGGACCGCATTCCTCGTGCGGAAACACAAAATGTTTCTTGGGCAGACAGGCCGTTTTCCCACCGCCCCTCTGAAACGATCAAATCTTCTTGGCGGGCCAGGTGCGCCTTGACACCCGCAGGATTATGGTGCTTTATGCCAGTTTCCACCAAGCTCGGGGATACCCCGGAAGAACGTATCCGAGCGTGGATTCCTTGAACGCATCTCTAAATTGTTTCGCAGTGGGCCCGATTCGTTTTTAGATACCTTTTCCCGATGCCAGTGGTTTTTGCGGTCATCATGGGCAGTAGCCGGAGCGTGACCGGTCTTGGACGTGCATCAAAAAGAATTGCCTTAAAGGGGGGAAGGGGGAGGGAAAAGCCCGCTTTTTCAAAAGGAGCTTGTCCCTGTCCCCGGCGAGAGTCTTTTCATCTTTATTGGAGATAGCTTTTTAACAAAAAAGGAGAGTCGCCATCATGAGGAACGAAAAAACAAGGCTCATCTTCTACGGAATGATTTGCTTCTTGGTATTGGCCGCGGCTGGATGCAAGAGCAAGACCGAGAACATCACCAGCCTGGAGCAGCTGAAGGGCAAGGTGTTCGCGGTCCCGTCGGGAACCGTCGCGGACAAGCTGGTCCTGTCCAAGTTCCCCAACGCGCAATTTCATTACTTCAACAGTGTTCTCGACGCCGCCCTGGCCGTGCAGACCGGCAAGGCCGACGTCGCGGCTTACGACGAGCCCATCCTTCGGAACCTCGCGGCGAAGTACGAAGGGCTTGCCGTGCTGCCGGACATGATCACCATAGACAAGTACGCCGTGGCCGTGGGCAAGGACAACACCGAGCTGAAGGCGGCCATTGACGAGGAGCTCAAGGATCTCAAGGACAAGGGCGGCTACGACGACATGATGGCGCGGTGGTTTCCCAAGGTCGGGGCTCCGGCGCCCATGCCCGACATACCCCTGGATTCTTCCGCGCCGCTGCTGCGGCTGGGCACAGCCGCCGTCACCGAGCCCTTCTCCTTCATGGACGCCTCCCAGCAGGTGGTCGGCTTCGACATCGAGCTCGCCAAGCGAGTGGCCCAGAGGCTCGGCAAGAACCTGGAAGTGGTGAACATGGATTTCGGCGGCATGATTCCGGCATTGATGGCCGGCAAGGTGGACATGATCGCCGCTTGCATCACGGTCACGCCGGAGCGCGCCCAGAAGGTGCTCTTCTCGGAGCCCTACTACACCGGCGGCATCGCCGCCCTGGTACGCGCGCCCAAGCAGGACTAACGGGATGCGTCGGCCCGCGGGAAGAAGGCTTTCGGGGCGGGCCGGCGCTTCTTTTTCGGATACTGGCTAAAGGAAGCTCCGCATGAAGAGGCTCATCGCGGTAATCCTTCTTACGATAACGACGGCGGCCCTGACCGTTTGCTGCGGCGGACAGGGCTCCGCCGTGGAAACGCCCAAGGACCTTGAGCAAGCGCGGCTGGGCGTCATGGTGGGCACCACCGGAGAGGCCATCGCCAAGGCCCGGTTCCCCAAGGCCGATGTCAAGAGTTTCGACGACATCATGGACGCCGTCGCCGCCATGAAGGCGGGCCAGCTGGACGCCGTGATCACGGCGCTTCCCACCTCGGTGAACCTGGTGAAGCACAACCCCGAGTTCACCATCCTGCCCGATCAGCTGGCGGACGAGAAGACCGCCATCGCCCTGAAGAAGGGCAACCCCGAGATGCTGGCCCGGCTGAACGCCATCATCGCCGAGTTCCGGAAGGACGGCACCCTGGCGGACATGAGCGCCCGCTGGCTCAAGACGGACCTTTCGCCCTACGAGGACAAGAGTCCGCCCGTGCCCACCGAGGGCTGGGTGCTCAAGGTCGGCGTGTGCGCCACCCGCGAGCCCATGAACTTCGTGGACAAGGACGGCAATGTCTCCGGCCACGACGGCGAGCTGGCCCGGAGGATCGCCGCAAAGCTAGGCCGGCCCCTGGAGTTCCAGAACATGAAGTTCATGGCGCTGATCCCGGCCCTGCAATCGGGCAAGATTGACGTCATCATCACCGGCATGACGGCCACGGACGAGCGCAGGAAATCCGTGGATTTCACGGACCACTACTTCAACAACAAGCAGGTCCTTATCGTGAGGAAGCCCACGGCGGCCGAGGAAAAAGGGTTCATGCTGGCCTCGCCGGAGGACCTCAAGGACAAGAGCATCGGAGTGCTCCTGGGCTCGGTACACGACGGCTACGCCACCCGGACCTTTCCCCGGGCCACCATCCTCCGCTACAAGTCGCCCACCGACGTCATCCTGGGGGTCAAGTCCGGCAGGGCGGATGCCGGGCTCTATACGCTGGACGAGGCCCTGCGTTTTCTGAAGATCCACCCGGACCTGGGTCTCCTGGAGCCGTCGCTCACCTCGGAGCCCGTGGCGATGGGTTTCAACAAGGAAGACAACGAGCTGCGTACCGCGTTCAACAGCTACCTTAAAAAGATCAAGGAAAACGGCCTGTATGACGAAATGATCAAACGATGGATGACCGACTGCGGAAGCACCATGCCGGAGATCCAACGGGTGACCGAGGGAGAACTGCTGACCGTGGGCCTCATCAGCGACTGCGGGCTTCCTTTCACGACCGTCAAGGACGGCCAGCTGGTGGGCTTCAACATCGAGCTTCTGGACCGCTTCGCCGCAGAGCAGGGCAGGAAGGTGGAGTACCTGGACATGGAGTTCGGCAGCCTCATCGGCGCCCTGGCGGCCAAAAAGATAGACATCATCGGCGTGTCGCTGTCCATCACGGAGGAGCGCAAGAAGAGCATCGCATTCTCCAATCCCCACTACAAGCAGGGCACCGTAGCCTTCGCCCAGAAGAAGAACCTCGCCCGCTACCAGAAGAAAAAGCCCAAGGAGCATGACGGGCGCCTGCGCGTCTTCTTCGCCAAGGTGGGGGAGAGCTTCTACAACAACATCATTCTGGAAAAACGCTATCTGCTCCTCTGGGAGGGGCTCAAGACCACGGTGGAGATCTCCGTTTTCGCGACGCTTGTGGGGACACTCCTGGGCGGGCTCGTCTGCTACATGCGCATGTCCCGCCGTAAGGTCCTGAGCCTGCCGGCCAGGGTCTATATCTCCCTGCTGCGGGGCGTGCCGGTGCTGGTTTTCCTGATGATCATCTTCTACGTGGTCTTTGCCTCCATCAACATCAGCCCGGTGCTGGTGTCGGTGATCGCCTTCGGGCTGAACTTCGCCGCCTACGCCGCCGAAATTTTTCGGACCGGCATCGAGGGCATCGAGCGGGGACAGTCCGAGGCCGGCATCGCCATGGGCTTCACCCGGGTGGGAACTTTCGTGTCCATCATCCTGCCACAGACCGTACAGCGGGTCCTGCCCGTCTACAAAGGTGAGTTCATCTCCATGCTGAAGGCAACCTCCATCGTTGGGTACATCGCGGTCCAGGACCTGACAAAGGCCAGCGACATCATCCGCAGCCGCACCTTCGACGCCTTCTTCCCGCTCTTCATGGTGGCCGCCCTTTACTTTGTCATTTCCTGGCTCCTTATCCAGTTCATGGACTACCTGGCGCGCAGGACCGATCCCAAGTTCCGGCGGCGGAGGCAGGAGGCGGCGGCATGATCAAGGTAGACCACCTTTCCAAGTCCTACGGCGACGTCACCGTGCTCGAGGACATCTCCATCGAGATCCAGAAAGGGGAGGTCATCGCCATCATCGGACCTTCCGGCACGGGAAAGAGCACCCTCCTGCGCTGCATGAACCTCTTGGAGCATCCCACCGGGGGCAGCATCCACATTGACGGGGTGAACATCCTGGACAAAAAGGCGGATGTGCCCCAAATCCGCCGGAAGATGAACATGGTCTTCCAGTCCTTCAACCTGTGGAACCACCTCACCGCCCTGGAGAACCTGACCATCGCTCCCATACGTCTCAGGGGCGTGCCCCGGCGGGAGGCGGAGAAGAAAGCCCTGGGGCTCCTGCGGATGGTGGGGCTGGCCGAAAAGGCCCATTCTTTTCCGGACGAGCTTTCGGGCGGCCAGAAGCAGAGGGTGGCCATCGCCCGGTGCCTGGCCATGGAGCCCGAGATCATCCTCTTCGACGAGCCCACGTCCGCGCTGGACCCCACCATGGTGAGCGAGGTGCTCTCGGTCATCCGGCGGCTGGGGGAGGCGGGCATGACCATGGCCATCGTGACCCACGAGATGGATTTCGCCAAAGACGTGGCCAGCCGTATCTTGTACATGGACGAGGGGCTCATCTACGAGGAGGGGCCGCCCGAGCAGATCTTCGAAAATCCCCGGCGGGAGAAGACACGCGCCTTCATCCACCGCGTGCGGAGCCTGGTCTGGACCCTGACCTCGCCGGATTACGACCTCTACGCCATGAACGCGGAGATCGAGGCCTTCTGCGAGAAGCACATCCTGCCCAGGAAATTCCGGCACAACCTTCTTCTGCTCTTCGAGGAGCTGCTGATGATCCACGGCGCGCTCCTGGGCAAGGCCACCATCAGCGTCACCGTCTCCTACTCGGAAAAGACCGCCGACCTCATGCTGGTCTGGGAGAACGACGGCCCGGCGGCCGACCCCATGGAAACCAAGGCGCTTCCAGATGGCCTGGGGCTTTCCATCATCCGCAACTTCGCCCGGGAGATCGCGTACCGCTATGCGGAAGGCAGGAACCGCCTCACCGTGACCATGAGAAAAGACTGACCGGTTGCAGGGCTCATCAGGAGGCGGGGTTTTCCAGGAACAGCTCGGCCATGCGCTCCTCGGCCCAGCTTTGAAGACGCGCATTTTTCAAAAATCCGCAGTGGCCACCGTAGGTTGTGGCCTCTATCGTGAGGCGGGGGTTGCGGGCCAGCAGGTGCAGGTCGCCGGCCGGGATCACCGGGTCGTCCAGGCTGGCGATGATGTGGGCGGGCACCGCAAGGCGCGCCAAGGCGTCTCCGGTGATGGCGTAGCCCCGGTAGTACGACGCCGCGTCGGGAAAATCGGTAAAGCGCGGGGTGATGAAATCGGTCAAGGAGGCGAGGGTCCGGTACCGGCCCGTGTCGTCCAGATCCGCCAGCTCCGGGAACAGGCGGCGTTTCTTCTCCAGGGACTTCTTCCACTTCCGCAAAAAGTAGGCATGGTACAACGGCCATCCCGTCTCGATGGCGGCCATGGCCCGGGCCGGGTCCAGCGCGGGGCTCACCGCCGCCACCTTGTCTATGCGGATTCCCCTTGCCGGAGCGCGGACCGCGACCCGCAGGCAGAAGTTCCCGCCCAGGGAGAAGCCTCCCAGGAACATCCTCTCGCGGGGAAACAGCTCCTGGATTCGCTGCACCGCTTCCACCACCTCGTCAATCCTGCAGCAGTGGAAGATCCCGGGGTTCAGATGATGGGTGTCTCCGTGGTCCCGCAGGTTCAGGCGGAAGACGTCGAACCCGTGCTCGAAAAGAAGGCCGGCGGCGGACACCAGGTAGACCGAGTCGGCGCTTCCTTCCCAGCCGTGGATGAGCACTGCCAGGCCGCGGCCCTTCTGCCCGTTTTCCGAGTAGATCCCCATGAGCCGCACATCGCCCCCGCAACATAGGACGATCGGGCGGGAGTGCGCCAGCATGGCTTTCGCCCTGCGGCGGACAAAGGGGCGTCGGAGCTTCAGGCTGGCCAGGACGGACTGCAGGTGCCTGTTTCGAAGAAGCGCCGGAGGTTCGAATGGGCCGGGCATGGTGATCCGTTCTCCTCCCGAAACGTTGGTCGGGTGTGTGGCTTAGGTACAGTAGCGGCTTGGTGCAGGACAGGTCAATGGCCGAATCCCGCGGCGCAGGGCCGGGCTGTAATTGCATTGCCCCGGGAGGAAAGGTAGAATGCCGCAGGCTTCTCGGACCCGGCAAGAAGGTGTCGGGGGAAAGGACAAGGCGATGCGGAACTTGAGGGCAGGGAGCTTATCGAAAAAGGGCGGGAAGCAATCGGCGATTGGCGGAACGGTTCGACGCGACGCAGGGGCTGTTCCGGCCCTGGTGCTGGCTTTCCTTCTGCTCTCCGGGTTCACGGCCTGCGCGCATCGGGGCACGCCGGAGGGCTCCCGCGCAGCAGCCCCGCCCGCTTCCCGCTGCGCCGCCCCGGTGGAAACCGTCGTTTCGCTCATTGCCGGCAACCTGGAGACGGACCTCTCCCACCTCTCGGCCAGCATCCGCAGCCTGGGTTCGGAGTTCGCGGACCAGTATGAAAAAACTCCCTTCATAGCGCCGGAGGAGGAGCGGCAGTGGCTGGCCCGTGCCAAAACGGAGAAGAAGACCACCGGGTTCCTCCTGCAGGACGAGGGGAAGGAGCCCGCCTACCAGGCCGACCTTCCGGCCTACCTGGTCTATCGGGACGGCCACTTCGATCCCGGCGTCTGGCGCGAGCTCAAGGCCTTTCTCGCCCTTGCGCCTTCCTTCCGCCTTGCCTTCGAAACCTTCGATTACTCCTGGGTCTACCTGGCAACCGCTCGGGAGACCATGATGATCTACCCCTACCTTCCGCTTTCCGAAGCCACCAACAACTACCCGCTCACCGCCCAGGTCTTCTACACGGCGGCGGACTATGCAAACCGGACCTTCGGTTGGACCGAGCCCTACCTGGACCTGGTGGGGGCGGGGATGATGGTGACCGTGTCCTGGCCGATTTTCCTGGACAACGAGCTCCTGGGAGTGGCGTCCCGCGACATCACCCTGAACCAGCTCGCGGCCCGCACCCTGGCGCCCGTCGGCGGAAGCAAGGCGGGCCTTACCGCCTTCATCGTGAACCGAAACGGCATGGTCATCGCCAACAGCGACCCGGCCGCCATGAAGGAGGTGAACGAGGCGAACGAGCAGGCGAAGGCTGCGGTCCTCCATTACCGCACGGTCGCGCCTCCGGGGTCCGCGGCCGTCCTTTCTTCCTTTGATCTTTACAACCGGGCCTGCGAAGAGGTGCTGACTCTTGCCCGGGAAAACCGGAACGACGAGTTTCTGCACGGCATTGTCCAATCCGGCGGCGCGGCCCATCGG
>JBFMHL010000139.1:0-2817 GCA_040753055.1 Thermodesulfobacteriota bacterium | reverse complement strand
GCAGGATTGCAAAAAAAATAGAAAAGAAAGCTGCTCCCCATTATACAAAAAGGATGCGGCCCCAAGCGGCCGGGAAACCCCTCCCATGAAACCAGGCCATCAGACGGCAGGCAGCACTTCGGCGGGCGAGAACCCCGAACTTTCCCGCGCGCGGGAGGTCTTCGCCCTTCTTGCCGAAAACATCGCCAAGGTCCTCCGGGGCCAGTCGGCAACAGTCCGCAAGCTCCTTTCCGCGTTCGCCGCGGGCGGCCATGTACTTCTGGAGGACTTTCCCGGCACCGGCAAGACCACGCTGGCCAAGGCCCTGGCCGTCTCCGTCAACGCCGCCTTCTCCCGCATCCAGTTCACGCCGGACCTTCTGCCTTCCGACATCCTGGGCGTGTCGGTTTTCGACGGCAAGGACCAGAGCTTCCACTTCCACTCCGGGCCGGTCTTCACCGACATCCTTTTGGCCGACGAGATCAACCGGGCCTCGCCCCGGACCCAGTCGGCGCTCCTGGAGGGCATGGCCGAGCACCAGGTGAGCATTGACGGAAAGATCCGCCCCTTGGGCGACCTCTTCTTCGTCATGGCCACCCAGAACCCGGTGGAGTCCCACGGCACCTATCCCTTGCCCGAGGCGCAGATGGACCGCTTCGCCATGCGCTTCGCCCTGGGCTATGTCACGGCCGACGACGAGGCGGCCATCCTGCGGGACCAGAACAAGGTCCACCCGCTCAAGAGCATCGGGCCCTGCGTTTCCCGGGAGCAGGCGCTGCTGCTGCGCGCGGCCGTGTCCGAGGTGCTGGTGGCCCCGGAGCTCCTCCGCTACATCGTGGCGCTCACGCGGGAAACCCGCAACGCCCCCGGCGTCACCCTAGGAGCCGGCCCCCGCGCCTCGCTGTCGCTGGTGAAGTGCGCCCAGGCACTGGCGCTGTTCGACGGGCTTTCCTTCGTCACGCCCGACCACGTGCAGGAGCTTGCCGTTTCCGTCATCGCCCACCGCATGGTCCTGGACCCGGCCGCCCGCTTTTCCGGCCGCACCGCCGAGGCCGTGGTGAGCGATATCTTAAAAAGCGTACCCGCGCCCGTTTGACGCGCCCTTTGCCAGAACTGATCTCAAAACAATTTCCTTTCCTATTCTTACGATAGCTTCTAGAAGCTGTTTCATAACCCCGGATCACGTTTCAGGGCAAGGCGCGGGCCGACGAAAAAGCGGAGCATACAGTTGGTATGTGAGCATTTTGAGAAGGCCCGGAACGCCGCCCTGGAGCGTCAGACGGGGTTATGAAACAGCTTCTAACCAAATACCGGAAGGAGAACCCATGGCATACCAGGAGCTCATCATCACCCGGCAGGACCACGTAGCCGTCGTCACCATCAACCGCGAGAAGGCCATGAACGCGCTGAACTCGGCGGTGTTAACCGAGCTCACCGCCGCAGCCAAGGAGCTGGCCGCCGACCCCGAGGTCCGCGTGATCCTCATCACGGGTGCGGGCCGCGCCTTTGTGGCCGGCGCCGACATCAAGGAGATGAAGGACATGGACCTCATCTCCTTCCGCAGCTTCGTGGCCCGGGGCCAAAACGCCATGTACACCATAGAGACCATCGAAAAGCCCGTGATCGCGGCCATCAACGGCTTCGCCCTGGGCGGCGGCTGCGAGCTGGCGCTCGCCTGCGACTTCCGCATCGCCTCCGACAAGGCCAAGTTCGGCTTCCCGGAAGTGGGCCTGGGCATCTTCCCCGGCTTCGGAGGCACCCAGCGCGCCCCCCGCTTCATCGGAAAGGGCATGGCCGCCGAGCTCATCTACACCGGCGCCATGATTGACGCAGCCGAGGCGTTGCGCATCGGGCTGGTGAACCATGTCTATCCGGCCGACACCATGATGGATCAGGCCCTGGCGCTGTGCCAGACCATCGCCAAGCAGGGCCCCATCGCCGTGTACCGGGCCAAGACCGCGGTGAAGATCGCCGGCGACACCACCATGGAGGCGGGGCTCGCCTTCGAGCGCGAAGCTATGGTGGTCACCTTCGCCACCGACGACCGCCTGGAAGGCATGACCGCCTTCGTGGAAAAGCGCAAACCCGACTTCAAGTGCAAATAAAGGGCGGCATAGATATGAACGGGAGCAGAAAATACTTCTATGCGCTTTCCTGAGGGCCGAAGGCTTTTCATGGTGTGAGCCCCCTTGCAGGATGATGCGAATAGGATTGGATGTTGCTCCCCGTATTAACGATGTGCGCGGGAAGGGGGAAAACCGCTTTGGAAACGAAGGCATTTTCCCCCTCTCCTTTTTAGGCGGTACCTCTCCCTGCATTTGCCGGGAACGGCCGCGAAAGGATGCCGCCGGCAAAGCGGAGGAAAGCGGCCTGCCGTAATAACGGCGAACGCCCATACAAATGGAAGAGCAAAACCACATCCACGACTTCTCCTGTTCGGCTTCGGCGCGGAACGAGCGCCGGACCCGTCTGGCGGTGCTGCTCACCGCCGCGACCATGGTGCTGGAGATCGTGGCGGGCCTGGTTTTCGGCTCCATGGCCCTCCTGGCCGACGGCTTCCATATGATGAGCCACGCTCTGGCCCTTTCCCTTTCGGCTATCGCCTACGCGCTTTCCCGGAGGCTGGCCTCCGACCCCCGCTTCTGCTTCGGCACGGGCAAGATGGGCGACCTGGCGGGATTCACCAGCGCGCTCTTCCTCATCGGCATCGCGCTCCTCATGGCCTACGAGAGCGTGCACCGGCTGCTTCTGCCCGTAACGATCCGTTTCGACCAGGCCCTGGTCGTGGCTTTTCTGGGGCTGGCGGTGAACCTGGCGTCCGCGCTTCTGCTCCGGGAG
>JBFMHL010000138.1:0-5619 GCA_040753055.1 Thermodesulfobacteriota bacterium | reverse complement strand
GATGTCTCCGCGCTTTCCTGCCTGTTCGAGGACCCTTCCGTCACCAAAGTGCTCCACGGGGCCGACTACGACATCCGCTGCCTGTTCCGCGACTTCGGGTTCACCGTCGCCTCCCTATTCGACACCCAGCTGGCGGCCCGATTCTTGGGACAAAAGGAGACCGGGCTTTCCTCCGTCATCTCCCGTTACTTCGGCGTGGACCTGGAGAAAAAGTACCAGAAGTCCAACTGGGCGCTACGGCCCATCCCTCGGGAGATGCTCTCCTACGCTGTGCTGGACACGGCCTTTCTGCCGGAACTCCGGGCGCTCCTCTCCGAGGAGCTGGAGAAGCTCGGCCGGGCCTCCTGGGTGGAGGAGGAATGCGGGATCCTCTGCCAGGCCCGGCCCTCCTCCAACGGGGACAGCCCCCTGTTTCTCCGCTTCAAGGGTGCGGGCCTTCTGGACCCCCTTTCCCTGGCGGTCCTGGAGGAGGTGCTCCAGGTGCGGGTGGGCTTTGCCAAGAGCATGGACCGCCCTGTGTTCAAGGTTTTCTCCGACACGGCCGCGCTCGCCATGGCCCAGGAAAAGCCGCGAAACATGGAAGCCCTCGCCGCCATCCCCAATTTTTCGGGCCGCCAGATCCAGATCTTCGGGGCCAAGGTCCTGGCCGGCATTGAAAAGGCCCTGCAAACGCCCAAGGCGGAGCTTCCCCGCTACCCCCGCAAGCAGCGTTTTCGTTGCTCCCCCCATGAGGCGGAGCGAAAGCTGGCCCTGCGGGACTTTCGCGACAGGAAGGCCGCCGAGCTTTCCCTGGACCCGGGAATCGTGCTCACCAACAGCCAGATGCGGGCCGTGGCCAAGCGAAAAAGGACCCGCCTGGAGGAGCTTTCCGCGATCCCGGACCTCCGGCGCTGGCAGGTATCCGCCATGGGAGAGGAGATGCTGGAAACCCTTTCCCGCGTCCCCTGACCCAACGGCCAAACCGGCGCGCCAAGCCCCGACCTCTTGCTCCCGGAAGTTTTCATGATCGAGACGATCCTCGGCTTCAAGGCCCTGATCCTGGCGGCGCTCATCGGCGGGGCCTATCTTGTCTGGCGGCGCTCCTACATAAAAAAAATCCGCGAGACGGAAAGCCTCTCCCGCTCCCGAAATGAAGGGAAGGACTCTTGCCGGGAAAGCGAAAAAGGTACGGGCAAGGATCGGCCCTAAAGATAGATGCCGCCGCCCGCGCGCAGGAGGCGGTGGAGCGCCTTCGGAGCCTTGCCAACCCGGAGAATGCCGCGGGCATGGCCCGGTTCGGTATTTCCCCCCATGCCCTGGGCGTGGGCATGCCCGCGCTACGGGCTATGGCCCGGGAGTACGGCCGCGGCCACGATCTGGCGCTGGCCCTTTGGGAGACGGGAATCCACGAGGCCCGGATCCTGGCCGCCCTCACCGACGAACCCGGCCGGGTGACGGAGGAGCAGATGGAGCACTGGGCAGCCGGCCTCGACTCCTGGGACGTATGCGACCAGGTGATGAACAAACTCTTCGACCGCACGCCGTTTGCCCCGGCCAAGGCCGTTTCCTGGAGCGCAAGGGAAGAGGCTTTTGTAAAGAGAGCCGGTTTCGTTCTCATGGCCACGCTGGCCGTGCACGACAAGAAGGCTCCGGACGAGGACTTCGAAGCCTTCCTCCCGCTTATCCGCGCCCAGGCGCACGATCCCCGCAACTTCGTGAAAAAAGCGATCAACTGGGCCTTGCGACAGATCGGCAAGCGAAACGCTATCTTGCATGCAAAAGCTCTGGCCCTGGCCGAAGAGCTGGCGCGCTCGGATAGCCCGTCGGCGCGTTGGGTGGGCAAGGACGCGCTCCGGGAGCTTTCGTCTCCGGAGGTCCGGTCCCGCCTCGCGCATTGCCGAACAAAAATATTGAAATCGTAACGGATCGCTGGTAGCCTTCTCCCTTCTTTTTATCCGACTTCTCCCAGGCCCGGTCTTTTCCAGGACGGACCTCGTCCGTCCCAAAAGGCCCGGAGACAATTTCAACCTTCTGCCGAAGCGGGAAGCCAGATTTCCGCCCGGCGATAGAAAGCGAGGTCCGGTGCATGAGCGGTCGTAAAGGTTTAGTGCGGTTGGCGGGTTTGGTACTGGCGGCGGTTTTGCTCTGCGCGGCGGTGGCACCCGCCTTGGCCCAGGACAAGGACGCGGAAAAGGCCAAGTACATATGGAAGATGGCCACCCTGGCTCCCAAGGGCGTAGGCTGGGCCATCCACGTGAACAACCTGCTTCTGCCCTGGGTCAAGAAGATGAGCAACGGGGAAGTCTATATCAAGATCTACTGGGGCGGAGTCATGGGCGACGAGGACGCGGCCATCAAGAAAATGTCCATCGGCCAGCTCCAGGGAGGCGGGTTCTCCGGCCAGGGCGCCACCATGCTCTGCCCCGAGTTCGCCGTCTTCGAGCTCCCCTTTCTGTTCAACGACTACGGCGAGGTGGACTACATCAAGGACACCATGACCGAGTCCATGGACAAGCAGATGGAGAAGTACGGTGTGAAGTTCCTCATGTGGGGCGATCAGGACTTCGACCAGATCTATTCCACCCGCTGGCCCTTGAACAAGTTGGACGAGTTTCGCAAGGCCAAGTTCTTCACCTGGTACGGGGAGCTGGAGGCCGAGGTGTTCAAGAAGCTGGGCGTGGTTCCCATCACCATTGACGTGCCTGAGGCGCCCACCGCGGTCCGGCAGGGGATCGCCGACTCCGCCATCGCGCCCTCCATCTTCATGGTGGGGACCCAGATGTACAATATCGTGAAGTACGTAAACCCCGTGAAGATCCGCTACTCGCCCGGCCCCATCGTGGTGACGCTGGCCGCCTACAACGAGCTTCCGCCGGCCTACAAGGAGACCTTTTCCAAGGATCGCTACAACCTGGTGAAGGAGTTCTGCAAGCTGGCCCGGATAGACAACCAGAAATGCCTGGACGCCATGATCAAGTACGGCGTGAAAAAGGTGGAGATGAGCCCGGACGAGCTTGCCAAGATGAAGAGCCTCACCCGCCCGGTGTGGGACGAGATGGCCGGAAAGCTCTACCCCAAGTCCCTCCTGGAGGAGGTGCAGTCGCGCCTGGCCGAGTATCGGTCCAAGCACCCGACCAAGTAGAATGTCTTGCCTGCGGTGATCTTATCTTCCCAATACCTCGGGCGGCGGGAAGCGGGCTTTCATCAAAGCCTTCTTCCAGCCGCCCCGGCTTTTCCCGAGCGTTGCGAGCTCCCCATGAATCCATCCGGCCGCGCCAAGAAAACAGCAGCCTCCAGGCCCCTCTCCCGGGACTTCCGCTGGTGCCGGAGGAGGGAGCAGTACGTGGCCGTGGCCGTATGCGAGGCCCTGGCCGGCCAGAAGGCCCTGTGCCGCAAGTGCTTCACCGCCTACCTGCAGATCCCCCTGCCCTTCTGAAGCCAAGCCCTCTTCAATACAATCTGATCCATAATAAATACTAGGACTTATCTAAAAATTGTTTTTCGATGGAGTGTATTTTATTTTTCAATACTATTCACGTTCCCCCAAAATACAATTTTACCAGTTATTATGGGCCGTAAGCCTCGAATGGCAGCCTTCGGATCTGGTTCAGAAAGTTTTGCGGAAAAGGGGGAAGGGGTGCGGGGGAGGGGGAAAAGCCGCTCTTTTCAAAAGGGGTTTTCCCCCCTCCCCCGCAAAATGCCTTTCTTTATTCTTCTTGAGATCGCCTCTAAATAAAGACTAGATGAACCAAGCCGGTTCCGCCGGCGGGTCCCCGGCGCTTGTCGTGGCATGCCCCCATCCCTGCCGATGGGAGAGGATATCTCCGTTCACCCATTCCCTCCCGGGCGGGGAGCCAGCAGGAGCGCGCAGGCGCAGCAGGCGGCCCCGCTACCCATGAACCCCAGCCCGAAGTGCCCGTGCTCCCCCAGGACCCCGATGAGCCAGGGCAAGGCCCCGCCCCCCAGAAGGAAGGCCAGGGGGATGGTGACCGAAACCGCCAGGCCTCGGCTTCGCTCGTCCCCCACCGCGGCCAGCGCGGCAAAGCCGGCCGGGAAGAAGCCCACGGCGAAGATGGGCTGGACAATGACCCCGGCGATCATCGCCCATCCCGAAAAAGCTCCCACAGCCAGCATCCCGCAACCCGAGAAGAACAAGGCCAGGGCCATGGTCCGGGCGCTTCCCAGGCGGTCGGCCACGAACCCGCTCCCCAGGGCCGCGAAAACCGGCAGGACCCGGGAGGCGGCCACCAGGTCGTTCACCCGGTGGACGGGGATGCCCCGGGCCTTTTCCAGAAAAAGCGGCAGCATGGCATAGACGCCCAGCGTACCCGCGATTCCCAGCGAAAAAAGAGCGATCATGGCGTGGATGTGGCGGCTCTTCAGGAGGGCCAGCAACGCCGACGGCGCCGGCATGCTCCCCTTGGTTCCGCCCACCCGGGAAAAGAGCTGGAAGGCCAGCCCGAAGAGGATGCAGAGCACTCCCAGGAAGGCGAAAGCCCCGCGCCAGCCGAAGCGCAGGGAGAGATAGCCCGCCATGAGGGGGGCTGCGGCAAAGGAAAGGTTCGGGGCCAGCTCGTGGACCGAAAGCGCCTTGCCCCAATGGCGCGGCGGCGTGGCCAGGGTCAGCGCCGCAATGCCCGAGGGGAGGTAGAGCCCGGCGGAGAGCCCTACGAAAAGGAGCGCCAGGGCCACCTGCCAGAGGCTGGTCGCGAAGGCGAGCGCTACCAGGCACAGCCCCTGGCAGACGGAGCTGACCACGATGTTTCCCTTGTGGGCGATCTTCGCGGACACGAATCCCGAGCCCAGGATGGAAACGAAGTACCCCAGGGTGATAGTGAAAAAAAGCGCACCGGACTGGCCGTGGTTCAGGCGCAGGTCGGACTCCACCGAGGTGAGCAAGGGCGACAGGATGATGCGGCCCGTGAAGTTAAGGAAGAAGATGACCGCCAGGAACAAGAGCGGGGCCAGGGGAAAGCCCCCGCTCATGGCAAAGCCGGCCTTGGGTTCGTCTCTCATGGGTTTTGCCCGCCGCCTTTGTCCGGTCCCTCGGCCCCCCTCCGCACCAGATCGATCACGGTGATCTCGCGGGGCGCGAATATCCGGATGGGGGGGCCCCAGTACCCTGAACCCCGGCTCACGTACAACGTGGAGCCCTGGGAAAAATCCGCCCGGCCCGAGAGCTTGGTGTAGGGGATGGCGGCCAGCAAGTGAAAGGGAAAGATCTGACCCCCGTGGGAGTGTCCGGAGAGCTGGAGATCGAAAAGTCCGCGCGTTGCCTTTGCGGCCACGGGCTGGTGCTTCAGGAACAGGGTGAACAGCCCGCCGCTCCTGGCCTTCGTGAGGACGGCCCGCTCGTTTTGGGTTAGCCCCATGGCGGGATCGTCCACGCCTGCCACGGCCATCACATCGCGACCTCCATCCCGGATCACGCAGGAGGTTCCCTGCAGCAGCCGGAAGCCCGCGTCGGCGATGAACGAAAGCGCCCTTCCCTGATCGAAATAGGCCTCGTGGTTTCCGGTGACGGCAAAGGCGCCCAGCCGGGGTCGGATCTCCCGGAACAGCGCGGCGCGGGCCGGGGTCCATCGGGTGTAGAGATCCGTGAAGTCGCCGGTCATAACCAGGATGTCGGGCTTTTCCCGG
>JBFMHL010000137.1:0-10406 GCA_040753055.1 Thermodesulfobacteriota bacterium | reverse complement strand
CCCCCTCCCCCTTTTCCGTAAAACTTTTTGCTCCATGGGGGGAGCAGGGGCCAGGGGCAAACAGGAGGCGATGGCAGACAAGACGCCTGGTAGGTTGGCGCCAAGAAGCCCGGCCGCAACCGGGAGAGAACGGAAACGAATTTGTTCTGGGCCTTGCGGTCCAAGACACTCCCGGCCAGGCGGGCAGAGTCAGGTTTTACGAAAAGGGTAGGCGGTGCGGGGGAAGGAAGGATGGCTCCTCTCTTTCCCCCATAAATATTTTCTTCAATCTTTTCAAAAGGGCATCGGATGAAGACGGGCGACGAGTTGCGGGACATTTTTCTTTCCTTTTTCCGGGACCGGGGGCATCGGGTGGTGGATTCGAGCTCTCTGGTGCCGGCGGACGATCCCACGCTTTTGTTCACCAACGCGGGCATGGTGCAGTTCAAGCGCGTGTTCCTGGGCGAGGACTTGAGGGACTACACCCGGGCCTCCACCAGCCAGAAGTGCGTCCGCGCGGGCGGCAAGCACAACGACCTGGAGAACGTGGGCTACACGGCGCGGCACCATACCTTCTTCGAGATGCTGGGGAACTTCTCCTTCGGCGACTACTTCAAGAAGGAAGCCATCGCCTATGCATGGGAGCTCTTGACGGACGTCCTGAAGCTGCCCGCGGACAAGCTCTATGCCTCGGTCTACGAGAAGGACGACGAGGCTTACGCCATCTGGCGCGATCAGGTGGGCGTGCCTGTCGCGCGCATCGTGCGCCTGGGCGAGAAGGACAACTTCTGGGCCATGGGCGACACCGGCCCCTGCGGACCCTGCTCCGAGATATTGATTGACCGCGGGGCCGAGTTCGGGTGCAACTCGCCCGACTGCAAGCCCGGCTGCGATTGCGACCGGTATCTCGAGATCTGGAACCTGGTGTTCATGCAGTATAACCGCGACGCCCAGGGCGTGCTCACGTCGCTGCCCAAGCCCAGCATTGACACGGGCATGGGCCTGGAGCGCATCGCGAGTGTTCTCCAGAACACCCACACCAACTTCGAGACGGACCTCTTCGCCCCCATCATGGACGCCATCACCCGACTTTCCGGTAAGAAGCTGGGGGACGGCAAGGACACCGACGTGTGCATGAAGGTCATCGCCGACCACAGCCGCGCGGCGGCCTTCCTGGTGGGCGACGGCGTGATCCCGTCCAACGAGGGCAAAGGATACGTGTTGCGGCGCATCATGCGCCGGGCCATCCGCTACGGCCGGCAGCTGGGCCTCACCCGGCCCTTCCTGCACGAGACCGCCGCCGCGGTGTGCCGCGCCATGGAAAAGCCTTATCCCGAGCTCCTAAAGAGCCTAACATTCATCACCTCGGTCATCGAGAACGAGGAAAACCGCTTCCGGGAGACTCTGGACAACGGCCTTACGCTCCTAGCCGAGACCCTGGCGGAGATGGAGAAGAAGGGGCAGCGCACCATTCCCGGCGAGGTCATCTTCAAGCTATACGACACCTTCGGCTTTCCCGTGGACGTGGTGAAAGACGTGGTCCGGGGCCGCGACCTCCTGGTGGACGAGGAGGGCTTTGCCCATGCCATGGAGCGGCAGAGGGAGCGCTCCCGCAAGACCGTGTCCTTCGCCGGGGCCGCGGACGCCGTGAAGGCGCTTTCGGGCCGCGGCGTGAAGTCCGAGTTCGTGGGCTACAACAACCTTTCCGTGCCCGCCCGGGTCATTGCCGTCATCAAGGACGGGCAGGAGGTGGAGAGCGCGGGCGAAGGCGAGGCGATCCAGGTGGTCACGGACCGGACCCCCTTCTACGGGGAGGCGGGCGGCCAGGCCGGGGACTCGGGGACCATTTCGGCGGACGGGCTTGCGGTGGACGTGGTTCGCGCCGTCAAGGACCCCACGGGCCTCATCCTCCACGAGGCCAGGGTGGCCTCCGGCGCTCTTTCCAAGGGTAAAACGGTCACCCTGAGCGTGAGCGAGGAAAAAAGGCGCGACACGGCCCGGAACCACTCGGCCACGCATCTTCTGCACGCGGCTCTGCGCCAGGTCCTGGGCGAGCACGCCAAACAAGCCGGGTCCCTGGTGGCCGCGGACCGGCTGCGCTTCGACTTCACCCACTTCTCGGCGCTTGGCCGTGACGAGATTGCGGAGATCTGCCGCATCGTGAACGCGCGCGTGCGGGAGAACGTTCCCGTGTGCGTGGAGGAGATGGACGCGAAAAGCGCCCGGGAAACCGGCGCCATGGCGCTCTTCGAGGAAAAATACGGCGACACCGTGCGCGTGGTGACCATGGGCGGCTTCTCCAGCGAGCTCTGCGGCGGCACCCACACGGACCGCACCGGCGATATCGGGTTCTTCTGGATCCTTTCCGAGCAGGGCGTTGCCTCGGGCGTGCGGCGCATCGAGGCCGTGACCGGGGCCGAGGCGGTCGCCTGCGCCCAGGCCATGAGCGATACTCTGGACCGCGCTGCGGCCTTCTTCAAGGACCGGGCCGAGAACGTGCCGGACAAGGTGGAGAAGGCCCTGGCCCAAGTGCGGGCCCAGGAAAAGGAGATCGCCAACCTCAAGGCCAAGCTGGCGGCCAAGGCATCCGAGTCGGCGGCCGACGAGGTCCGCGAGGTGAAAGGCATAAAGGTCCTGGCCACCACGGCGGAGGCGGACAGCCCCCAGTCCTTGCGGGACGCGGCGGACCGGTTCCGGGACCGCATCGGCTCGGGCGTGGTGGTGCTGGCGGCCGAGAACGGCGGCAAGGTCATGTTCATCGCCATGGTCACCAAGGACCTGCTGGGGAAAAAGCTCCATGCCGGCAACATCGTGAAGAAAGTGGCCCAGAAGGCCGGCGGCGGCGGAGGCGGCAGGCCGGACATGGCCCAGGCGGGCGGCAGCGACCCGGCCAAGATTCCCGAAGCCTTGGCCGCGGCCTACGAGGCCGTGGAGGAGATGGTCGGATAGACCGAATGGGCGTACAAGGCCTTGCAATCGCAGCGCTTTTCATGGCGCTCGAGCGCCCCGCGCGTTTAAAGCGGGATTTTGGAGTGAAAAGCGGAAAAAGTGTTTGACAAGAAGGGCCCCCGTTGTTAGAAGTGCGCTCTTTGGTTGGCGCTACGGGCCGTTAGCTCAACTAGGCAGAGCAGCTGACTCTTAATCAGAAGGTTACTGGTTCGATTCCAGTACGGCCCACCAGGAAAAGCAAGGCCCCCGGAGAACCCTCCGAGGGCCTTTTGTTTTCCGGGGGGCGGGAGGGCGGAGCCGGCTTGGGTGAATAAGTCCTGCTTCATCCAAAGGGTTCTCCCCTCCTTCTTCCCAGCAAGGACTCTTCCTTTCCCCTTCACCGGGCCTGCCGGGAACACGCCGTCGTGCGCTATAGACGGAGACCGGCCATGAAAGCGGCCTTCTCGTCGTTTTTCGGTCGCTTTTTTCGAGGGTTGACGTTATTATTCGCAAACCGGCGCTGACCGGGCTTTCTCACATCCCATTTCATAAACGTCTTGCGTTACGCGCGGCACCTTGTGTGCAGGGCCTGCCGCTGAAGGTCCTCCCGGCTTCTCCGCATGGAAAGGGCCGGTGGGCCGGCGAGCGAGATTCTCTGCGTCTGCATTCGCCGCGTGCCGGCGCTTACAGGGGAAGAGCACCGGAACCTCTTTTCAGGAAACCACTCGGCAAGGAACGACATGGAAGAAAAGCCTTTTCAACGAAGATGGAAAAAAGCGCCGAGGGCCGGGAGGGCCCTCTTCTTTTGCCTGGCCCTCCTGATAGCCGCACTCTGGGCGGGAAATGCCCCGGCCGCGGCCAAGAAGGTGGCTCTCCTCTCCGACGGGGAGAGCCCGGCCCTTGCTTCCCTGGCCCGGCAGGTGGAGACCTCCGCCCGGGCCCTTGCGGGAGACGATGCGGAGCTTTCGTTCAAGCACTCTCCCGCCGGGAGGACTCGCGAAGGAGCCCGTAAGGCTCTCCGGGCCGCGGCGGAGGACAAGGCGACAAACGCCGTGGTGGCCCTGGGCAATATCGTCTCCGCGGAGGCCCTGGGCATGGGGCCGCAGATGGGCAAGCCCTTGGTGGCGGTGTTCCTTCTGGACCCGGAGCTTGTCCGGCCCGGAGCGGATCATGCTCCACCCGGTCTGGCGACGGCCGGGGCGGAAGGCCGCGTCGGGGCCGACCTGGCGGCATTTGCGGGCATGCTGGGCGCCCAAAGGGAAAGCGTCTTGATCCTGGCGGACAGGACTCTCCTCGAGGCTTTTCCGGAAGTCGCGGAGCGCCTGTCGGCAGCGGCCGGGAAGCAGGGGATGTCCGCCCGGATCCGGCCCCTTTCGCCGGATGCGGAAGCCGGCCTTGCCGAGCTGGGACAAGACGTTCGCGCCGTCTACGTATGCCCGGGCCATGCCCTAGCCGGAGAAAGGCGGGCCGCATTCTATAAGGCGCTTTCCGCGCGTGGCGTCTGGGCCTTCTCGGGCGAAGGCCGCCCGGATGTGGAAGCGGGGGCCCTGGCCGGCCAGTGGCCGGATCTCACCGAGCGCCTGGCGCGTCATGCGGCCCTGTGCCTTACGCAATTTTTGGAGAACCCCAAATCGGCAAAGGTCTCCGGAGTCTTCACCCCGTCCCCCCGGCTTGCCATTGACGAGTCCGCGGCTGCGGCCGTGGGGTACACGGTTTCGTGGAAAACGGCCGAGGAAGCGGATGTCGTGGCGCCGGGCCGTCCTGCGGCTCTCGGGCTCCCGGCCGGGGCGTCTTCCATGGACCTGCCCGTTTCCGTTGCGCTGGCCGGGGGCGAACCCCTTTCTTTGCAGAGCGCCGTGGAACGGGCCGTACAAAAGAATGCGGGTCTCAAATCCAGCATGGCGGGGGTGGAGGTGAAGCGCCAGGAGAAGAACCTGGTCCTGACCCAGCTGCTTCCCCAGGTGGAGGGCCAGGCCGGCTACGTGCGCGTGGATGAGAACCAGGCGCAGCGCTCCATGGAGTTCACGCCCCTGTGGCAGACCACGGCCGGAGTCAACCTGAGCCAGGTGCTGTTCTCCGATCCGGTCATATCCGGGCTTCGGGCCGCCGGCCGGGTGGTGGAGGCGGCGTCCCTGTCCCTGGAAGCCACCAAGTTGGACATCGCGTTCGCGGCCGCCGGCCTGTACCTGGACTGCCTGGAGGCGGGCTCGGGCCTGGCCATCGCCCAGCTCAACCTGGATCTCACCGAGGAAAACCTGGCAACGGCCAGGGAGCGGGTGGCGGCGGGAAGCGCGGGCCAGCAAGAGGTCTTTCGATGGGAGGCCCGGAAGGCCCAGGCCCAGCGGGATGTCCTGGCGGCCCGGGCCGGATGGGAAAATGCCCTGATGGCACTGAACGTGATCATGGGGGAAGAGGACCTGGCAACCCGCTGGACCCTCTCGGATGTCCGGGCATCAGGGGGGCCCTTCTCCGTGGACGGCTTCTCCGCGCTTGCCGCCAGGCCGGAAGGCTTCGCGAGCTTTACCTCCCGTATGATCCGGAACGCCCGGAGCGCCTCCCCGGAGCTGAGCGCCCTGGAAAAGGCACTGGAAGGCGAGCGGATCATGCAGGGCCAGCACAAGCGCCGCCCCTATGTTCCCGACGCCGTGGCCCAGTTCGACTACTACCATATCATGGAGCTGGAGTACGACGACTTCCAAGGCATGGCCTTCCCCCTTCCCGAGGACTCCGACAACCACTGGAGCCTTTCCTTGAACCTGGTCTGGCCCCTGTTTTCCGGCGGAGCGGAGGTGGTGAACGCGCGGAAAAGCAGTGCGGCCATCCGGCAGATGGAGGACATGCGGACGGAGACCGGCAGGCAGGTGGAGCAACGAATGCGCGCGGCCATCATCGCGACCGCCCAGGCCTGCGAGGGCATCAGCCTGGCCCGGAAAGCCGCCGAAGCGGCGGAGCGGAACTTCCAGGCGACGCGCGAGGATTACGGGCAGGGCGTGATCTCCATCCTCCTCCTCCTGGACGCCCAGGATGAAATGGTGCTCCAGAAGCGGGAAGCCCTATTCGCGGAGTACGAGTATGTGAGGGCCCTGAAGGGGATGGAGCGAGCCGCCGGAGGCGCGGCCGCTCTGTCGGGAAACGAGGAATCCGCCGCCGGTATGGGCGGCCGTGGGGTCGAGCCTGCGCCGGGTTCCGGCGCAACCAAGGAAGAGGAGCAAGCAAGATGAAGCGATGCCTGTGCATAGCAGCCATAGTGTTCCTTGTGGCCGCAACTCCGGTTCTCGCGGCCGAGGAAGGAACCAAGGGCCGCAGCGAAGAGGCGGGCGGCGGAGCGATCCTGGTCAAGGCCGTCCAGGCGGAAAAGCTCCCGGCGGCGCATCATCGCTTGCTGCCGGGGGTAGTCCAGGCGGAGAGGCAAACCCCGCTTTCCTTCCGCGTGCCCGGCCTGGTGAGGGAGATTTCCGTGACGGTGGGCCAGAGGGTGGCCAAGGGCCAGATCATCGCGCGGCTGGAAACCGAGGACTATCAGATCGCCCTGGACCAGGCCCGGGAGGCCTTGGCCGAGGCCGGCGCCCAGCTGGACGACGCCAGGAGCCAGTATGAGCGGGTCCGGAAGCTCTGGGCGGATCAGGCCGTCTCCACCAGCGACCTGGACAGCGCCCGGGCCGCCTACCGCAGCGCCAAGGACCAGATGGCCATGGCGTCCCGCAATGTGGAGGAAGGGGGGCGGAACCTCCGCCATACCGATCTTGCGGCCCCCTATGACTGCATAGTGGCCGACAAGATGGCCGATGTGTTCCAGACCGTGGAGGCGGGCCAGCCCGTAGTGCTCCTGGTGGACCCATCCTCCCTGGAGGTGCGGGCTCAGCTGGCTGCGTCCGTGCTTGCGGAAAGGAACCGCTTCGCGGAGTTTTCCTGCGTTTTCCCCGGCCTGGGGGGCAAGAGCGTGCCCGCGCGCCTGAAGGGGATCGGCCCCAGCGCCCTGCCTCCCATGTTCACCTATCCCCTCACCGTTTCCTTCTCGGCTCCCGAGGAGGGGACCGTTCTTCCCGGTGCGGATGCTCTGGTGGACATCACCGTGACCACCGGTGCGTCCGAAAGCCTGGTCATGGTTCCGGTTAGCGCCATTGTGGCCGGCCCGGACAGCGGCACCCTGGTCTGGCTCGCCGACGCGGGCGCGGCCCGGCCTGTTCCGGTGCGGGTGGAGGGGCTAAGCGAGGGAAGCATGCTTTTGTCTTCGGGTGTTTCGCCTGGCCAGTGGGTCATCACGGCCGGCCAGAGCAAGCTGGAGCCGGGCGCCAAGGTGCGGCTCCTTCCCCCCGGGGAAGCGGGCCAGTGATTTTCCGGCGCCTTTGAAACGACTCCTTCTCCATCCCGAGGAACGGATCATGAACATCAGCCGATGGGCCATCAACAACAAGAACACCGTGGTGATCTTCTCCTTCCTGGTGATTCTGGGGGGCATTTCCTCCTACTTCCAGATGGGGAAGCTCCGCAACCCCAGCGTCACCTTCGCCACCGCCGTGGTCCTCACCGAGTACCCCGGCGCATCGGCCCGGGAGGTGGAGCTCCTGGTTACCGAGCCCCTGGAGAAAGCCGTGGAGGCCATGGGCACCGTGGAGCATGTGCGCTCCATGTCCCAGCCGGGGCTCTCCACCGTGTTCGTGGATCTCAAGGACTCCCTGCCCCAAGAAGACATCCCCCAGTCTTGGAACGAGCTCCGGGAACGCGTCAATGACGCCCAGTATCTCATGCCCCAGGGCGCGGTGCCGAGCCTGGTGGTGGACCACTTCAGCAGGACCTACGGCGTGTTCCTGGCCTTGACCGGCAAGGGTTTCTCCATGTCCGAGCTGAGAATTTACGCCGAGACGCTGCAAAAGGAGCTCCGGCACTGTACGGACGTGGCCGGGGTCGCGCTCTTCGGCATCCAGGACGAGCAGATCGAGGTGATTCTTTCCCGGGAGCGGCTGGCCACGCTGGGAGTAAACCCCGATGCAGTGTATCAGGCCCTTTCCGCCCAGAACACGGTGGTGCCCTTCGGGGAACTGGCGGCGGGAGACCGGCGGCTGCGGGTCTCGCCCACGGGCAACTTCACCCGTACCGCGGACATTCGAAACCTGCTGGTGGGAAGCGGCCCGGGCGGGACGACGGTCCGCCTGGGGGACCTGGCGGAGATACGGCGCGCCTACGTGGATCCGCCGGAGGTGCTGTTCCGTTTCAACGGGGAGCCTGCCGTGGGCATCGGCGTGTCCACCATCGCGCACGGCAATGTGGTGGCCCTGGGCGAGTCCGTCAAGAAAAAGCTTGCGGAGACGACCGCCAAGATGCCCGCAGGCTTAAACGTCTCCATCGTCAACTTCCAGTCGGACATGGTGCTTCGCACCATCAACGTCTTCATCACGTCCCTCATCCTCGCCGTGGTCATCGTGCTGGGCATCCTGCTGGTGACGTTGGGCTACCGGAGCGCGGTGGTCATCACCAACGGGCTCATCGTAAACATCTGCGGCACGCTTCTCGTGATGTACTGGATGGGCATCGACCTGCAGTGCGTTTCCATCTCTTCCCTCATCATCGTCCTGGGGATGCTGGTGGACGACTCGGTGGTGGTGACGGACAACGTCATGGTCCGGCTCCGCGACGGGAAGCTCTCCACGTCCGACGCGTGCATCGGAGCGGCCCGGGCCACGGGCTGGCCCCAGTTGGTGGCCACCTTCGTGGCCATCGCCTCGTTTCTGCCCATAGACCTGGCCAAGAGCTCCACGGGCGAGTTCTGCAAGACCCTGTTCGACGTGGTGGCCATAGCGCTGGCCATCTCCTGGATCCAGGCCATGACGGTGGTTCCCGTGATGAGCGCCTGGGTCCTCAAGCCCAACCCCAAGGAAGCGGGGAGTAAGCCGTATACCTCGCGCTTTTACAAGATCTACCTCCGGATCCTGGACACAGGCCTCCGGCACAGGCTTGTTTCCGTCATCGTCACGGTCCTGCTTTTCGGTGCGGCCATGGGCGGGTTCGGGTATATGAAACAGGTGTTTTTCGGGAGCGCCGGCCGTCCACAGTATGTTGTGGACTACTGGCTGCCGGAGGGCACCCGCATCGAGCAGACCAGCGCGGACATGGCCCGGCTCGAAAAGGAGATCCTCTCCTGGCCGGAGATCGAGGCCGTGACCTCCACCGTGGGAAGCGGTCCCCTGCGCTTCATGCTTTCCTTCATCCCCCAGCAGCCGGATACAGGCTACGGAAACCTGATCGTGAACACCCGGAACCCGGAGTGCGTCCCGGATGTGGTTGAGCGCACCCGGAAGTTCATCCACGAAAATCTCCCTCAGGCCACTTCCATGGTGGGCATGTTCACCTTGTACGGGGCGCCCATGTACAACATCGCGGCCCGGATATCCGGGGACGATCCGGTGGTCCTGCGCAGGCTGGCCGATCAGGCGGAAAGCATCATGCGCGGGCACCCCATGACCATGGATATATGCAATGACTGGCGCAACCAGACACCGGTCTGGAAGCCGGAGTTCCTGCAGGCCGCGGGCGCAGCCCGGGGCGTGGGCCGGCAGGACATCTCCTGGGCCACGCAGTGGCTGACGTCGGGCGCGGCGCTGGGAACCTTCTACGAGGGGAACAGGACTCTTCCCATCCTGCTGCGGGTACCGGAGCAGGAACGGCTGGACACCCCGGATCTCTGCGACGAGCCGCTCTGGGGCCAGGGCAGCCAGGAGAGCATCCCGCTGTGCTCCGTGCTGGGCCGGGGCGAGGTGGTGATGGAGAACGCCATCATCCAGCGGTACGATCGCGTGCCCACCATCACGGTGCAGTGCAACCCCAGGGATGGCATCACCACGGCCGACCTGCGCAACCAGCTGGCGGAGCGCTTCAAGGCTATTGCGTTCCCGCCGGGCTACACCCTGGTGTGGGGGGGGATGTACGAGCAGCAGAACGAGTCCAACAACTCGGTGAACGCCCAGTTCCCCCTGTCGCTGGTCCTCATGATCGGGGCCGTGATCCTGCTCTTCAACGGCGTGCGCGGCCCTCTCATCATCCTCCTGACGCTGCCCCTTTCCATCATCGGGATCGTCATCGCCTTCCTGGTGTCGGGCATGGGCTTCGGGTTCATGGCGCTTCTGGGAATGTACGGGCTCATCGGCATGATGATCCGGAACGCCGTCATCCTGATCGGAGAGATGGACCTCATGACCAAGGACGGCGGGGACCGGTTCCAGGGGGTGGTGAAGGCCTCGCTCACACGAGTGCGGCCCGTTCTCATTACAGCCTTCTGCACCACCTTCGGCATGATCCCGCTCTTGACCAACGACGACTTCCAGGGCATGGCGCTCACCATCATGGGAGGGCTTCTCTTCGCCACGGTGCTGACCCTGGTTTTCATCCCCGTCCTGTATGCGCTCTTCTACAGGATCCGGCCTTCCCGAGGGGAGGGCGCCTGAGGCGGATGCCGCAGACATTGCCTGCGGGAAGCCTGGGGCAATAGCGGGGGAAAGGGATTG
>JBFMHL010000136.1:0-5365 GCA_040753055.1 Thermodesulfobacteriota bacterium | reverse complement strand
AATCCACGTCCCGCATGCCGTCCGGGACCAGGAGCCCGGCCCGGGGCGAAAGCACCCGGATTTCCCGGTAAAGCGGCAGGTGCTCCCGGTAAAGCGCGATCATGGCCTCGGCCAGGCCGTCGAAGCCCGCAACCTGGGTGTAAGCGATTGCGTCCACGGCGCAGCGGTCCGAAACCACGCGGTGAAAGTCGGCGGCGGCCGAAAGCTCCGCGGCGATCTGGGAGGAGAAGATCCAGAGCTGGCCTTTTTCGCTTGTTTCCCGGTTGATGGGGAAGGGGCTCTTGCCCGCGACCTCCTGGACGATGCCCACCCGGGCCAGGGGAAGGTCGCGCTTGAGGCGCGCCGCAAGGGAAAAGACGGCCGTGGTCTTGCCGGTCCCGTGGGCCCCGGAAAAGGCGTGGATGGTTCCGAGCTCGTTAAGCAAGCTTTGTTCTCCCGTTCCTGGCAAGCCAGCCCTGGCTTGCGATGAAGAGCCGCAAGGTTTTGGTCCCCCGCCAGCACACGGCGCCCGGCACCCCGCGGGCGTGGTAGGCGCGTACATTTTTCCAGATGAGGGGAAGGTCGGAAAACGTCAGCTCCGGGAAAAGCTCGTAGAGCCCGGGGAAGGAGACCATCACGCCCCAGCGGGCGAATGCCCCGGAGGGCCGGGCGCAGAGCCGCTCGGAAAAGACGCAGAAGTCAGGGCAGCAGCACAGGTCGTGGGAAAACCACCCGGAGGCGTTCGCAATCCCTGCTATGCGAAAGCGGCAGTCCGGCGCCTGGGCGCGGGTTTTGAGCCGGCACAGGGCGCCGACGCGCACGAGGCCGCCTTCTCGATGACCCTTGCCCGCTTGCGGGCCGGGGGAGCCAGGGTCCCCCGCTCCCAGCGGCTCACCGTGGAGGCCGCTACCCCCAGCCGTCCCGCCATCTCCCGCAGGCTCATGCCCGCACGTTTTCTCGCCCGGGCTACCGAGTGGCCGAATCCTTCCTTTTTCATGCTCCCCCCCTTGTTTCATCGGGCAGGCCCCCGCTCCGTCCAGCCAGCGGCGTTTTTGCGCCCGCCGCCGCCGTTTTTCCGGGCAATGCCGGAGACGTCCACCTGGTCCGAGTAAAGGCGGTGGACGCGGGCCGGGCGGCCGTCAAAAAGCTTTTCAACAAAGCAGTGGCACACGTCGAATCCCAGATCCCGGGCCGTGCGGCCCATCTCCGGGGAGCCCGGAAAGTTCACGGTCAGGATGGAAAAGTCCGGGCCCTCCTCGGGCTGGCCCAGGGAAAGGGCGATCCGGCGCAGGTCCCGCATCCGGGCGGCGTGGAAGGTCTTTCCCAACGAGAGCTTGGGCTCAGGCCGGTCGAAGCCGGCGAGCTCGGGAAGCCAGAAGCTTTCCAGGCGCTCCCGCGGGTCCGGGGAAAGGGCGGAGAGATAGGCGCAGAAATGGTGCGTGTCGTCGCCCAGGCGGAACTTGCCTGAGCTTCGGTCGGCGATTGCGCGCACTGCCCAGGGGAATGAGGTGCCGGGATGGCAGAAGGACCATGCAAGCTGGCAGGAGGCCCGCTCGGCGGAGCGTGCGCCGGCCAGGTCCGAGTGCGCGGCCAGGTCCCGGATGGCGGTTGGGCTGTGATCCATCCAGACCAAATGGAAGCCTGCCTTGGCCCGCAGCGCCCCCATGGCCACGGGGGCAGGGGAGAGGTCCAGGAGCCAAAGCTCGTCTTGGTCCGGGACAAAGCCGGCCAGGGCCTCCCAGGGGAAGCTTTCGCCGGGCGCAAGCTCCAGCAAGCCCGCGGAAAGGCCCTTGTCCCGGGCGTCCAGGGCGGCGATGGCCGCGGAGCACCAGCCGTCCAGGCCCCCGGAATGTACGATGAGGCGCTTTCCCATCAGAGCCCCCTTTCCGTATCACGCTTGCGTCCCCAGCCGGTCCACTCGCAGAAGCCGCGCTTGATGGCCACGGCCAGAACGGAAAATAGCACCGCGTCCAGGGTACAGAGAAAGGGCACCACCAGGTCGTGGTGATGCCGGTTCAAAAAAGCCACCATTTCCGCCATGATTCCCCCTCGAACGAAGCAATTGTAGCGAAATTAATAGTGATTGCAGGTAGATAGTAGGTTGGGTCAAGCAAGCCGGCTTGCCGGCTGCGGACCCAACATGCCTGTTACGCCAACCCCAACCCCGCCTGCTCCTGCACCACCCGCGGCGCGGGCTTCCGGATCTCCACCTTCACCCGCATGGGCCGCCGCAGCACCGTGGAAAAGGCCCGGGCCATGGCCGGGGCCAGGTCCTCGGCCATGAGCTTTGCCGAGATCTCCCCGGGCGCGGCGATGACCACGGCGTCTTCGCCCATGCTGATGAGCCATGCTATGTCCGCCCAGCGGGCGTACTCCGGGTTTGAAACCTGTGCCCGCAGGATTTTTTTCACGTCCCGCCACACGCCGATAAGCTCGAATGCGTCGTTCATTTGGTCTCCTTTCCCATGCCCCGCTTGCTCAGGAAATGCCGCAGGTTCCGGGGGGAAGTGCCCAGATCCTCCGCGATCCTTGCCATCCTCACCCCTGCGGCCAGCTTGGCCCTGATCTCGGCCTCATGAAGCGCAAGCTTGCTCTTGCCCGGGCCTTCGGGCCGTCCCAGCCTGACCCCTGCGGCCCGCCGGGCGGCAAGTCCCGCCCGGGTGCGCTCCGCGATCATGTCCCGCTCGATCTCGGCCACCATGGCTAAAATCGTGGCCACGATTTTGGAGGCCATGGACCCGTCGAGGCGCCAGGTCCCCTTGACCGCATAGACATGGATGCCGCGCTCCTGGCAGATTTTTAAGATTTCCAGCACCTGGATGGTGGAGCGGCCCAGGCGCGAAAGCTCGGGGACCAGCAGCCAGTCCCCGGCGCAAAGCTCGGCGACGATGCGGCCGATCTCCCGCTCCCGCCAGTCCTTGCAGCCGGAAACGGTCTCGGAGAAAACCTCCACCTGGCCCAGCCCAAGGGCGTTGGCGGCCTTGAGCACTTCCAGCTCCTGGTTGGCGGCGTCCTGCTTTTCCGTGGACACCCGCAGGTAAGCGACGACTTTCAAGGTTTGCCTCCCTTCATCGCGGCCCAGGCAGCAGCTGCCGCACACACCAGGTCCCACAACTCCTTGGCGCAAAGCGCCTGGGTCTGCTCCCTTTCCTCGCCGGCTTCCATGGCATGGGCGAGGGCCGCCGCGGCCTCGGAGAACTCCTTGGCCACGGCCGCGGCGGCGGAAAGCAGGGATTCGGGGCGGGTGCAGGGGCAGGAGACGGGGATGAGGGCATGACCCATCATTTCGGCCAGGAGGGTGAGGGGCTTAACGTCCCCGGTCTTGGCCATGATGAGGGCGGCGGTGGAGACTCCCAGCTTGTAGCCGGGCTGTCCCGAAAGCTCGGCGGCAAGGGTCGAGTAGGCCTTGTCCAGCTCCGGGGCCAGGCGCTTCAAGCCGAACGCCTTGGCCGCGGCGTCCACGGCCTCCAGGGCGTCGGCGATGCGGGAAAGGTCAGGCTGCATTGCGGCCCCCCTTGCTTTGTTCCGTTTCTTTCAGGCCGTCTTCTCCCGCCCAGGGAACGCACCCGAAAAGGGCGACGACTTGCTTGCGGAACCGGGGGCAGGGCTTCCTGCCGTTGATGTCCGCGTTGGCCGCCTGGCGGGACACCCCGGCCCGGGCCGCAAGAGAGGAGATGGTCTGCCCACGCATTGCCAGCAAAAAAACGGCCGATGCGTGGACAGGCATGGTTTTTACCTGGCCTATATCATGGATGATGAGGTCCTTAATGGTTGACACTTGAAACCTGCCTTGTTAGCTTTGGGAAGTACTTTTCCCCTGTAATTTCTATCCACTATCGAAAAGGACGAAAACGATGGCCGAAAAGCTCGATCTGCCGGTTTTAAAATGCTTCCCCGTAAGCAAGAAAGAAGTCCAGGCTTGGTGCCCGTTTTGCCAAACCTGGCATATCCACGGCCTTACGGATGACCTTCTCGCCAAGAAGAAGTCTCATCGAACCGCGCATTGCCAAAATCCTGCTCCAAGCCCTTTTGCGGGAAAGGGCTATCTGCTTAAAATGGTAACGAAAAAGGAGATGAAGGAATTGATCTCCGGATTTCGTCTCCTATTTCCCGAATAGGTTTTCAATGTGTAGAGCCCGGTCAGCCTTTAAATTGCGGCTTCACTATGGCCCAAGCTCCACGCCAGGACTTCCTCCTTCTCCATCCACAGCTTGTCGTTGAGCCTCGGATCGGGCTTGGAAGGCCGGAAGGTCACCGGCAGCACGCGAAGCCGATTCGCCAGGCCGACGTATTTTTCGTTGGCGGTGAAATCCGTGTTCCACACGAACAGGAACTTGGCCGTCACTGGAAAAGAGTAGAGGGGGGAGTACTTCTTCTCGGCCGAAATCCTTTCCCCTGCTATGGCGGCTTTTAAAAAGGCCAGCACTTCCGGTTTCATGCCCCGGGGCTCCGGTTCGCCGCAGAAATTCAGAAGCTTGCCCATCAGATCCAGCCGTTTGAAGGGGCGCTGGATGTCGGAAAAGGAAAGGTAGCTCGTCCTTTCCCTGCCCGTGAGCCGCTCCAGAAGCAGGGCGGTCGTGGACTTCCCCAGGCCCGGACCGCAAAGCACGAGTCCGTATGGGTAGCTTCGATTGTGCTCCGGCCATAGGCAGGCCCGGAAAAAGCGCCTCAGCTCCTCCTGGTGCTCCGGAGCCGGAAGCATTTGGTTTAACAAGGTCTCCCAACGTCCGCTCATATCGTCGCCTCCTTGTTGTTCGTCGCCCTGGCGGAAGCCGGGGCCGGGGGCCTTCCCCGCGGCTTGAAACAAGAACTTTAGTTAATGGTTACTATTGCTTGTCTTGACCCGTTTGAAATAGGCTCTGACCATGGCCCCGCAGGCGCAGGGCCTCGGAGCTCATGGGCGAAAGCTTCGCCAGGCGCTCCGATTCCGCTTTCTCGGCGGCGGCCACTGCGGCTTCGATGGCTTCGGGATTCCTCTTCATCCACACCAGGGGTTCCGTGCCCGTGACCGCGGCAAGCTTTTCCGCAAGGTCCAGGGAAGGGCGTGCTTCGCCTCTCATGATTTGGGCGATCATGCTCACGCTTACGCTGGTAGCCTTTGCCAGTTGGGTAATTTGACCGCGTTTCATATTTGGCAGGATAATGAAGTAATATTTCACTTGTCAAGCAATAAATGAAATGTAGCTTCACTTATTGCGGTTGTATGAGTCCCTAAAACAGGGCAAAGTGAAATAAAATTTCACAAAGCTGTGGCTGCTTTTTTTTCGCCGGGCTCTGGTTTGCCTTCCCGTGCAATGTCTCGCCCAGGATGGAAGGAGTTCCTCTTGCCCGAAAATGAAAATAGATACTATTTGTATTTTCTATCCGCGCTAAAGCATTGGGTTAG
>JBFMHL010000135.1:0-5474 GCA_040753055.1 Thermodesulfobacteriota bacterium | reverse complement strand
CCCGGGTGGCGGTCCAGAAACGCGAGGAAGGCCCCGTACTCCAGGCCTCCCATGTGGGCTACGATGGCGGGAAGCGCCGGATAGCGCAGCAGCACCTTCTCGAAATGGTCGGCCCCGACGAAGGGATTTCCCACAGGGCCGGTTCCTACATGGAAAAGAATCCGCTTGTTCTTTTCCATGACCAGCTCGTAGAGGGGAAAAAGACGCGGATCTTGGGGGTAAAACCTTTGCACCAGGAGCTGGAGCTTGATGCCCGCCACCCGCGGGTGGGAAAGAACGTCCGCGGCCATGGCGAGCCCGTCCTCGTCCTCGGGATGGAATGCAGCGAAGCACCAGCAGTCCGTGGTTTCCTCCAGGACGCGGAGATTGAACTCGTTGAGCGGCCCCATGACCCCCTTTTTGTGGGCGTAGTTGGAAAACGCGATGGGGCTGACGCCCTTTTCATGCAGAAAGTCCACGCACTGCCGCCAGTAAAGCTTGTGCAGGACATTCCAACCGTAGTCGGAAACGAAGCGTTTCCAGATGGCGTCGAAGAAGCGGTCGGGAAAAAGGTGTACGTGAAAATCCGCTATGGCGGAGGGAAGCTTCGGGTTCATGGGCTCTCCTTTACCAGGTGCACTATTACGCGGAGGTCCGAGCGTCAAGTAAAAGCTTGCGGGCCAAGGAAAGACGAGCATTTGCCGGCAAAGGGTTGTTGTGAAAATAAGGCAAACGTGCTAATAGCTCCTCGGCCGAGCAAGGACATGATTTCCATGGATAAAAGCCCTGACGGCAAGAATTTTTCAACACAGGGGGGCTCGGAGCAACGCCCCTCCTGCTTCGGCGACCTGGCTCGCGTTTTCCCCATGGGCACGGACGGGCTGCGGCAATCTCCGGAAGAGTGCCTTGCCTGCGCCTTGAAAACCTCATGCCTGGCGGCCGCGGCGGCCGAGGAAAGGGCGCGCCTGGGCAGGGAGCGCCTGGACAGGGAGGTCGCCGCGGGCGAGACCGGATTTCTCGCCCGCTGGTCCCGGAAGAAGCATCTGCACCGCATCGCCTCACGGCGGAACCGGAGCACGGCTCCGGACCGTCCCAAGGAGACCTGATCATGCTTACATTGAAGGACATCGACATCTCCGAAAAATCCGTCCTCATCCGCGTGGATGTGAACGTGCCCCTGGACGGAAACGGAAACATCACCGACGACACCCGCGTGCGGGCTATCCTCCCCACCATCAACTACGCGCTGGATGAAAACGCCAAGGTGGTCATCGCCTCCCACATGGGGCGGCCGGGCGGGAAAAAGGTCCCGGAGCTCTCGCTGGCACCCGTTGCCAAAAGGCTTTCCCGGCTCTTGAAAAAGGAAGTGAAGCTGGCGCCCGACTGCATCGGCCCCGAGGTCGCGGCGATGGTTTCCCAGATGAAGCCGGGAGACGTCCTGCTTCTGGAAAACCTTCGCTTCCACAAGGGAGAAACGGAAAACGACGACGAGTTCGCCAAGAAGCTCGCTTCCCTGTGCGAAGTCTACGTAAACAACGCATTTGCCGTGGCCCACCGGAAAAACGCCTCCGTGGTGGCCATCACGCGGCACGTGCCCATCTGCGTGGCGGGCTTTCTGTTAAAGAGCGAGCTTTCCTACTTCGCCCGGGCCATGGAGAACCCGGCAAGGCCCCTGGTGGCCATCATCGGCGGGGCCAAGGTCTCCAGCAAGCTTTCCGCCCTGGAAAACATGTTGAACCACGTGGACAAGTTCATCATCGGCGGCGCCATGGCCAGCACCTTTTTGAAGAGCGTGGACTACGACGTGGGGAAATCGCTGGTGGAGGACGATCTTCTCTGGGAAGCCCGCAGCCTGATGAAAAAGGCCACGGGCAAGGGAATCTCCTTCTACATCCCTGTGGACGCCGTTGTGGCGGACCGTTTCGACCCCAAGGCGGAAACCAAGATCGTTCCCATCCGCGAGGTGCCGCAGGACTGGATGATCATGGACATAGGCCCGGCCACGGCATTGTTGTACTCGGAGGTCCTGGCCTCGGCAAAGACCATCGTCTGGAACGGCCCCATGGGCGTTTTCGAGATGGACGCCTTCTCCAGGGGGACGCTGGCCATGGTCAACTATGTGGCGAACTCCTATGCGCTCACCATCGTGGGCGGAGGCGACACGGACGTGGCCATCCACCGCGCCGGCGAATCCCACCGCATCACCTACATATCCACGGGCGGCGGCGCCTTCCTGGCGCTGATGGAGGGAAAAACCCTGCCGGCGGTGGAGGCCCTGGACAAGGCGGCGACCCGCACGGGACTGGTGGAGTAAGGGCGGCACAAAACAAGGCAGAAGCATGGGGGATACGTGTCCGCGCACTGGATGTACCGGGAACATCTGAGCGTGCAGAACAAGCTGCGCAGGTCCGTTTACGAGGTCCTGCGCGACGACCTGGACCAGTACCTCATCTACCAGTGCCTGGTGAGCTCCTACCGGAAGTTCCTTTCCCAGGGGCGCCCCTACCCCTTTGTGGAAAAAAAGGAGCTTCGGCCCCGTTCCCGCATTCCCCAGGAGGAGCATGACCTGCAACGGACCTTCCTGCTGGTTTTCGTGGAGGACAGCATCCCGCCCATCCACAAGAAGTATCTCCGCTTCTTCGACGAAAACCGGGCCACCAAGGTCAACTTGCTCAACTACAAGGCCATCCCCCTTTCCCTGTCCGTGGCCCGCAACCTTCGCCACCTGGGCTCCGCCCGCTTCTACGACTTCCTGGAGGTCCTGCTGCCGGTGGACTATGCGCTTTTAATCCAGCGCGATCCGGCCAGCCAGGCGCGGAATCGTTACAGCCTCACCCACTTCCATGTCCGGGTGGACTGGCCCATCGCCGACGCCGCGGAGGACCTGGGAAGGCAGCTCCGTTACATCTCCAAGGATCTGTATGAAAAGGGGGAGAAGTACGCCGAGGACCTGCAGAAGAAGTTCTTCGAGTTCTACGGGATTCCCTTCATGGCCGGCGGGCGCAGGACCGCCGCCATTGTCGCGGCCCAGTACCTGAAGAAGCTCCCCTGCGTCAGCACCATATACGTGGCGAGCTCGGAAACCCGCTCGCTTACGCGGCTTGCCGAGCACGACGTCTCCAAGTCCATCCTTTTGAAGATGGGTCAGGAAACCGCGGCCCAGGCAGCCTCGCAAAACGGGATATCCTGGGAAACCTTTCAGAAGAACTACGTGGTGGCCCGGGAAAAAGCCATGGTGGTGGTACTTTTCCGGACCACCTATCAGCGCACCAGCCACGCCCGGCCGCCCGAAGACGGCAAGCTGCGCGAGCTGAATCCGGACGTGCACTGGCTCTCAATAGACGCGGAGCAGATCCTTCCCAAGCCCTGGGTGCGCAACTTCCCGCCCATCGGGACCTCGTTCGTCTATACCTAACCGTTCAGAGCCGCCCCCCGTTCACACCTCCCGGATCATGGCGATCTCGTCGCAGTCCGGGAACTTCACGCATTTCAAGCAGTCCGCCCAGACCTTCTGGGGCAAATTTCCCTTGTCGGTGAGAGCGAACCCGTGCTTCTCGAAAAAGCCCGGCCGATAGGTGAGCGTGAACAGCTTCTTGATGCCCAGCTCCCGGGCCTCGGTGAGCGCGAACTCCAGCAGGCGCCCCCCGATCCCCTTGCCCCAACGCGTTCTGTCCACCGCCAGCGACCGCACCTCGGCCAGGTCTTCCCAGCAGATGTGCAGGGCGCAGCAGCCCAGCATCTCGCCGGTGGCATTGTCCAAAAAGACCGAAAAGTCCCGGATATGGTCGTAGAGCTCGCCCAGGGGCCGGGGCAGAAGCTCGGCGTCCTTCGCGAATACGTGCAAAAGATTGTATATGGCCCGGACGTCTTCCACGTTTGCCTTACGGATCATCTCTTCCCTTTCGGTCTTTCGTGCGAGTGAATCAGCTTCGGTTGTTCCCCCCTCAAACGGCGGTTGCCCAACACCCGGGAGGCGAATCGTTTTCCTCTTTTTTCTTGAGTTCTCCCTGCAGAACCTAATCCCCTACTCCTGCGCCGGGCGCGGGCGGCACCTTGCCCTCTTCCGAGTTCGGGGCAGCCGCTGCCCCGGGCAGCCTGGGCTCCGTCCCCTTGCGATAGAGGGCATATACGCCCCCCGGCTCGTTTTCGGCCAGGGCGCGCCCGGAAACGGCAGACACGCGCACCCGCACCATGCCCGCGGGCACGCGCCAGTGCCCCGGGCTTTGCTCCTTGAAAACGCTGGTCATGAAGTCCGCAAAGAGGGGCAAGGCCGCGCGTCCTCCGGTCTCCCCCTTGGGCATGGCCGTGGCATTGTCGTTTCCCACCCACGCGCCCACGGCGAGATCCGGCGAGAAACCCAGGAACCAGGCATCCTTGTAATCGCTGGTGGTTCCGGTTTTCCCCGCGATGGGGCCGGGAACGTTGCTGGCGCTCCGCGCGGTTCCTTCCGTCACCACCGCCCGGAGCATGTCCACCATGATGGCCGCGCCCTCCTCGCTCATGACCACCCTTCGCTCCACCGTGGGCCGGAAGATGACCCGGTCGGCCTTGTCCTTGACTTCCCGGATCATGTGGGGGGAAATCCAGACGCCGCCGTTGGGAAACACGGAGTAGGCCGAGGTGAGCTCCCACAGGGTGAGTTCCGAGGAGCCCAGGGCCAGGCTCAGGTAGGGAGGCAGGTTGGACTCGATGCCCAGGCGGTGGGCGAACTGGACCACGGAGCTGATGCGGACCTGGTTGGCCAGCCGCACCGCCGGAATGTTCTGGGAGATGGCCAGGGCGCGCCGGAGGCTTATTTCGCCTTCGAACTCCTCGGTGTAGTTCTGGGGAGCCCAGGTGCTTCCCGGCTTTCCTCCGGGATAGCTTACAGGAGCGTCCAGGAGGCGGCTGGACTCGGTGAGGCCCTTTTCAATGGCGCAGCCATAGACGATGGGCTTGAAGGAGGAGCCCGGCTGCCGGTGGGCCATGACCGCCCGGTTGAAGAAGCTCTTCTTGAAGTCCGTTCCGCCCACCATGGCCCGCACCTCGCCGGTGGCCACGTCCAGGCAAAGCAGCGAGCCGTTCAGGGACCCCACGGGTTTCTGGGCTGCGCTCACCCGCTCCGCCAGGGCCTCCACACCCTTTTTCACCGCTTGCTCCGCCAGGGGCTGGAGCTTCGTATCCAGGGTGGTGATCACCGTGAGGCCGGAACGATAGAGCTGCTGATCGGAGAGCGCGTCTTCCAGCTCCTTGCGCACCTCCTCCACGAAGTACGGGGCAATCCCTCCCGTGTCGCTACGCCGGGCCAGCTCGATCGGCAAGCGGACCGCTGCCTCGTACTGCTTATGCGTGATGTCCCTCACCGCCAGCATCTGGGAGAGCACCGTGTCCCTCCGCTTGGTGGCGGCTTCCTTGTCGGCCAGCGGGGAGTAAGCGGTGGGCCTTTTGGGAAGGCCTGCGATGAGCGCGCATTCGGGAAGGTCCAAATCCCACACGTTCTTGCCAAAATAGGTACG
>JBFMHL010000134.1:0-6605 GCA_040753055.1 Thermodesulfobacteriota bacterium | reverse complement strand
ACTTTTTCTTTCGTGGAGAAATAAATGGTTTCCCCAAACCCCTTCCAAAAGAAAGCCGTAACTTGGGTTCGCCGCCGGCCTCTTGCAGGCGTGTCTCCGGGAAGAGCCCAAGCCGCGCTATCGAGTCGAAATCTCCCCCCTTTGGCCAAGAGGGGCCGGGGGGATTTTATAATAATCTCCTCTCGCGTATCAAAATGGCCGGTGCACAGGACGGGCTGAGTGCCGCGGTTGGGGTGACACCGACAAGTCGTTCTGTGCTTCGTACTCTATCAACAAGTTGCCACAGTGCTACCCGCTGCTAAATTGGGGACGTTTAAAGTTGCGGTTTTCGGGCCCAAGCCCATCCGGTTAACTGTTGCCGAAGAATGCATTCATATCAGCAGGAGTTGGCACGCCTTTCACACTATTATCCCTGCTATTGATAATCAGATAAACACAGCCCCATACCATTACGACTTCCCTTCGCCGTTGGTACTTAAACCTTTCCAAAATTAGTAAAAGGCTGATCGTATCCATTGCCAGAAGGCCAGAATAGAGAATTACGATTAAATATGAACCCTTCGCTATGAAAATCGGTATGAAGAAAAGAGCCACCGGCAATGCTATGAGAAGAACGAGAGTAGTTCCGGAAAGAAATCTCACTAAAGCTTCTGCCTCTTGAACTTGACGAGATAGTGCCGAATTATTTGCATCAATAAACCATTTGCAATAATTAAAAAAGGGTGTATTCCTCTCTTTTCCATATGATGAATTGAGTTTTGACATCAGTTCAGTAATCTTCCCCATGCCATCATTTTGCAAACGAGAACGTAGTGTTGATTCATAGGGAAATTTATCTTTGGCCCAATCATGATCGGTTTTTCTAATCTGGACCAAATACCATTCACTGATAAAATCAACAAATTCTGGAGCGAACAAGCGGACAAGCACCCCTAACAGATAAGCAACAAATAGAAAAACCCCTGCAAAGAGCGCTGTTTGTTGGGACAAAACCTTGATAAGGTGGCTGTGCCCCTGCAGTCCGAACAGCTCAATCCCGCTGGAAATACATAAGATAATGATCCCGGCCAAATACGCACCGGGAACCAGGATCCCGAAGAACGTTATTACCCCTACTCTATCCGAGGTCATCGTTTCCTCCATTGAGCTTTTTACCCGTTGTGCATGCAAACATGAATGCCGCAAGCGGGGTACATCCAGATTTCCGGTCGAGTTGACGCACTATCCTTCTTCTCTTCCATCCCTTGGCAGAAAAACTATGTAAAAGCATCCCTTCACTTACCGCTGGTTCATGCTGCAAACCCGGCTCAATTTTTTGTTTTATTAACACAATACATTATTTTACGTAATTCTGCAATCCCGTTTTCGGACCTCACGTTTTAGTAGAAGCTGTTTCATAACCCCGGATCACGTTTCAGGGCAAGGCGCGGGCCGACGAAAAAGCGGAGCATACAGTTTGTATGTGAGCATTTTGAGAAGGCCCGGAACGCCGCCCTGGGACGTCAGATGGGGTTATGAAACAGCTTCTAATCGAACCAAGCGACGGCCCCGCCGGGAGCCCCGATTCATCGGCATTTTTCTCTTCTGCTTCTATAAGCCAAGGGGCCGCCGGCATTGCCTGCGGCCCCTTGGCTGCATCCGCTTCCCTATTTCCCGTTGTACTAGGACTCATCTCAACATACTTTATCTATAAAGCTTATTAGATTTTTAAATATTATTTTCTTTCCCAGCGAAAGAGACTTTTGGTGTTATATTGGACACTAAACCTTGAATGGCTGCCTTTTCACTTGGAGTAAAAAGTTTTGAGGAAAAGGGGGAGGGGGTGCGGGAGAGGGGGAAAAGCCAGCTTTTTCAAAAGGGGTTTTCCCCCCTCCCCCGCAAAATCCTTTCCCTTTTATTTTTGAGATAGCTTCTAATTGCCTCCTCCTGTCGGGTTCGCTCCCGGAAGCCGGTTCACCAGAATCGGCATCAGCCCCGAGTTCACCGCGTCGTCCACCTGGACCACCGTGACGGGAGCGTTTAGCCAAACCGTTTTCAGGCGCTCCCGGATCAGGCGGTTGGTTTTCTCCGCCTCGCGGATCTTCTTCCGGGTGGTGGTGAAGGCCTCGAGCACCCGCATCTTGGACGCCGCCTCTCCCTTGGCCCAACCCGCCAGCTCCGAGGAAAGCTCCTGGCACAGCCGCTCCGGGTTCTTCTGGTCCATCCACGGCCCTTCCACCTGGGACTCGTCCCATAAAAAGGGCTCGGGGAAGCGCTTTGCGTCGCCGTAGAACACCAGCCGCCCCTTGCCCTGCCAGATGCTTCCCAGGGTGGCGGCGGAGAAGCTGCCGGCCGGGACCAGGAGGTCCCCGAACTCCCTTTGCACCAACTTGTACCACTCCTCGGTCTCGCGCTCGTTCATGCCTCCCTTGTGCTCGTACAGGGCATGGTTGCTGAGCACGATGATCTCGTCGGGATGCTGCCGCAGGAACTCCTTGATCTGCCAGAACATCCCTCCGTGGCCGGTTACCTTGGCGGACAGGAAGATGTGCTCGATCCAGTACTCTCCGTCCTGCTTGGTAACCCGCAGGTCCAGATAGCGGACCCCGTAGCGGAGCTGGTTCAGGATGTCCGTGGACTGGCTCCGCGCGCTGGAGATGTCGTCCCCTCGCGGCTTGCGGGTCACGTAGCCACCGTCCCGGGTGCGGCAGGCCCGGCAGGGTTCGCTGTCGCGGTTCACGCCGTAGGAGCCGGCATCGTGGCTGCCCAGAAGCGGCACCTGATTCAACGCAAGCCCGGCCAGCGCCTGCTTGTTTTGGCCCATCCAGTCCTGGTAGGTGGTGTCAATGTCCTCCGAAGGCGTGACCAGCCTGCCGTTGTCGTCATGAAGCCCGGCCATCGCCGGGGTACAGGTAAGAAAAAGAGCTACCGCCGCCATTGCCGACAAGACGCCCGACAACAACGACCTGCACATGGTTCCTCCCTTTGTCTTGCTGAAGCAGTCCGATGGCGAGGATTTGGCGGAGACTTCTGGCACCGACCTGCAAGAACGCCCTTCGGCTCCCCGAGGGCAGCCTGCACCACTCCATAGGTTGGCTGAAGGTTTCCCCGGGATCTTTTCACTTTTTTGGGCGTTTATCTTCCCCTGGCGATGAGCAGCACGGCGCACTTGGCGTGGGCCGCGATCTGGCGGTTCAGGTCGCCCAGGGTTCTGCGGCCCGAGTCGGCAGGCATGCCCAGGACCAAAAGGTCTGCCTTCTCGGCCTCGGCCAGGATGGTTCCGGGCACGTCGGGGCTTTTGTCCACGACGATCCGGGGGGCCTGGGGCGCTTCCTCCGCCGCGATCTCGGAGATGTCCTCCCGGGCTGCCGCAATCTCCGCATCCGTGGAGTTCTGGTGCATGATGCGCAGAAAGGTGATCTCGCGCTGGCCGGTGCGGACGAGGCTGCCCAGCAGGCGGGCACGCAGCTCGTCCTGGGGGCCGCGGCCGCCCACGGGCACCAGGACGCGGCGCGTTTCCGAGAGCCGCCATCCTTCCGGGGCGCGCAGCACGGCCACATCGCAGTCCATCTTGGCGAAAAGGGCTTCCAGGTTCTTGGTGTCCTCGCGCCGGTCCAGGCGGGAAAGCCCCAGAACCAGGAGGTTGCAGTGGTAGGCGCGGGCCACGCGGGCGATCTCGGGCCAGGGGGCCGGAGCCACGGTCATGAGAGCTTCGGGCGAGTAGCCGTTGTGGAAGGATGTGGTCCACGCCCGGGAGAGGACCTCCTGGGCGGTGCGCAGGGTTTCCGGGGGCTGGTCGGCCGTCGGGCTTTCCGGGGGCTTCATGACGGTAAAAAGCAGGATCCTGCCGGCCAGGGGCGGGGCCAAAGAGCCGGCCACGGCCGTGAGCGCCTGGGCGTTCTTCTCGTTGGCCAGGGGGACCAGGACCAGGGGGTTGCGCCCCCGGAGGGCCACCAGCGATGGATCGGCGCCTTCGGAGTAGGCGTCCAGGGTCTCGGCCCGGTCGGCGAACAGCGCCCGGTAGAGAAGCCCGCCCACGGCCATGGACAACAAGACGACGCCCCCTGCGGAGGGCACGGTGACGGCCTGGAACAAGGCCATGAAGGCGCAGAGCCCGCCGCCCACCACCGGAACCAGGGGAAAGGCCGGGGTCTGGAAGGGGGCGGGGGTGGTGGCCCGCTTGCGCGCGAGGTAGGCCGTCAGGTGCGCCAGGGAGTAGGAAACCAGGAAGATGAGGCTGGCTGCCGCGCCCGCGGAGGAGAGGTTGGGCACCATGGCCAGGATGGTGACCATCGTAAGAGCCGTGGCGTAGAGCGCCATGACCGGCGTGTGGCGCTTGGGGTTCTCCACCCGCAGGATCTTGGGGAGTGTCCGGTCCTGGGCCATGGTCTGGGCCACCCGGGACGCGCCCAGGATGCATCCGGCCAGCGCCGACAGCGTGGCCAGCACCGCGGCCAGGACGATTAAGAGGTACCCGAAGGAGCCCAGGAAGTTCTGGACGGCGAGCGCCATCATGGTTTCCGGGTGGGTCTGGCCCAGGCTGGCCACGCTCTGGCCCGGGGCCACGCCTACGGTGCAGACGCAGAAAAGGAGAGGAATGTAGATGCCCAGGGCGACTCCCAGGGAGTAGAGCATGGCGCGGGGGATGTTGCGGGACGGGTCCTTCACCTCACCGGCCACGGCCGCGATGAGGTCGAAGCCTTGCAGGGCGATGAAGGCGTAACCCATGGCCGCGATGAGGCCCGTGGCCCCTCCGAAGAAGAAGGGCGAAAGCGGGCGCACCACCTCGTCCGGGTGCTCCCAGGTTTTGATGGAGAGGGCCACCAGGCCGCCGATGATGACCACGGCGAAGATGGCCAGCTTTCCTATGGAGGCGATCTGGCCGCCCGCGGCCGCGGTTCGGGAGAGCCGCAAGGTATAGAACCCGATGGCGCAGAGCGCGATGACCACCTGGGCGTGCCGCTCCGAGAGCCAGGGGGCGGTTCCCATGCCCAGCCGTCCCGCCAGGTCCTGCACGGCCATGACCGTGTAGGAGGCGAAGCCCATCGCGTAGAGCACCCCCGAGACCATGTAGGCGAACCACAGGACCCATCCCACGCCGAAGGCGGCGCGCACCGACAGGACCTTCTTGGCGAAAGTATAGGGGCCGCCCGATTGGGGGAAGGCCGTGGACATCTCGGCAAAGGAGAGGGCTGTCAGAATGGCGATGCCGCCGTTCAGGACAATGGCCACCATGGCGGAAGGACCGGCCTTGGCGAAGGCCACCCCGGCGAGCACCAGGATGCCTCCTCCCACGATGCCGGAGACGCCCACTCCGGTTGCGGCCAGTAGCCCCATATTGCGTTTGTCCTGGGAAACGGCGCCGGATTCGGCCATAGGATCATTCCCTTTGCGGTGGGGGTGCGGCGGAACGGGGAAATCGTACCATACCTTTTTTTGTGCCCAGGCCGCAAGAGGTGGGCACGGTGGTTCGCCGGAGGGGCTTTTTGCTTGCCCGCGGGTTTTGTTGTCCGTTACAAAAAGCGGGAGCCGCCGCCTTCTCCGATTCCTTGCCCCATCACAAGGAGAACCAAATTGACCGAAGCCCAGAAGCCTTTTTCCGTGCTGGTCACCCGGGCGATCCCCGAGGCCGGCCTGAAGCTCCTGCAAGCGGAGTGCCGGGTGACCATGAACCCCGAGGACCGACCCCTTACCAGGCCGGAGCTCCTTTCCCTCGCGGCCGAAGCGGACGGCGTCATCGGGCTGTTGACCGAAAAAATTGACGCCGCCTTCTTCGACTCGGCCAAGAGGGTACGGGCCTATGCCAACTATGCCGTGGGAATAGACAACATCTCGCTTGCCGAAGCCACGAAGCGCGGGGTGGGGGTTTCCAACACGCCCGGCGTGCTCACGGATGCCACTGCGGAAATGGCCTGGGCGCTTTTGTTCGCCGTTTGCCGCAGGGTGGTGGAGTCGGATGCGGCCATGCGCTCCGGCCGCTGGGCGGGCTGGGCGCCGCTTCATTTCATCGGGAGCGGCGTCTCGGGAAAAACCCTGGGAATCGTCGGCGCGGGCCGCATCGGAACGGCCATGGCGCTCAAGGGCCGGGGCTTCGGCATGAAGGTGCTGTACCACAACCGGGGAAGGAACGAGGTCCTGGAACGCGAGCTTTCCGCCCGCAAGGTCGGCTTCGACGAGCTTCTGGCCGAGTCCGACTTCATCTCCATCCACACCCCGCTCACCGCAGAGACACGGCACCTGTTCGACGCCAAGGCGCTCTCGGCCATGAAGAAGACCGCCTACCTCATCAACACCGCCCGCGGGCCCGTAATAGACGAAAACGCCTTGGTGAAGGCGCTCCAGGAAGGATGGATCGCAGGGGCGGGCCTGGATGTATATGAGAACGAACCCCGGATGGCCGACGGCCTGGCCGGGCTATCCAACGCGGCCCTGGCCGCCCATACGGGCTCGGCCACCGCAGGGGCGCGTAGCGGCATGGCCACCCTGGCCGCGGAGAACCTCCTGGCCATGCTCCACGGCCGCCCCGGCCCCACCTGCCTAAACCCCGAGGTGTTCGCGAAAAGAACGGAAAACTGACCGAACTGGCTTATTGGGGGAACCCTTTCTTTCATGGAGAAAGAAAGGGT